>DATGOE010000203.1:0-38707 GCA_035306365.1 Natronosporangium sp. | reverse complement strand
CGCCTCCAGGTTGACGTCCACGTGCTCCCAGACCGCGCCGGCGGAGCCGACCGCGACCTGCACACCCTGCACCCGGTCCATCCGCTCGTACCCGTCCGGGGTGAACGAGGCGGGGGCGCCACCGTGGATCTCGTTGTTCTCAATCGCCGGCACCCATGCCGACTGGTCGGACATCACGATCTTGATCAGGCGGTCCAGGGTCGGCTGGACCTCGCCGTACCACTCCGGGTTCGGCACCAGCTCCTGCCGCTCATCGGCCCGCCAGATCTCCACCAGGTACGGCCCGTTGGACCACTCGGGCACCGTCTCCATGAAGTACTCCGAGGACTCGGCCATCGCCTCCGGGTCGTTCTGCCAGTCGAAGCCCTGCGCCTCGGCCACGTGCGCCGGGAAGCTGATCAGGCCCAGCGCGTACCACTCCGGATTGGCGTACCCGTCCTCGTAGGTGATCGTGATCGTCTTGTCGTTGTCCGACCCCTCGATGCTGGCGACGGCGTTCCACAGGCTCGTCGACGCCGGGTCGCAGCCGACGCAGTGGTCATCGTTCCCGCTGTTGTGGTACCAGGTCCAGATCGCGTCGTCGAGGTCGATCGGGTCGCCGTCGCTCCAGACCGCCGCGTCACGGACACGGTAGACGACCGTCATCGGCTCCTCGCTGACGAGCTCGGCCGGGCCCTCCAGCAGGTCGAGGTTCCAGGTCCCTCACCGCTGGGCGTGAACGACCCGACCTCGGGCAGGATGCCCTCCAACATCTGGTTCAGGTAGGTCGAGTTGCCCTCGACCCGCAGGAGGTTCTGCACACTGTCGTGGCCCTGGTTGAGCATCCAGATGATCTCGCCGCCCTGCGCCCGGTCACCGCTGTTGCAGGTGTCGGTTGCTCGTCGCAGTCCTCGAGGCCGAGGTTGCTCGGGCGGTTGCCGCCGGAGTCGTCCCCGCCGCTACACGCCGTGAGCGCGAGGACGCCCGCCAGCCCGACCGCGAACAGCGCGGTGAGGTTCCTGCTCAACTTGTTCGCCATTCTCTTCCTCCGCTGGCTCGAGGCCCGGAGTCGAGCCCTCGTGGCCGCCCGCCCGGGTGGATGGACCCGGACGGGTGTTACGCGGAGGGAGAGGGTCTCGGCGGCCGTGAAGGTTGGCGCCACCGGGCGGCCCTGATCTAACCGTTACGGTTACGTGTCCCGGCCGTCACACCGCACGCCGGATGACGCGGCGCGGGCTCGCTGCTCACGGCGCGGATGCGGCCCCGGCGCGGCGCCGCGCGCCCCGCGACCGGGTGGGCGCGCCGCGGACCGGTGGCAGCTCAGTACCGGTAGTGGTCGGACTTGAACGGGCCCTCCACGGGCACCCCGAGGTAGGCCGCCTGCTCCTTGGTGAGCTGGGTGAGCTTGACGCCCAGCGCGTCCAGGTGCAGCCGCGCCACCTTCTCGTCGAGGTGCTTGGGCAGGGTGTGGACCCCGAGCGGGTACTGCTCCGCGCGGGTGAACAGCTCGATCTGGGCGATCACCTGGTTGGTGAACGAGTTCGACATGACGAAGCTCGGATGGCCGGTGGCGTTGCCGAGGTTCAGCAGCCGCCCCTCGGACAGGATGATCACCGAGTGACCGTCGGGGAAGATCCACTCGTCGACCTGGGGCTTGATGTTGACCTTCCGGACGCCCTCGTAGCGCGCCAGTCCGGCCATGTCGATCTCGTGGTCGAAGTGCCCGATGTTGCCCACGATCGCCTGGTGCTTCATGGCCGCCATGTGCTCCACCGTGATCACGTCCCGGCATCCGGTGGCGGTGATGAAGATGTCGGCGGTGGAGACGACCTCCTCCAGGGTCGTCACCTGGTAGCCGTCCATCGCCGCCTGCAGGGCGCAGATCGGGTCGATCTCGGTGACGATCACCCGGGCGCCCTGGCCGCGCAGCGCTTCGGCACACCCCTTCCCCACGTCGCCGTAGCCGCACACCACCGCCACCTTGCCGCCGATGAGCACGTCGGTGGCCCGGTTGATCCCGTCGATGAGCGAGTGCCGGCACCCGTACCTGTTGTCGAACTTGGACTTGGTGACGGAGTCGTTGACGTTGATCGCCGGGAACAGCAGGGTGCCGGCGCGCTGCATCTCGTACAGCCGGTGCACGCCGGTGGTGGTCTCCTCGGTGACGCCCTTGATGCCGGCGGCCAGCCGGGTCCACCGCTGCGGGTCCTCGGCCAGCGACAGCCGCATCCGCTCCAGGATGACCGCGAAGTCCTCGGAGTCGGCCGTCTCCGCCGGCGGCACCGCCCCGAGCCGCTCGAACTCCACGCCCTTGTGGACGTAGAGCGTGGCGTCGCCGCCGTCGTCCAGGATCATGTTCGGGCCGCCCCCGCCCGGCCACCGCAGGGCCCGCTCGGTGCACCACCAGTACTCAGCGAGGGTCTCGCCCTTCCACGCGAACACCGGCACACCCGAGGGCGCCTCGGGGGTGCCGTGAGGGCCGACGACGACCGCGGCGGCGGCGTGGTCCTGGGTCGAGAAGATGTTGCACGACGCCCAGCGCACCTCGGCGCCGAGAGCGACCAGGGTCTCGATCAGCACCGCCGTCTGCACCGTCATGTGCAACGAGCCGGTGATCCTCGCCCCGCGCAGCGGCTGCTGTTCGGCGTACTCGGCCCGCACGGCCATGAGCCCGGGCATCTCGTGCTCGGCGAGCTGGATCTCCTTACGCCCGAAGCCGGCCAGCGAGAGGTCGGCGACCTTGTACTCGGAGTCCGGAAGGATGCGCGACGGCGCGCTGCTCATGGCGGTGGCTCCTCACAGGTGACGTGCGGAACGTGCGGAAACCACTCAACCCTAACCAACGCTGGCGCATCGGGGCGGCGGCATACCGGCGACCTCGACCGTACGGCTGAGGCGTCCGTCGTCGGGCTGAGCGCACGAGCCGGGCTGAGCGCACAATGCGGGGCGGATGGCCTCCCGGCCAGCCGCCCCGCATATCCCCCCGGTTTGGTTTCCCCTGCGCATCGCTCGGACCTCAGTCGCGATAACGCTGCGTAGCTATTACGCTACACACTGCCACCCGGGTGTCAAGTGCCTTCGGGAGAAAAGCGGTCTGGTCCGGTGAACTCGTCGGCGCCGACGCCCACCGGCGCCCGCACCGCGGGCTCATCCCACGGTGGCGACGTACACCTCTCCGTCGCCGGTCACCGACAGTGCCGGACCGTCGGGGGCCCCGAACGCCACCTGGCCGGCGCGCAGCCGCGCGGGTGACCCGTCGTCGACCCACACCTCCCCGCGCAGGCACATGGCCAGCCGCGGGCCGGGCCGGACGACCTCGGCCCGCCTCACCTGGTCTCCCACGGCTACGCGGTGCAACGCGAACTCCTCGACCGGCACCGGCCAGGTCACCACTCCCGGGGCCACCGGCACCGGCGCCAGCACGGGTTCGGCAAGCGGCTCGTAGCTCAGCACTCTCAGCAGCTCGGCCACGTCGACGTGCTTGGAGGTCAGCCCGCCCCGCAGCACGTTGTCACTCGCGGCCATGATCTCCACACCGGTGCCCCCCAGATAGGCGTGCAGGTTCCCGGCCGGCATGAACACCGCCTCCCCGGGGGCGAGCGCCACCTGGTTGAGCAGCAGCGCCACCGCCAGCCCGGGATCGCCGGGATGCCGCGTGGCCAGCTCCTCCACCACCCGGTACTCGCCGCCCCTGCCCTCGACGGCGGCGGACACCCCGTCCGCCAGCGCCGTCCCGGCCGACAGCAGTGACGCCACCGCCGCCCGGAGGTCCCGTTCTCGCAGCGCCGAGACCGCCGGCGCCAACGCGGGCACGCCGAGGCCGGCCAGCAGCTCCGCCGACTCCGCCGGGTCCCGGAAGCCGCACAGGGCGCGGAACCGGGTCACCGCCACCAGCAGCTCCGGCTTGGCGTACGGGTCGACGTACCGACGGTGCGGGGCGTCGACCGGCACCCCGGCCGCCTCCTCCGCGGCGTAGCCGCTGGCCGCCTGCGCCGGGTCCGGGTGCACCTGCAGCGAGAGGTTCACCTCCACCGCCAGCAGCTTCATCAGGTACGGCAGGCGGGCACCGTAGCGGTCGACGACGGGCCGCCCGAGCAGCCCCGTCGGGTCGGCGGCGATCCGGTCGTTCAGCGGCACACCGGCGAGCCGGGAGGGGGCGGCGGGATGGGCTCCCGCCCACAGCTCGGCCTCCGGCTCGGGGGTGGGGGTGGGGCGGCCCTGGATCGCGGCGAGCACCGTGCGGGAGCCCCAAGGGTAGGCCATGATGGGGCACTCCAGCAGCTCCATACCGCTCCTCCGCTTGTGCGCGCCCGGGTCACGCCACCGGCCGGCCGTCGTGCGGAGCGAGGGCGTCCTTCAGCTCCGTCACCGCCGGTACCGCCATCGGGTCCAGCCCGTGCGCCAGGCCGAGGTAGACCGACGCGAAGTCCGGTACCGCCACCAGCGAGGCGAACCGCTCCAGCGGTGAGGCACCGTCGGCCACCAGAACCGTACACCGGACCCCGCGCCGCCGCGCCAGCGCGACGACCGCGTCGGCGCGCCGGTCCTCGACCGCCGCCGGCTCCCCCGCCGGCTCGTCGTCCCCGACCACCCCGCCGTCGCGGAGCACGACCAGGTGCAGCCGGACCGGTCCCTCCTGCTCGGGGTCGGCGAAGATGTCACGCTCGGCCTCGGCCAGGCCGCCGAAGGCGCCGTCCAGCAGCCCGATCCGGCCGCGACCCACCTCGCCGAGGCTGCCCGCGACGGCCGGGTAGCGGGCGTTGGCCGAGAGCATGTCGGCGAACCGGTGGGCGGCCACCCCGGCCAGCGGCGAGGAGCCCCACACCACCGGGATCGCCCCGGCCAGGTCCAGCGCCAGCGACTTGGCCGGGTTGACGAACGACTCCGCCGTCGGCCGGCACCGCTCCGCGTCGGCGTCCAGGCGGGCGGCGGTCTCGGCCAGGTCCGCCTCGTTGACCTTCACCATGCCCAGGGCGCGGCCGGCCAGCAGCACGGGAACGGTGAGCGCCCACAGGGTCGCCCGCGCGGGCGCGCGTCGCGGCACCGCGACGAACGGTGCCCGTGCCCGCTCAGCGACCGACTGCAGAGGCGTGCGGGGCGCTCCCACCGCGACCAGCCGGGCGCCCCGGCGCGCGGCCGCCTCCGCCGCCGCCAGTGCCTCCGGACTGTGGCCGCTGGCGGAGACCGCGATCACCACATCGGCGGCGCCGACCCAACCCGGGACACCGGGGCTGCGGTGGGCGACCACCGGCACCGGGCAGCGGGGGCCGGCGACCGTCGCCAGGACCTCGCCGGTGCGGGCCGCCGTGCCCACGCCCGCGACCACCACGGCCCGCGGCCGGCCGTCCTCGGCGAGCTGGGTGAGGTTGGCCTCGGCCGCGAGCTGGGCGGCCTCCCGGACCTGGGGTCCGGCCGAGGCGACCGCGCGGAGCAGGCCGCCCGGATCGGTTCGAGCGATGGCGTCCGGATCGTCCAGCAACGCCTCGTCCGCCAGGCGGTGGCCGTGCAGCTGCTCCCGCCCGGCATCCGCCGCACCGGTCACGACGCGCCCGCGGTCGTCGCCTCGTCCAGCAGCAACACCGGGATCCCGTCACGGATGGGGAAGACCCGGCGGCACTGCGTGCAGGTGAGGGTCTGCCCGGCCCGGTCGTACCGTAGCGGCGCGTGGTGCGTGTCCGGGCAGGCGAGGATCTCCAGCAGCCAGTCCGGGAGGTCGTCGGTGGGCGGGTCCTGACTCATGGGTGTCAGCCTAGCCGCCACGGCCCCGGACCGCCGCTGCCGCACAACGCAGCGGTGCCCCGCCACCCCGTCGCTCGACCGCGGCTGCCCGGCAGGGTCCCGCCGCGGCAGCCCCTGTGGCCGCCGCCGGTCACCTCGGCCGCCCACCCCGGCCGCGCGTCGCCGGGTCCGCGGTCAGCCCCGCACCAGGGCGAGCACCTCGTCCCGCAGCGCCGCCATCCGTTCCGCGTCCCGCGCCTCGACGTTGAGACGCAGCAGCGGCTCGGTGTTGGAGGGGCGGAGGTTGAACCACGCCCCGTCCTCGAAGCGCACCGTCAGCCCGTCGGTGTGGTCATGCTGCTGACCGGCGTAGGCGGCCTGGACCCGGGCGGTCACCGAGGCGGGGTCCGAGACCCGGGAGTTGATCTCCCCGGACGACACGTACCGCTCGTACCCGCGCAACAGCTCCGACAGTGGCCGCTCCTGCTCGCCGAGCGCGGCCAGGACGTGCATGGCGGCGAGCATCCCGGTGTCCGCCCCCCAGAAGTCCCGGAAGTAGTAGTGCGCCGAGTGCTCGCCCCCGAAGACGGCGCCGGTGGCGGCCATCCGCTCCTTGATGAACGAGTGGCCCACCCGGCTACGCACCGGGACGCCGCCGTGCTCGGCGATGATCTCCGGCACGGCCGCGGAGGTGATGAGGTTGTGGATGATCGTCGCGCCGGGGTGCCGACGCAGCTCGCGTACTGCCACGAGGGCGGTGATCGCCGAGGGTGACACCGGCGCACCCCGCTCGTCGACGACGAAGCAACGGTCGGCGTCGCCGTCGAACGCCAGGCCGATGTCCGCCCGGTGCTCGCGCACCGCTTCCTGCAGGTCCACCAGGTTCTTCGGGTCCAGCGGGTTGGCCTCGTGGTGCGGAAAGGTGCCGTCGAGCTCGAAGTAGAGCGGGACGATCGTCAGCGGCAGCGGGTCGAGGACGGCGTCGCCCAGCACCGCGGGCACGGTGAGGCCAGCCATCCCGTTGCCCGCGTCCACCACCACCGTCAGGTGCCGGATGCCACGCAGGTCGACCAGCCGGCGCAGGTGGGCGGCGTAATCGGCGAGCAGCGGGCGCTGTTCCGGTGGCGGTGCGTCGCCGGCCGGCTGCGGCACGGTGCCGTCGAGCAGCTCCTGGGCGAGCTGGCGGATGCGGCCCAGCCCGCTGTCCTGGCCGACCGGCCGGGCCCCCGGCAGGCAGAGCTTGATGCCGTTGTAGTTGGCGGGATTGTGGCTGGCGGTGAACATGGCACCGGGCAGGGCGAGGCTGCCGGAGGCGAAGTAGAGCAGGTCCGTCGAGCCGAGCCCGGCGTCGATCACCGCGCTTCCGGCCGCACGCACGCCGTCGGCGAACGCGGCGGCCAACGCGGGTGAGGACTCCCGCATGTCACGGGCGAGCACCACCGTCCCCGCCGGCTCGCCCGCCTCCCGCAGCGCCATGACGAAGGCGGTCCCCAACGCGCGCGCGACCCGCTCGTTGAGCTGG
Organism: Natronosporangium sp.; assembly: GCA_035306365.1. GTDB lineage: Bacteria > Actinomycetota > Actinomycetes > Mycobacteriales > Micromonosporaceae > Natronosporangium. Next base: position 31,488 of record DATGOE010000203.1, on the reverse strand, counting down.
TCGGGCACCGTGCCGCGGATGTCGTACGCCTTGACGATGTCCCCCAGATCGGTCACGCCCGCAGCCTACCGGCGGCCGGGGCCCCGGGACCGGCCGACGCGACGACCCGCGGCGCCTCAGGACGGCGGCGGCAGCGGCCGTAGGTGTCCGCGACGCGGGCGCGGGGACGGACGGCCGTGCGGCGCGGGGCGTCCGGGCCGCGGCGGGGGCGGGGGCGGCACCTCCGGTGGCACGCCGTGCTCCCGCACCGCCTCCACGATCGCGACCAGGTCGTCGTCCTCCGCCGGCGGGGGGAACTCCCCCTCGTGGCGGACCAGGTGCCACCCGCGGGGGGCGGTCAGGGTCATCGCGTGCGCCTGGCACAGGTCGTAGGTGTGCGGCTCGGGGCGGGCCGACAGGGGTCCGACCACCGCCGTGGAGTCCGCGTAGACGTAGGTCAGCGTCGCGACCGGCGGTTGGCCGCAGCCGTTGCGGGAACAGCGGCGCGATGATCTCACGGCGGCACCGTACCCCGATCCCGTCCCCGTGGTGTGAGATCCCCCGCGAGACACGCCACGACCGCCTCAACGGTCACCTGGACGTCGCGTGTCACGGACGCCGCCACACGCCAACCGCCGGTGCCGTCCCCGGGGGTTTACGCTGGCGCCGTGACGGTCACACGTGACACCGTTCCTGGCCAGCGGCCGGCGCCGGCGGCACCCCCTCGGCGCCGCTTCACGCGGGACCGCCGCGGGCGGGGCCTGCGCGGCCGGCTGGTGCCGGCGACCGCCCCCGCCGCCCGCACCCGGGCGGAGATCTTCGACGACCTGGTCCTCGACGCGGTCGAGGGGCTGGAGCGCCGGTGGGCCCGGGAGCTGTCGGGGATCGAGTTCGCGGTCGAGGACGTCCCGGGGGAGCTGGACGTGTACGAGTCGGACGTGCTCGAGGACGGGGACGTGCCGCTGGCGCGCCTGCTGCCCGGGCAGCCCGGCCGCTACGGCGTGCCGCCCCGGATCATCCTCTACCGCCGGCCGCTGGAGTTCCGCGCCAGGGACCGGGAGGATCTCGCGGAGCTGGTCCGTGACGTGGTGATCGAGCAGGTCGCCAACCTGCTGGGGATCGACCCGGACGACCTGGACTGACGCCGGCTCAGGCGGCGGCCCGTCGCTTGAGCCGGCGCCGCTCCCGCTCCGAGAGCCCTCCCCAGATGCCGAACCGTTCGTCGTTGCCGAGCGCGTACTCCAGGCACTCGGCCCTCACCTCGCACCGGGAGCAGATCCGCTTGGCCTCCCTGGTGGAGCCCCCCTTCTCCGGAAAGAACGCCTCCGGGTCGGTCTGCGAGCACAGCGCGCGTTCCTGCCACTCCGGCGCGTACCGCAGCAGATCGACCACGATGGTGCGGCCCTCCATCTTGCCTCCTTCACACGCGCCGGCGCGGCCGGCGCAACCCCCCACGCGGAAGGCGTCTTGTCACATTGGCGGTATCCGTCCCGCCTCTGAACAACCCCAGTGAAATTACACGCGTGTCATGCGTGCGTCGTCAAGCAGAACCTGGTAAATGGGGCTGTCCGGATGAGCGCCGTCGACCACGGCCGGACACCGCTCGCCACCTGCCTTACCGATCCAACCCCCGAACGGGTTACGCGGCGGTCGGCGCGTCGCCCGGCCGGACCGCCCGTCCGGCGTCCGCACCCACCGTCGCGGCGGGCCGGCCGTAGGTGGTGGTGCGCTGGCGTGCCGGCCGTCCGGCGAGGGCCGCGATCCGCTCCAGCTCGGCCACCGTACGGGCGGAGCCGTGCACCGACCCGGCCATCCGGGAGATGGTCTCCTCCATGAGCGTGCCGCCCAGGTCGTCGCATCCGCCCTGGAGCAGCTGCACCGCGCCGGCGTCGCCGACCTTCACCCAGGAGCACTGGATGTGGGGGATGCGGCCGTGCAGCAGCAGGCGGGCCATCGCGTGCACCACCCGGTTCTCCCGCCAGGTCGGCCCGGGCCGGGCGACGCCGGCGAGGTAGAGCGGTGCGTTCGTGTGCACGAACGGCAACGCGACGAACTCGGTGAACCCGCCCGTGCGGTCCTGCACCCCCGCGAGGACCCGGAAGTGCCCCAGCCAGTGCCGGGGGTTGTCGACGTGGCCGTACATCATCGTGCTGCTGGAGCGCAGCCCCACCTCATGGGCGGTGGTGATCACCTCGACCCAGGTCGCGGCCGGCAGCTTCCCCTTGGTGAGCACCCACCGGACCTCGTCGTCGAGGATCTCCGCGGCCGTGCCCGGGATGGTGTCCAGGCCGGCGTCGCGCAGCTCGGTCAGCCACTCCCGGACCGAGACCCCCGCCTTGGCGGCGGCGGTCGCCACCTCCATGGGCGAGAACGCGTGCACGTGGATCCCGGGCACCCGGGCCTTGATCGCCCGGACCATCTCGGCGTAGCCGGTCACCGGCAGGCGCGGGTCGATCCCGCCCTGCAGGCACACCTCGGTGGCGCCGGCGCGCCACGCCTCGGCGGCCCGCTCGGCCACCTCCTCCACCGACAGCCGGTACGCGTCCGCGTCGCGTTCCCGCTGGGCGAACGCGCAGAACCGGCAGCCCACGTAGCACACGTTGGTGAAGTTGATGTTGCGGTTGACGACGTAGGTCACCTCGTCGCCGACCGCGTCCGCGCGCACCTCGTCGGCGAGCCGGCACAGCTGGTCGAGCAGCGGCCCGTCGGCGTCGAACAGCGCCAGCGCCGCGGCCTCGTGGCGCGGTTCCAGCAGCGCCGCGGGGTCGTCGGCCGCCAGCCGCAGCCCGGCCGCGGCATCGCCGCCGCCCACGTTGACCATGACGCCGCCGGCCGGCGACGTCGGCGCGACCGCGTCGGCGGCGACCTGCGACCAGTCGCCGTAGACGTGGTCGAAGTCGCCCCGCCGGTCGGTGCGGCGGCCGGTCGTGTCGACCGTGCGGTGCAGGTCCACCCGGCCCGTGTCCGGCAGGGCGTCGGGTTCCTGCCACGGCCGGCCGCACGGGCGCGCGGCCTCGTCCGCCAACCCGGTGGCCGCCTCGGCCAGGGCCGTGACGTGCGGCAGCAGGCGCGGGTCCAGCCACTGCTCGGCGGCGCGCACGTACTCCGGGTACACCGTCAGGCGCTCCCGCAGCGTGAACCCGGCCGCCGCGCACCGCCGTGCCAGCTCCTCGATCTGCGGCCAGGGCCGCTCCGGGTTGACGTGGTCCGGGGTGACCGGGGAGATCCCGCCCCAGTCGTCGACGCCGGCCCGCAGCAGCAGGTCGTACTCCTCGTCGATGAGGTTGGGTGGCGCCTGCACCCGCGCCCTCGGCCCGAGCACCAGCCGGGCCACCGCCACCGTCGCGGCGAGATCCGCCAGCTCCGCGTCCGGCATGCCGCGCATCGCGGTGTCGGGCTTGGCCCGGAAGTTCTGGACGATCACCTCCTGGATGTGGCCGTACCGCCGCGCCACCTGCCTGATCGCGAACAGCGACTCCGCCCGCTCCACCGGCGTCTCGCCGATGCCGATGAGGATCCCGGTCGTGAACGGCACCCCGACCCGGCCGGCGTCGTCGAGCACCCGCAGCCGCACCTCCGGATCCTTGTCCGGCGACCCGTAGTGACACCCGCCGGGTTCGGCGAACAGCCGCCGGCTGGTCGTCTCCAGCATCATCCCCATGCTCGGGGCGACCGGCCGCAGCCGCTGCAGCTCCTCCCAGGTCATGACGCCCGGGTTGAGGTGGGGCAGCAGCCCGGTCTCCTCCAGCACGGCGATCGCCATCGCCCGCAGGTAGTCGAGTGTGGAGGCGTACCCCCGGGCGTCCAGCCACCGCCGCGCCACCGGCCACCGCGCCTCGGGCCGGTCGCCGAGGGTGAACAACGCCTCCTTGCAGCCGGCGGCGGCACCGGCCCGGGCGATCGCCAGGACCTCGTCGCGGTCCAGGTACGGCGCGGGCAGCCGGCCCGGCACCGTCGCGAAGGTGCAGTAGTGGCACCGGTCGCGGCACAGCCGGGTCAGCGGGATGAACACCTTCCGCGAGTAGGTCACCACCCCGGGCCGCCCGGCGTCGCGCAGCCCGGCGTCGCGTACCTGCCCCGCCGCCTCGAGCAGGTCGTCCAGCGCGGTTCCGCGGGCGGCCAGCAGGGTCGCCGCCTCGTCAACGTCGAGTGTGCGGCCGGTGGCGGCGCGGCGCAGCGCGCGCCGCATGCCGGCCGGTTCGGGACCGGTCACCCTGGAAGCGTATGCCCGGTCGCATCGCGGGACGCGCAGACCCGCCCGATACGACCGGGAGGTGGTCGGCGAGGATGGTGGGATGCAGCTGGTGGTGCTGGCCGGCGGGATCGGCGGCGCGCGGTTCCTGCGCGGCGTGCGCCACCACGCCCGGCGCCGCGGCGCGCAGGTCACCGCCATCGTCAACACCGGCGACGACCTCAGCGTGCACGGGCTGCGCGTCTGCCCCGACCTGGACAGCGTCATGTACGGGCTGGGTGGGGGCGCCGACCCGGAGCGCGGCTGGGGTCGGGCCGGCGAGACCTGGACGGTCCTGGAGGAGCTGCGCGCCTACGGCGCCCGGCCGGACTGGTTCGGCCTCGGTGACCGGGACCTCGCCACCCACCTGGTGCGGACCACGATGCTCAACGCCGGCTATCCGCTGTCGGCCGTCACCGAGGCGCTGTGCCGGCGGTGGCAGCCGGGGGTGCGGCTCCTGCCGGCCACCGACGACCGGCTGGAGACGCACGTCGTGGTCGCCTCCCCCGACGGGGCCGAGGAGGCGATCCACTTCCAGGAGTGGTGGGTGCGCCACCGGGCGGCGTTGCCCGCGCGGCGGTTCGTGTTCATCGGCGCGGACGCCGCCAAGCCGGCGCCCGGGGTGGTCGAGGCGATCGCGGCGGCCGACGCTGTCCTGCTCGCACCGAGCAACCCGGTGGTGTCCATCGCGCCGATCCTGGCCGTGCCCGGGGTGCGCGACGCGGTGCGGTCGGCCCGGGCCCCGGTGGTCGGCGTGTCCCCCATCATCGGCGGGTCACCGGTGCGGGGCATGGCCGACGCCTGCCTGGCGGCGGTCGGCGTGGAGTGCAGCGCCGCCGGGGTGGCCGGGCTGTACGGCGCCCGTTCCGCGGGCGGGCTGCTCGACCGGTGGCTGGTGGACGCCACCGCCGACGCCGGCACCGTGGTGGACGGGGTGGAGGTACGCGCCGTGCCGCTGTGGATGACCGACGACGAGGCGACCGCGGCGATGGTCGCGGCCGCCCTGGAACCGTAGGACGGGGGCGGTCGTGGAGGTCCTGCCCGTCACCGGGATCGGCGAGGTGACGCCCGGAGCCGACCTCGCCGATCTCATCGCCACGGCGGCGCCGTGGCTGTGCGACGGCGACGTGGTCGTGGTGACCAGCAAGATCGTCTCCAAGGCGGAGGGCCGCCTGATGGTCGTCTCCGGCGACCGGGACGAACGGGAGCGGGCCCGGCAGGAGGCGGTGGCGGCCGAGACGGCGCGTACGGTCGCCAGCCGGGGCGCCACCCGGATCGTCGCCACCCACCACGGGTTCGTCATGGCCGCCGCCGGGGTCGACGCCTCCAACGTGGAACCCCATCTGCTCGCCCTCCTGCCCAAGGACCCGGACGCGTCCGCGCGGGCGCTGCGGGCCGCGCTGGCCCGCCGCCTCGGGGTACGGGTGGCCGTGGTCATCTCCGACACCACGGGGCGGCCCTGGCGCAACGGGCTGACCGACGTGGCGCTGGGGGCGGCCGGCATCGAGCCGATCCGGGACTACCGGGGCCACGCCGACCCGTACGGCAACCAGCTGCAGCTCACCCAGACCGCGGTGGTCGACGAGCTGGCGGCAGCCGCCGACCTGGTCAAGGGCAAGACCGACCGGGTGCCGGTGGCGGTGGTCCGCGGGTTGCCGGTGGTGATCGACGAGGACGGGCCCGGGGTGGTGGCGAGCCTGGTCCGCGACCCGGACAGCGACCTGTTCCCGCTCGGCACGGCCGAGGCGCGGGCGGACGGCCTGCGCCGGGCCGCCGCGCTGCCGCCGGACGTCCGGGAGCTGACCGGCCCGGTCGACCCGGAGGCGGTGCGGCGCGCGGTCGCCACCGTCACGGCCGAGGTGGCGACGTTCGCGCCGGCACCCACCGGCGCGACCGTGCGGTGCACGGTGGCCGACCCGTCCGACCCGGCCACCCTTGTCCGGCTCGGCGCCGACGTCCACCGGCTGCGGGCGGCGCTGGCCGCCGAGGGTCTGGCCTCGTCGGTGACGTACGGCGCGGGCGCGGCGGTGGTCACGGTCGGCCACCCGGCCGGGCCCGTCGCCGGCCGCCCGGCCCCGGGGCCACGGTGAGCGCGGACCAGGCGCCGCGGGTGGCACCCGGCGCCGACCCGCACGAGCTGTACGCCGACGCGGTGGCGGTGGTGACCCGGTGGACCCCGCCCAACCCGGTCGCCGGCGCGGCCCGGGACCGGACGCTCGCCCTGCTGCGGACCGGCCCCGCGACCGTGACCCGGGCCCACCGTCCCGGCCACGTGACCGCCAGCGCCCTGGTGGTCGACGCCGGCGCCGCCCGGGTGCTGCTGTGCCTGCACGGCCGCCTCCGTACGTGGGTGCAGCTCGGCGGGCACTGCGAACCGGGCGACCCGGGTCTGGCGGCGGCCGCGCTGCGGGAGGCCACCGAGGAGTCGGGCATCGACGGGCTGACGGTCCACCCGGACCCCATCGACCTCGACATCCACCCGGTCACCTGCGACGGCCGCCCGTCGCTGCACTACGACGTGCGGTTCGCGGTCCTCGCACCGCCGGGCGCGGTGGAGCGGCTGAGCACCGAGTCACTGGCCCTCGGCTGGTTCGCGCCGGACGCCCTGCCGCAGCCGCTCGCCCCCGCCACCGCGGAACTGGTCGCCCCTGCGCTGGCGGTCGCGCGCGCCCGACTGCGGGAACGCCGCGGCGGGGACTCCCGACCGGCGACCCGGGCTACAGGCACCCCTCGCCGCGCGACCTGAGCTCGTCGACGAGCTGCTTGACGTCCTGCGCGCGGTCCCTCGGGCAGACCAGCAGCGCGTCCGGGGTGTCCACGATCACCAGATCCTTGACCCCGAGCACGGCCACCGTGCGCCCGGAGCCGGGCACCACCACCGAGCCGGAGGCGTCGCGCAACAGCACCGACCCGGTGCCCGCGGCGGTGACGTTGCCCTCCTCGTCACCGGGCAGCACCTCCGCCAGGGTGTTGAAGTCCCCCACGTCGTACCAGCCGAAGTCGCCGGGCACGGTGCCGACCCTGCCGTCGGCGGCCGCGGGCTCCATGACCGCGTAGTCCACCGAGATCTTCGGCAGCGTCGGCCACACCCGCGCGAGCACCTCGCCGCGCGCCCCGGTGTCCCACGCCTCGGCGATCCGCACGACCCCGTCGTGCAGCTCCGGACGCCGCCGCGCCAGCTCCGCCAGGAACACCTCCACCCGCCAGACGAAGATGCTGGCGTTCCACAGGTACGACCCCGACTCCAGGTAGGCGCGGGCGACCTCGCCGGACGGCTTCTCGGTGAACTCCTCCACCATCCGCACGGGTCCGTCGCCCAGCGGCTGCCCGCACCGCAGGTAGCCGTACCCGGTCTCAGGGCGGGTCGGGGCGATGCCCACGGTCATGAGCAGCCCGCGTTCGGCGCCGGTGACCGCGTCCCGCACCACCTGACGGAACCGTTCCGCCCCGGTGATGAGGTGATCGGCCGCGAACGACCCCATCATCGCGCCGGGCGCCCGGCGGGCGATGACGGCGGCCGCGAGCCCGATCGCCGCGCAGGAGTCCCGCGGCGACGGTTCGACCAGCAGGTTGTCGCCGGGAAGGTCGGGCAGCTGGCGACAGACCTCGTCGGCGTGGCCCTCCCCGGTCACCACATAGGTGCGTTCCGGGGTCGTCAGCGGCCCGAGCCGCTCGGCGGTGCGCTGCAGCAGCGTGGTCCCCCCGACCAGCGGCAGGAGGAACTTCGGGCGCCCGGCGCGCGACAGCGGCCACAGGCGGGTCCCGCTGCCGCCGGCGGGGATGACCACGTGGAGCACCGGTCCATCATCCCATCGGCACGCGGCGCCGTCGGGTCATCCGGCGAGCGCCGGACGCGCCGGACGGTCGCCACCGTCACCGGGTCAGCCCGTGGCGGCCCGCCGCCAGGCGTTCAGGTGCACCTCCGCGCTCGACGCCCAGGTGAACTCCTTGGCCCGGTCGAGGCCGGCCTTGGCCAGGGCCGCCCGCCGGGACTCGTCGTCGAGCAGGCTGGCCAGGTCGACCGCGATCTGCGCCGGATCCTCGCTGGTGTAGGCGACCGCGTCGCCCCCCACCTCGGGCAGGGACAGCCGGGGCGTGGTGAGCACCGGCGTGCCGCAGGCCATGGCCTCCAGGACCGGCAGCCCGAAACCCTCCCCGTAGGAGGGATACGCCGCCACGAGGGCACCGCCGAGATAGCCCGGCAGGTCGGCGTAGCGCAGGTAGCCGGGTCGCACCACCCGCAGGTGTGCCGGCACGTCGGCGACGGCCGAGTCGATCTCGTCGTCGTGTCCCTGCCCGCCGGCGATCACCAGGGCCGGCGGGTTGGGTCGGTCCCGGACCGCCGCCGCCCAGCCCCGGACGAGGTTGGGAACGTTCTTGCGCGGTTCCTTCGCGCCGAGGAAGGCGACGTAGTCCTGGCGCCCGAGACCGAGCCGTGCCCGTACCCGCGCCTTCTCCTCGTCGCTGGGTGGATGGAAGGCCTCCTGGTCGACGCCGTGGTAGGCGACGTCGATCTTGGTCGGGTCGGCGTCCAGCAGCCGGATGAGCTCGTCCCGGGTGGCCTTGCTGGGGACGATGACCCGGGCCGCGCGGCGGAGCGAGGTGCGGATGGCGCTGCGGAAGAACGTCCGGCGGGACTTGTCGTAGTGCTCCGGCTCGGTGAAGAAGGTGGCGTCGTGCACCGTGACCGTGACCGGACAGGTCGCCCGCAGGGGACAGGTGTAGTAGGGCGAGTGGAGCACCTCCGCCCCCACCTGCTGCGCCAGCAGCGGCAGGCCGGTCTGCTCCCAGGCCAGCCGGGCGGGACGGTGCGCCACGGCCGCGGGTGCCGCCACCACCTGGAAGCCGGGGAGCATCCGGGAGTAGCGCTCGACGTCCGTCCGCAACGCGGCCACGACCACGTCGGCGTCCTCAGGGAGCGCGCCGAGCAGCCCGTCGACGTACCGCCCGACCCCACCCCGGTCGGCCGGGACACTCGTGGCATCGACGAGCACGCGGGGCATGCGACCGGCGGTCACAGGGACTCCTTGCTCAAGGTGGTGCCTGATGTCGGCACCAGCCTACGCTGCGGACACCAGTTTCCGCGTACCCCGCCCCGGCGTATCGTCTCCCTGATGTCGAACGGTCGCGTGTCTCCTCCCGCCACCGTGCCCGAGGCGTTCGCGGCCGCCGTGACCGACCCGGCCCGGCCGGTGGTGACCTGGTACGACGACGCCGCCGGCGGCCGCGTGGAGCTGTCCGGCGCCACCCTGGGCAACTGGCTGGCCAAGACCGCCAACCTCCTCACGGAGGGCTGCGGGCTGGGCTGCGGCGACACCGCCCTGGTGGACGCGCCACCCCACTGGCAGACCGGTGCGGTGCTGCTCGGCTGCTGGGCCGCCGGGCTGCGGGTGCAGACCGCTCCCGCGCCGGCACCGGGACCGTCCCCGGCGGTGGTGTTCGCCGCCGCCGGACGGGTCGACGGGTACGCGGGCGGGCCGGTCGAGGTGTACGGGCTGGCGCTGGACCCGCTCGGTGGGCCGTTGCCGGACCCGCCGCCCGGCGTGTGGGACTACGTCACCGAGGTACGGGGGTACGGCGACCGGTACGACCCGGTGGCGGCGGTCCGGCCCGACGACCCCGCCACCCGCCTCACCCACGCGCAGCTGTGCGCCCTGGCGGTCGAGCGGGCCGCCGCGCACGGCGTGACCCCCGGCTCCCGGGTGCTCATCGACGTCGACGCCTGCCCGGACCCGCTGGACTGGCTGCTGGCTCCGCTGGTGGTCGGGGCGCACGCGGTGCTGTGCACCCACCTCGACGCCGCGGCGCTGCCCGCCCGGCTGGCCGCCGAGCGGGTGGACGTCACCGTCGGCGTCGCCGCCCAACGCTAGCGGCCCGCGCCGTCGGCGCGCCGTCAGTGGAGGCGTTGCAGGCGGTACGTGCCGTCCGGCCCGGGTGCCACGAGGAACAGCTCGAGGCGGTTCTCGCCGGAGCGGAACAGGGTGGCGTCCTCGACCAGGCCGGCGAACCGGTGCCCGCCACCGTCCACGACCGCCGGCACCACCGCGCCGATGCGCCCGTTGACCGCGATCGCCACGGGGGTCCCGTCCGGGACGTCCTCCGGCAGCGTGCCGCTCACCAGCGCCGGCACCACGCCGTCGGCCGGCCGGACGTCGCGGAACGCCGCCAGGTTCTCCACCCGGACACCCTCGGGCCCGTCGTCGACCCGGTGGGCGCCGACCTCGGTGCCGACCAGCTCCGGCAGCGGCGCCGGGGGCAGGGGCGGGATGGCCTCCGGGTCGGCGAGCATCTCGGCGAACAGGCCGGCGCCGTCGAGCACGTGCACGTCGTCCAGCTCGCTGACGAAGGTCTTCTCCCCGGTGGTGCGCTGCTCGCGCACCCACGAGATGCCGTCGACCTTCCACGGCACCGCGAGCCCCATCAGGTCGGCCATCGTCGGCAGCAGGTCGACCTGCTGCCAGTTGCGGTCGTCGACCTCCCCCTCGGTCTGGCCGGGCCGCTTGATGAACAGCGGCACCCACACCAGCTCCTGCGCGTCCGGGCGGTGCTGGCGCAGCTGGCGCACGCCCGCCTCGCCCGGGGTGAGCGTGGCGCCGTGGTCAGCGGTGACGACCAGCAGAGTCTCGTCGTAACGGCCGGTGCGCTGCAGCTCGTCGAGGATCTCGCCGAGCAGCACGTCGGTGTACTGCAGCTGCTGCTCCAGCCGCTGCAGCGCCAGGCGCCCCCACCACGGCCCGTCCACGGGCAGGACCGGGGCGTCGTACCGCAGGCCCGAGGCCAGGTACCGCCACGGGGTGTGGGGCATGAGCAGGTGCAGGAAGTGCAGCGTGGGCCGATCGTCGCCGGCGGGCGGGGCCGCCTGCAGCCGGGAGAGGAACTGCTGGAAGCGGGCCGGCTGGTTGGCGCCCACCTGGTCGAACCGGAACTCCGGGCCGAGGTCGCCGGCGGCGGCCGCCTCCTGCAGGCGTTCGGCCACGGTCGGCTCGGCGAAGTCCTCGTACGGGTTGCGGGTGGGGTCGGTGGGCGAGACCAGCTCCCCCACCAGGCGGCTCACCTCCCGGAACGCCGAGGTCAACCCGCCCTTGGACCGCGCGGCCAGGTCGCCACACTGCCACGGCGGGCACAGGTGCGCGATGGACTCGTGGGCCTCGACCCGGTAGACGCCGGCGGCCAGGGTGAACAGGTTGTCGGGGAACTGGGAGTAGTGCGGCGCCACGTGCCGCTGCGGCCAGACCCCGGTGAGCATCGCCGGCAGCGCGTACGGGGTCCACCCGGAGGCCGCGCTGGCGTTGCGGTACCAGGTGGCGTCGTCGGCCAGCCGGGCGAAGTTGGGGTACCGCTCGGCGTCGATCCGCGCCTGCGCGTCCAGCAGGGACAGCAGCGGCAGCTCGTCGAGGACGATCATGACGACCGGCGGGTTCGGTCCGGTCACCGTCACCGGCCGGGCCGCCTCCGACCGCTGGTCCGGGAACACCACGGCCGAGGAGGGGGAGGCGAACGCGAACAGCAGCGCGAACACCACCGGACCGACCGCGGCCAGCCGCAACGCCTGGCGCGTCCAGTCCCAGCGCAGGTAGGCCGCGACCAGCCCGCCGGCCAGCACCAGGGCCGCCGCGGTCAGCAGCAGCCCGCGCAGCGGGGTGAGCTGCTTGCCGACCTCGATCACCAGCAGCAGCACGAGCGCGGACACCAGGGCCAGGTGCGTGCCCACGCGTACCCGCTGACCGGCCAGCCGCGACAGCAGCCCGACCCCCCACAGCACCACCGGGGGCACGATCGCGAAGACGGCGACCAGGACGGCGACCTCCGCCCCGCTGACCCCGTGGAAGATGAAGAAGTCCGGGCTGCCGCCGACCACCGCGAGCATCGGCTGCACGACGACGAACCCGCACAACGCGAACAGCTCCAGGAACGCCACCAGCTCCCCGCGCCACGGGCGGCCGCCGACGACCACCGGCGGCCGCCGCGGCGCCGGGTGGGAGTCCGGGGTCGCCTGGTCAGTCACGGCGGACCCCCGCGTACAGGGTCCGGGTCCCGGAGGGCAACGACTCGGTACGGGTGACGGTGAACCGTTCCCGGAACAGCCGCTCGAACACGTCGGCCCGGTAGTCGTCGAACAGGCCGGCGGGCTTGTTGGCCAGCAGCCGCTGCGCCATCGGGTCGGCCGGGTCGACGAACTCCACGACCACGTGCCGCCCGAGCGCGCCGAGCCAGTCGAGCACCTCCGGCAGCGGCACGTTCCGGCCGATCGCGAGGTGGTGCACCAGCGCGAGGGCGAGTACCGCGTCCGCGCCGTGCGCACGCCGGTCGAATCCGGCCCGCTCCCGGCCCCGCCAGCCGATGCCCGGCGACGGGTCCGCCAGGTCCATGACCAGCGGCAGGATGCGGCGCTGGCCCTCGTCGCGCAGCTTCCGGTAGAGCGTGTCGGTCACCGCGTGGTCGGCCTCCACCGCCACCACGTAGTCGGCCCGCTCGGCGGCCAGTCGGGCGTACGCGCCGTCGTTGGCCCCCAGGTCGAGCACGAGCCGCAGCCGTCCCGCCGCCGCCAGCGCGCCGTCGACGAAGTCCTGCTTGGCCCGCGTGTCGGCGGCCGAGTAGCTGCACGTGTCGCGGTAGCCGACCCAGTGGCTGGTCTCCGGCTGCCAGTCCAGCCGGTCGACCAGCTTCCGCAGGCCCCGCAGGGTCGCCAGGACCAGCTCGGTGGAGAAGCCGGCCGAGCGCAGGTCGCTGCGCATCTGGCTGCCGCTGGCGTGGGCGTACCGGCGCTCCAGCGCGTGCTGCAGGTGGACGTGCCGGAGCACACCCGCCTTCCACCGCCGGGAACCGGTGAACATGCGCCGCAGCTGCCCCGGCTCGATGCCCTCCACCTGTCCCCGCAGCCACGGCCGGAAGTCGATGTCCAGGTGGGACTGCAGCATGAGCGGGTAGAGCATGGTCTGGCAGAACTGCCGGTAGCCTGCCCACGGCTCGCCGTCGCGCAGCCGCTCGAACGAGCCGATGTCGATGAACACCGGTTGCGTGCCGCGCCACTGCAGGTTGTAGGCGGTGCCGTCCTTGGTGATGATCCCCTCGGGGACCGCGGCGAGCAGCAGGTCCAGGTGCGCCGCCGCGGCGTCCTTCAGCATCGAGAACGTCCACTCGTACGGGTAGGAGATGAACGGGACGCGCTCGTGCCGGAGGACCACCTCGACCCGGTCCGCGTCGCCGGCCGCGGCAGGGTCGGGTGCCGGGTCATCGGTCACCTGCTCGGTGGCGCAGATCGCGCCCTCGGCCACCAGACGGCCGAAGAACCCGCTGGCCGCCACGGCCTGCCAGTCGGCGACCGCCCGCCGGCCGCGGATGGCCCGGCGCACCTCGTCGCCGACGTAGTACACCTCGTTGGCCGGATCGCGGAATGACGCCGGCTCCCGTTCCCGGGTCTCCACCACAGGCGCGGGCGTCAGCCGCCCTGGGCCGGACCGGCCGGCGGTTCGGACTGGCTGGGCTCGCGGCGGCGCAACCGGTGGGTGAGCCGGCGGAACCACACCTTGACCGCGACCGCGGCACCCGAGACGCCGGCGACCACCGCGGCGGCGAGCATGCTCCCGGTACCCGGGTCAAGGTAGGCGAGGTACATGTGACGTCTCCTTCTGCTGTCGGCGGTGACCCGCGTCGGCGGCGCGGGCTCCGGACGCCCGGGGCACCGCGAGACATCCTACGCAAGCCCGATCCCCTCACGGTATCTACTGGGACGGCGGCGCGACGACCAAGCGTCAGTAACCGTCGACGCTCCGTCTTCCCGGCCGGGGGCGCCGCTACTCCTGCGGAGGCGTCCCGTCTTCCCCGCCGCCGCCCGGCGGGCCCGGCCCCGGGCCGGCCGTGACCTAGGCCGACCCGGGCGTGCCGCGGCGCCGGCGCTCGCTGGCGAGCTCGGCGAACGAGGCCAGGGAACCGGGGTTGGCCAGCGCTCCCTCCGCCGCCGCCCGTTCCGGCGGCACCCCGGCCAGGATCCGCTTCACCGGGACCTCGAGTTTCTTGCCGCTGAGCGTGCGGGGCACCGCCGGTACCTGGATGATCTCGTCGGGGACGTGCCGCGGCGACAGCGCGGTCCGCAGCGCGGCCGAGATCCGCCCGCGGAGCGCGTCGTCCAGCCGCAGCCCCTCGACCAGCACGACGAACAGGACCAGCTCGTCGACCCCGCCCTCGGCCAGGTGGACCACCAGCGAGTCGACCACCTCCGGCAACCCCTCCACGACCGCGTAGAACTCGGCGGTCCCCAGGCGCACGCCGCCCCGGTTGAGGGTGGCGTCGGAGCGGCCGGTGATCACGCACGAGCCGCGCGAGGTGACGGTGATCCAGTCGCCGTGGCGCCACACCCCGGGGTAGGTGGAGAAGTACGCCTCCCGCAGGCGCTCGCCGCTGTCGTCCCCCCAGAACCCGACCGGCATCGACGGCATCGGCGCGGTGATCACGAGCTCGCCGAGCTGGTCGACGACCGGGCGGCCGGACGGGTCGTACGCCTCCACCCTCGCCCCGAGGCAGCGGCAGCTGATCTCCCCCCGCCACACCGGCACCAGCGGGACCCCGCCGACGAAGCCGGTGCACATGTCCGTGCCGCCGGACAGGGACTGCAGCTGGGCGGAGGGTGACACGTTCTCGTACACCCAGTCGAACCCCTCGGCCGGCAGCGGCGCCCCGGTCGAGCCGATGCCGCGCAGCCGGGACAGGTCCGCGAGCTTGGCGGGCACCAGGCCGGCCTTGCGGCAGGCCATCAGGTACGGGGCGGAGGTCCCGAAGTAGGTGACGCCGGCGCGCTCGGCCAGCCGCCACAGCTCCCCCAGGTCGGGGTGGGCGGGGTCGCCGTCGACCATCACCACGGCGGCGCCCACCGCCGGGCCGGAGACGAGGTAGTTCCACATCATCCAGCCGGTGGTGGTGAACCAGAAGAACCGGTCCCCGGGCCCGAGGTCGTGGTGCAGGGCGAGCATTTTCAGGTGCTCCAGCAGGATCCCGCCGTGACCGTGCACGATCGGCTTGGGCAGGCCGGTGGTGCCCGAGGAGTACAGCACGTACAGGGGGTGGTCGAACGGCACGGCGGCGAAGGTCAGCGCCTCGCCGTCCGGGGCGGCCAGCTCCCGCCAGGTCCTCGCCCCCGCGGGCGGCGCCGCTTCGGGGTCGAGGTAGGGCAGGAGCACGGTGTGGCGCACCGACGGCAGGGCGGCGCGGATGGCGGCCACCTCCTCCCGGCGGTCCACCGCCTTCGACCCGTACCGGTAGCCGTCGACGGCGACCAGCACCGACGGTCCGATCTGCCGCCACCGGTCGGTGACGCTGCGGGTGCCGAACTCGGGGGCGCAGGAGGAGAACACCGCGCCGATGCTGGCGGCGGCGAGCATGAGGACGTACGTCTCCGGGATGTTCGGCAGGTACGCCGCGACCCGGTCCCCGGTGGCGACGCCGAGGCGGCGCAACCCGGCCGCCACCCGCCGGACCTGCTCACGAAGGTCCGCGAGGGTCAGCGTGGTCGCGGGACGGGACTGCGACCAGCTCAGCACCACCGGGTCGGACTCGGCGAGGCCCGGCGCGCGCAGGACGTGCTCGGCGTAGTTGAGGCGGGCCCGCGCGAACCACCGGGCCCCCGGCATACCGGCGTCGGACAGGGCGGGCGCCGGCGCCGGCTGCCCTGCCACCTGGAAGTAGTCCCAGATCGACGACCAGAACCCGGGCAGGTCGTCCACGGACCACTGCCACAGCGTGCGGTAGTCCTCGAACGTCCTGCCCCGCTCGCGTTCCAGCCAGCGGAGGTAGTCCCCGATCCGGGTGGTCTCGCGGACGTCGGCGGGCGGGGTCCACAACACCGGGGGTTCGCTCATGCTGCCATCTTGCCGCACCGCCGAGAGCGCCCGCACCGGTCGGGCAGCGGCGCCCGGCGGAATCGAGCGCGATCGCCACATCACGATGCGTGACGCCGTCGGCGCGGGCGCGGACCCCGGTGGTCCGGTCGGGCGATCAGGGGGCCCTCCCGGCTACCCCCGAGACGGTACGGTGCTCGCATGCGACATCTATGGAGTCTTCTCGCCGGACTCGTGGCCGCGCCACTGGCATGGCTGTTGCTCGCCGCGGGTCAGCACCGGTCGCAGGAGATCGTCGATGGCTGGACGGCGGCGAACCGGTTCGACACCGGTGAGCTGATCGGCCCCGGGCTCTTCCTGCTGGGTGCCGGGGTGGTGCTCGGCCTGGTGGCGACGCTGCGGTGGTCGCCGGTCGGCCCGCTCGTCGCCGCGGTCCTGTTCCTGACCCCCGCCGTCCTCATGTTCATCGACCCGCTGTGGGCGCTGAGCCGGGTCGACGGGCAGGTGAAGTTGTTCGGTCAGGACCTGGCACTGAGCGGCCCGGCGGAGAACGGCACCCTGCTGGTGCTCGGTGGCCTGCTGCTCATGGCGGTCTTCAGCAAGCGCCGGTGGCAGCGGTGGCCGGCGGCGGAGGCGGCCGCCCCGGTGGCCGACGGCGGTGACACCGCCGGTGTCGCCGGCGACGCCGGTCCCGCCGGCGACACCGGTGAGGCCGGTGAGGCCGGTACGGCCGAGGCGGCGGCGTCCGGCTCCGAGACCGCCGACGGCGCGTCCACGCCCGAGCCCGCCAGCACCACGAACTCGGCGTAGGAGTCCTCGGCGAGGAGTCCGCCCAACCGTTCACCCTGTCCCGGCCCGTCCCGGGTGGGCGTGCCGCCCGCCCGGGACGGGCCCCGTCCGGTACGGTCGAGATGTCGCTACCGAGAGGGGGGCAGGTGCGACATCTCGGTTCCCTGATCGTGGCTGCGGTCTTCGCACCCTCGGTCCTCATCCTCGCCGGCCGGGGGCTGCGGTGGTTCACCGAGGCCACCACCGCCGACCACACCGACGAGCTGGCCCTGCTGTTCGCGCTCGCCGCGTTGGGCCTGGCGGGCATCCTGTACGCACTGCTGACGTTGCCACGCTTCTCACCGCTGGGTCCGATGCTGGCCGGCGGCGCCTACCTCGGCGTCGGCCTGTGGGCGCTGGCGGACCCGAGGCACCTGCTCGCCACCGTCCCCGGTGAGCTCGCCGGCCTCGACGACTCCGCGGTGACCACCACCTCGGCGGTCAGCCTGCTGCTGGCCGCGCCGCTGCTGGCCACCGGCCTCAGCGCACGGCGCTGGCGGGGGGAGCGGGCCGAGGTGACCGGCGCACCGCCGGTGGTGCCGGCCGGCCCGCCACCACCGGTGGCCCGTCCCGCCCGGCGCCCGGTGCCCTACCCGCCGCAGCCGACGAGGGTGATGCCGACCGCCGTCCTCCCGGCAGCCGGCGGCGCCGACACCGACCAGCCGACCGAGCCGATCGAACCGGTCACCGAGCCGGTGGCCGCACCGTCCACCCGGGCGGGTGAGCCGGCGCGGCCGCCCGCGGGTCAGCCCGGCCGGCCACCGGCGGACCGACCGGCCGGGTCGCAGCCGACCGGACCCGGGTCGCCGACCGCACCCGGGTCGCAGGCCGCCGGACCGTCCGGCGACCCGGCCCGCCCGACCGCTCACGACGCCGACGAGCAGGCCAGTCCGGCCCGGGCAGCCGGGCAAGCGGGCTGATCAGGGATCTCCGCTCACCGGGACCGCAGCAGCTGCCGGGCCATCACCACCCGCTGCACCTGGTTGGTGCCCTCGTAGATCTGGGTGATCTTCGCGTCGCGCATCATCCGCTCCAGCGGGAAGTCACGCGTGTAGCCGTACCCGCCCAGCAGCTGCACGGCGTCCGTGGTGATCTCCATCGCGGCGTCCGACGCGAAGCACTTCGCCGCCGCCCCGAAGAAGGTCAGGTCGGGATCGTCGCGTTCGGACCGCGCCGCGGCCGCGTAGGTGAGCTGCCGGGCCGCCTCCAGCTTCATCGCCATGTCGGCGAGCATGAACTGCACTCCCTGGAACTCGGCCACCGGGCGGCCGAACTGGCGCCGCTGTGTCACGTAGTCGGCCGCAGCCGCGAGCGCGCCCGCCGCGATGCCCACCGCCTGGGCGGCGATCGTGACCCGGGTGTGGTCGAGCGTCCGCATGGCGATCCTGAACCCCTCGCCCGGCGCGCCGATCAGCCGGTCGGGTCCGACCCGGACACCGTCGAGGTAGACCTCGCGCGTGGGCGAACCCTTGATGCCCAGCTTGCGTTCGGGCGCGCCGAAGCTGATGCCCGAATCCTCCTCTGTGTCCAGCACGAAGGCGGAGATGCCCCGCGCACCGGCGCCGGGTTCGGTCACGGCGAAGACGGTGTAGAAGCGCGACACTCCGGCGTTGGTGATCCAGCGCTTGACGCCGGTGAGCACCCAACCGTCGCCGTCGCGCTCGGCCCGGGTGGTGATCGCCGCCGCGTCCGAGCCGGCCTCGGGCTCGGACAGGCAGTAGGAGAACATCGCCTCGCCCCGCGCGACCGGTGGCAGGAACCTGGCCTTGAGCTCCTCCGAGCCTGCCAGCAGCAGCGGCATCGTCCCCAGCTTGTTGACCGCCGGGATCAGCGAGGTCGCGGCGCACGCGCGCGCCACCTCCTCGATCACGATGGCGGTGGCGACCGCGTCCGCTCCCGGGCCGCCGTACGCCTCGGGGATGTGCGGGGCGTGCAGGTCCGCCGACCGCAGCGCGTCGTACGACGCCTGCGGGAACTCGCCCGTCTCGTCGGCGTGGGCGGCGTTGGGCGCGACCTTGGCCTCGCACAGCTCGCGGGTCGCCTCGCGCACCGCCAGGTGCTCGTCGCGGAGCTGGTAGACGTCGAAGGCCTCGGCAGCCATGGTCTCCCCCTCTGGTCCCGATGGGCAGCAGGATACCGGTCGGCCGGACCGGACCCGGTCGCCGCGGGTCGCAGCACGCGCACGGCCGATGTCGTGGGTGATGATGTGCTCAGCACCCGTTCCGACCGGCCGGAGGCGCCATGCCACCCAGCACCGGCGACGCGGGCGGCACCCGGACCACCTGCGCGACCTGCGGACGTCCGGCGGTCGCCGGCCGGCCGTGCCCGCGCTGCGGGGTGCGGCCCGAGGGGATCGCCGCGGAGCTGGCGAAGCTGGACCACGCGCTGTCCGAGATGGCCGCCGAGACCGTCGCGCTGGAGAAGAAGCGCCAGTCCCTCGCCAGCCGCATGCAGGCGGCCAAGCACCAGCGCGACGTGCTCGCGCGGGAGCTGGCCACGCGGGCGGCCGACCGCCCGCGGCGACGCATGCCCGGGCCGCGGCAGCCGGCGGACCGGACCCCGCCCGCCCGGCTGCGCACCCGCCCGCCGGTCGGGCCCCGGGCCCGGACCCGGATCGCAGCGCCACCCGAACCGGCCACCGAGGCGTCGTCCGGCTCGGTGCAGGCGCTCATGCTCGGCCTGGGCGCGCTCCTGCTCGGGATCGCCGCCGTGGTGTTCGTCGGCGTCGCGATCACCGTCCTGGACGTCTGGGGGCAGCTCGCGATCCTCGTCGCCGCGACCGTGGTGGCGCTCGCCCTGCCGCTGCCGCTGGCACGCGGCGGCCTGATCTCGACCGCGGAGACCGTCTCGGCGGTGGGCCTGGTCCTGGTCAGCGTGGTCGGGTACGCGTTGTGGGCGACCGGCACCGTGGCCGCCCTGCCGGTCCAGACCTTCGCCGGGCTGGTGGCCGCCGGCACCGCCGCGGCCGGGTACGGGTACCACCGGTTGACCGGGCTGGCGGCCGCCCGCAGCGCCGGCCTGCTCGCCGTGCAGCCCGTCCTCCCGCTGCTCGCGTACCCGGCCATCTCCCACCCGGCCGGGTGGGCGGCGGTGTTCGCCCTGCTCGCCCTCGCCAACGCGGGACTGGGACGGCTGGACCGCACCTGGTCCGCACTGGCCGACTGGCAGCGGTACCTCGCCTGGGTGCTGCACGGCCTGGCGCTCGGCGCGGCCGCCGGGTACGCCGCTACCGCCCTCGCGCTGGCCACCACCCCGGCCGAGGCGGTCCGGGGCGGCAGCGTGCTGGTGGCCACGGCCGGGGTCGGGGTGCTCGGTGCGCTGACACTGCGCCGCGACCCACTGCCCGACGTGGCCGGCGGTCTGATGACCATCTCGGTGATCGTCGCCGCCGCCCGGGTCGCGATGGTCGCCGCGACGCCCGACCGGACCCTGCTGCTGGTCAGCGTGGTCGTGGCGGCGGCGGGCTGGGCGGGCAGGATCCTGCCGGAGGCCGCCCGCCGCGGTCCGCAGGTCGCCTCGGCGGTGGCCCTGGTCCTCATGGGCACGCTCGTGACCGGGCTGGTCGCACGCGCGGGCGCCGCCGCGGTGGTCCTGCCGCCGTGGCCGCCGGAGCCGTCCGTGGCGGCGCAGGTGCTGCCCGCCGGTACCGCGGGGTGGCAGCTCGCGACGACCACGGCGGTCCTCACCTTCGCCGCGGTGGTGGCGCTGCCACCGGCGGTACGCCGGGAGGGCGCCGTCGCCGGGGTGGCGCTGACCGCGGTCGCGGCGCCGACCTCGTTCGGCCTGTCCCCCACCACCGCGGCGTGGGTCCTCGTCCTCGTCACGGCCGGCGTGACCCTCACCGCGGCCGGTGCCCCCCACCGGCGGGGGGCCGCGGTCCACCTCGCCGCCGCGGCGGCGGTGGCCACGGTGGCGGTCGGCATCGCGCTGGCGGCCCCGGCCCTGACCGCCGCGATCCTCGGCGCGGTCACGGTCATCGCAGCGGTCGGCGCGGCGCCGCGGCCCGGGGCCGACCGCTGCCCCGTGACCGGGACGGTGTCGCGGTGGTCGGCCGCCGCGGCGGTGCTGACCCTGCCGGCCGCCACCGCCACCACGGCCGCCGCCGCGGGAGCGAGCACCTCCGCGGTGCTGGCGCTCGGCGCCGCCGGCGCCTGCGGCTCCCTGGCCTACGCGGTCCGCGTCCTGCTGATCGAGCGGGTGGTCGCGGCGCAGGTGACCATCGCCGCGGCCACCCCGGTGGCGGCCCTGGTGGCCGTCGGCCTGCTCGCGCCGGACGCCACCGCGGTCGACGTCGCCGTCAGCCTGCTGCTGCTCGGCGCCGCGGCGCTGATCTACTTCACGCCACGGATCGACGCCACGCGCCGGCGCGACCGGCTGCTCGACGGCGCCGACTTCGCCGCGGCCGCGGTGACCGCCGGCGTCGTCGTCACGCTCGCCCGCCTGGCCTGGCTGGCGCTCCCGTTGGCCACCGCCGACGCCGCGCTCACCGTGGTCGGCCTGCTGGTCGCGGTCGTGGCGGTCGGGGTGCGGGCCACGTCGGCGCGGACCCGGCGCGGTGCGGTGCTGGGCGTCGGGCTGGCCGGCGCGCTGGTGGCGAGCCTCGCCGCGGCCGCGGCGCTGTCCACGGCCGTCCGGGCGCTGGCTCAGCTGTGGGCGGAACCGCCGGCCCCCTGGCCACCGCCGCCGGAGGAGCTGACCTGGGGCGCGCCGGCGACCCTGGCCGTGCTCGCGGTCGCCGCCGCGGTGGTGCTGCCGCCGCCGACCGGGCGCCTACCGGGTGCCCCGCACGTCAGCGCCGCTCTCGCCGTGCTCGCCACCGTCGGTGCGCCGGTGGCGCTCGGTCTGGACCGCTGGGGGCCGGCGGTGTTCGCCGTCGCCGTCGGCACCGGGTACGCGGCCGCGGCCACCGGTCTCGGCCGCTGGCGGCCGGTGTCGCCGCCGTCCGCCCGGGCCCACGGGGGCGCGGCCGCCGCGCTGGGGCTGTACGCGGTGGCGGCCGCCCTGCCCCGGCCGGCGAGCCTCGCCCTCGTCCTGGCGGCGGTCGTGGTGGTGGGCACGGCGGTGGCCGGGCTGATCGCCACCCTTCCCCGGTTGCGGGCCGACCCCCGGCAGGGCGTCGGCGGCGCGGCCACGACGGCCGTGCTGCTCGCGCTGCCGGGCATGCTGGCGGCCCTCGCGGTGGTACGGGAGACCACCCCCGGCGTGGCGTTCCTCGCCGCCCTCGCCGGCACCGGCCTGGGCCTGGCCGTCCTGGCGCTGCTCACCACCGCGCGCCACCCGGGCGGGCCGCCGTTCGGCGGCGCGGTGCGCGCGTACCTGCCGTACGGGACCGTCGGGGTCGCCGCCGGCGCCACCGGCGTGGCCCTGTTCGCCATGCCCACCCCGTACCCCAGCGGCGTGTACGCGGCCGCGGCGGTGCTCCTGGGGGTCGTCGCCGAGCTGCTGCGGGCCGACCCGACCGGGCGCGACGGGCTGCCGTCGGCGCGTCCGGTGGCCGGCTGGGTCAACCCGTCGATCGGCGCGCTGCTGGCCGCGGCGGTGCCGGCGACCATCGCGCTGATCCAGATGGCACCGGCGCTGCACGCCGCCCTCATCGTGCCGCTGGAGGTGCTGGCGGACCCGTGGGGCACCCCGCCGCCGCGCCTGCTGGTCACCGGGGACGTGCCCGCGACCAGCGCGCTGGCCGCGCTGCTGCTCACCCTCGCCGCCGCCCTCGCCGCCGCCGGCTTCGGCGGTGCGGTGACCCGGCAGACCGCGCCGGTCGTCGCCCCCGGCCTGGCCGTCACCCTGCTCATCTCGCCGGCGGCGCTGGGCCTTCCGTGGCCGGCGGGCACGGTGGCGGCCCTGGCCGTGTTCACGGTCTCGATGCTCGGCGTGGCCCTCACCCCGCCCCCGCGGTCGGGGATCCGCACCCGGGTGCTGCGCTGGGCGCGCGGAGTCGTCCTCGTCATCGGCCTCGCGGCCGGTGGGGCGGGCCTGGCCGGCAGCTTCGCCGACCGGATGCTGACGTGGGGGACGTTCGGGGGTGCCGTCGCGGTCGGCGCCACCGCCGCGCTCGGTGGCCGCACCAGGTCGGCGCGGCTGCTCGGCTGGTTGGGCGCCGCGCTGGCGGCGCAGGCGTTCGCGCTGACCTCCGCCCTCCTGGTGGGGGCGCCGCGGCACGGCATGGGACTGTTCCTGCTGCCCGTGGCCGCCACGGCACTGGTGGGGGTGGCGCGGCTGCCGCGACTGCGGGCGCTGGCGTCCCGACCGGAGCTCACGACCGTGGAGTGGGTCGGCGGCTACCTCACGCTCCTGCTGGCCGGAGGGATCGCGTACGGGTCACGCCCGGACCTGGCCGCCGTGCTCATCGGCGCCGGCCTCGTGCTGGGCGGCGACGCGCTGCGCGGTGACCGGCCGGACCCGTGGCGCCGGGCGCTGCTGTGGGCGGCCGTCCTCGCCGAGACCGGCGGAATCTGGATCATGATCTGGCTGGCGGGCGTGCGCCTCCTGGAGGCCTACACGCTGCCGCTGGCCGCGCTCGCGCTGGTCGCCGGCCTGCTCGAGCTGCGCCGCCACCCGCAGATGTCCAGCTGGGTGGTGACCGGGCCGGCGATCATCGCCGCGCTCGCGCCCAGCCTGGTGGCCGCGGTGGCGTCAATGCAGGCCCAGCCGCTGCGGCAGGGATGGGTCCTGCTCGGCGGGGTCGCCGTCCTGCTGTTCGGCTCCCGCCGCCGCCAGCGCGCACCGGTGATCCTCGGCAGCGCGATCGCGGCCCTGGGCGCCCTCCACCTGCTGAGCCTCGCCGGCCCCTGGCTGGTCCTCATCCCGACCGGGATCCTGCTGCTGTACCTGGGCGGGAACTACGAGCGCAAGCGCCGGGACCTCGCCCGCATCCGCGGCGCCCTGGACCGGATGCGGTGACGTCGGGCGCCGCCATGCCCCGGGCGGGTCGCGCGGTCAGCCTCCTCCCCGCTCTGCCTCCAGGCTGCGGCGCAGGCGGGCGTCCTTGTCGGCCACCGTGTCGGCGAGGCGTGCCTGGAACGCCCGCATCTGTTCCTGCAGCCGCGGGTCCGTCGCGGCGAGGATGCGGACGGCCAGCAGGCCGGCGTTGCGTGCGCCGCCGATGGACACCGTCGCGACCGGCACGCCGGCCGGCATCTGCGCGATCGACAGCAGCGAGTCCAGGCCGTCCAGGTGCCGTAGCGGCACGGGGACCCCGATCACCGGCAGCGGCGTGACGGCCGCGACGACGCCGGGCAGGTGCGCCGCTCCGCCCGCACCGGCGATGATCACCTTGAGGCCGCGTGCGGCCGCCTCCTGCGCGTACCGCAGCGTCGCCGCCGGCGTGCGGTGGGCGGAGAGGACCCGGGCCTCGCAGCCGATCCCGAACTCGTCCAGCGCCTCGGCCGCGGCCGCCATCGTGGGCCAGTCGGAGTCGCTGCCCATGATGAGGCCCACCGGCGGGGCCCCTCCGTCACCGGTGCCTGTCACGTGTCCCCTCCTCCAGCACCCGGGCGGCGTGGCGCGCCCGCCGCCGCACCTCGGCCAGGTCGTCGCCGAGGGCGGTCACGTGACCCACCGTGCGGCCCGGCCGCTCCTTCCTGCCGTACAGGTGCACCTTCACCCCGGGCTCGGCGGCCAGGGCGTGGTGCAGTCGCTCGTCCAGCGACTGCGCGGGATCGGCCGCGCCGAGGACGTTCACCATGACCACCACCGGCGCCAGCGGGGTGACCTCACCGAGCGGGTAGTCGAGCACCGCCCGCAGGTGCTGCTCGAACTGGGAGGTCCGGGCACCGTCGAGCGTCCAGTGTCCGGTGTGGTGGGGGCGCATGACCAGCTCGTTGACGAGCACGCCGGCCTCGGTCTCGAACAGCTCGACGGCGAGCAGGCCGACCACGTCCAGGTCGGTGGCGATCCGGATGGCCAGCGCGTGGATGTCCGCCGCCAGGTCGGCGGCGAGCCCCGGCGCGGGTGCCAACACCTCCCGGCAGATCCCGTCGCGCCGCACGGTCTCCACCACCGGGTACACCGCGACCTGGCCGAACGGCGACCGTGCGAGTTGGACGGCGAGCTCGCGCCGCCCGGCGGCCCGCTCCTGGACCAGCAGCGGGCCGCGGGCCAGGAGCTCGGCCGCGTCCGCCGGCGCCGACAGCGTCCACATCCCCCGGCCGTCGTACCCGCCCCGGACCGCCTTGCCCACCAGCGGCCACCCGACCTCGTCGCCGAACTCCGCCACCTGGTCGGGGGACGTGACCTGCCGCCACCGGGGCACGGGCACCCCCAGCGCCGTCAACCGCTCCCGCATCGCCCGCTTGTCCTGCGCGTGGCGCAGCGCGTCGGCACCCGGGCGCACCACCACCCCGGCGGCGGCGAGCTCGCGGACGTGACCCTCGGGCACGTGCTCGTGGTCGAAGGTGACCACGTCGCACCCCTTGGCGAACCGGCGCAGCGCCTCCAGGTCGTCCGGCGACCCGAGGTGCACGTCCGGGGCGACCAGCGCCGCGCTGTCCTCGGGGTCGGCGGCCAGGATCCGCAACGACTGGCCGAGGGCGATCGCCGCCTGGTGGGTCATCCGGGCGAGCTGGCCGGCGCCCACCATGCCGACCACCGGCAGCCCGGTGCGACTGTCCATCGCCGGCCAGCTTAGCGGCGGGCGCTCACCGGCGGGCGCCCAGCACGTCGGTCAGGGCGTCGACGTCGGTGACCGGGCGGTCGCACACGAAGCCCCGGCAGACGTACGCGGTCGAGCGGCCGCCCACCCGCGGCCGGCCCGCCAGCAGGGGCACGCCGGGCAGGTCGGGTGCACCCGCCACCACCACCGCGCCCGGTGGTGCCAGGCGGTGGGCGGCGTGCACCAGCGGATCGTTCACCGGGTCGTCGGTGGCGATCGCGATCTCGTACGGGCCGGACGCCAGCGCCTCGGCCACCGCCAGGCAGTAGCCGGTGAAGCGTGCGTGGCCGGCGGCCAGCGGCGCCACGGTACCCAGCGCCTCCTGCGCGGCGCTCCGGTAGTGGGTGCGGCCGGTCAGCGCCGCGTAGCTGGTCATGGCCGCGGCCATGGCGGACACGCCCGCGGGCGTGGCGTTGTCGGTCGGGTCCGCCGGCCGGGTGACGAGCGGCTCGGCGTCGTCGGCGGTGTCGTAGAACCCGCCGGCGCCGTTGCCGAACCGCTCGCGGGCGACGTCGATGAGCCGACCGGCCAGCTCCAGCCAGCGCGGCTCGGTGGTGAGCTGGTGCACGGCGCAGAACCCCTCCGCCACGCAGCCGTAGTCCTCCAGCACCCCGGCGGCGGGGGCCACCGCCCCGTCGCGGGAGACGCGCCGCAACCGGCCGTCCACGATGTGCCGGCTGAGCAGGTCCGCCGTCCGCCGTACGGCGTGCTCCACGCTCGCGAGGTCGACGCCCGGCTCCGGCGGGGACGCCCCCGCGGCGGGTGCCAGCGCGCGGGCGGTGGCGAGGTACCCGCACAGCGCGGTCAGCGCCAGCCCGTTCCACGCCGCGACCACCTTGTCGTCGCGGTCGGGCTGGGGCCGCCGGGCACGAGCGACCAGCAGCCTGCGCCGGACGTCCGCCCACCGGCGGCGCACGGCGGGGTCGGCACCGTCGACGTCCCGGGCCAGCCGCAGCACGCTGGTGCCCGCCTCGAACGTGCCCGCCTCGGTGACCCCGAACAGGTCCGCGGCGAACCGGCCGTCCTCGTCCCCGAGCGCCTCCCGCAGCTGCCGTGGGGTCCACACGTACGTGGCCCCCTCCCGACCCTCGGTGTCCGCGTCCAGCGCGGAGGCGAACCCGCCCCCGGGCAGCCGGAGGTCGCGCAGCAGGAAGCCGGCGGTCTCGGCCGCCACCCGGGCGGCGAGCGGCTCGCCGGTGAGCCGCCACAGCTCCGTGTACACCCGCAGCAGCAGCGCGTTGTCGTAGAGCATCTTCTCGAAGTGCGGCACGGTCCAGCTGTCGTCCACGGCGTAGCGGGCGAACCCGCCCGCGAGCTGGTCGTAGATGCCTCCGCGCGCCATCCGCTCGCAGGTGTGGCTGACGATCTCCAGCGGGCTGGCCAGGCCGGTGCGCTGGTGGTGCCGCAGGAGGAACAGCAGGCACATGTGGGGCGGGAACTTGGGCGCCCCGCCGAACCCGCCGTTGACCTGGTCGAACTCGACCGCCAACCGGCGGGCGGCGGCGTCGAGCTCGGCCGAGCCCACCTCGGCGCGACGGGTCGGTGGAGCGGTCAGGTGCGACAGCGCGTCCACCACCGCCGAGCCCTGCCGCAGCACGTCCTCCCGGCGCTCCCGCCACGCGGTGGCGACCGCCTGCAGGACGCGGATGAACTGGTCACGGGGGAAGTACGTACCGCAGAAGAACGGCTCGCCGTCCGGGGTGGCGAACACCGTCATCGGCCATCCACCGTGGCCGGTCATCGCCTGGGTGGCGGTCATGTACACGGCGTCGACGTCGGGCCGCTCCTCCCGGTCGACCTTGACCGGTACGAAGTCTCGGTTGATCAGCTCGGCGACGGTCGGATCCTCGAACGACTCGTGCGCCATCACGTGGCACCAGGTCTGGTCAGAGGCGTAACCAGTGGCAGGACGCGTACCCCACGGAGATCAGCAGGGGCACGTCCCGCCTTCCAGCCTCTGACATCGCCTCCTCTCCCCACTCCCACCAGTCCACCGGGTTGGTCGCGTGCTGGAGAAGGTACGGCGACACTGCGCCAGCCAACCGGTTCACCCTTCCACCATCTCACGCCGAACCGGGCCGGTGCGGGCAGGTCCGCAACGCCGCGGCGCCGCGTGCCCGGTACGCCGCGGTCGGCCCGTCAACCCGCGCGGTCGCGCCGGTCGCCGGTACTCGCCCGCGGCCGGTCGGCAGACCCGCCGCGGAGCCCGGCCACCACCGTGCGCTGCGCCCGCGCCCACCACGCACGCAGGAGGTCACGCGCCCGCTCGACCGACACCGGCTCCGCGAAGTGGAACCCCTGTGCGGCCTCGCACCCGATCTGGACGAGCATCTCCCGCTGCGCCGCCGTCTCCACGCCCTCGGCCACCACGCGCATACCGAGGTCCCGGCCGAGCCCGACGGTGGTCCGCACGATCGCCGCGGCCTGCGGCGAGTGCAGCATGTCCGCGACCAGGGACCGGTCGACCTTGACCTCATCCACCGCCACCCGGGTGATGAAGGTCAGCGAGGCGTGACCGGTGCCGAAGTCGTCCACGGCCAGCCGGACGCCCAGGGAGCGGAGCCCGGTCAGGGCGTCGTCGAGCCCGGTCGGCTCCGGGCTCATCACGGCTTCGGTGATCTCCAGCATGAGCCGCCGGCCGGGTACCCCGTGCCGCCGGAGCAACCGGGCGACCTGCCCGGGCAGGCGCGGATCGAGCAGGCTGCGGGCCGAGAGGTTGACGGCCACCGGGAGAGGGTCACCGTCGTGGGGAAGGGCCACGGCGGCGGCCAGCGCCCGGTCGATGACGTACCCGGTGAAGGTCCCGAGCAGGTCACTGTGCTCGATCAGGCGGATGAAGTCGGCCGGGACCAGCACCCCGCGCCGGGGATGCCGCCAGCGGACCAGCGCCTCCACGGCCAGTGGCGCGCCGGAGCGCAGGTCGACCACCGGCTGGAGCAGCAGCACCAGCTCGTTGTCGCGGTCGAGCGCGGACCGCAGCTCCGCCAGCAACGCCGGCCGGTCGGCCTCACCGCGGTCCTTGTCGCCGTCGTACCAGCCGACCGGGTCGCTGGTGCGTTTGGCTTCGGCGAGCGCCGCGTCGGCACGGCGCAGCAGCTCGCTGATCTCCGCGGTGCCGGCCGGCGCCACCACCACCCCGACCGAGGCCGCGATCGACACCGGAACCCCGTTGATGTCGGCGGGCGGCTCGGCCAGCCGCTCCACCAGCTCCCGGCCCCGGCGCCGGGCCTGCTCGACCACGTCACCGTCACCGGTCCACGCCCCCGTGACCAGCAGCGCGAACTCGTCGCCACCCAGCCGCGCCAGCAGCTCACCCGAACCGGTCGCCGCCCGCAGGCGGGCCGCGGCCACCCGGAGAACCTCGTCCCCGGCGGCGTGGCCGAGATTGTCGTTGATCTCCCGGAAGTGGTCGATGTTGACCAGCAGCAGCGCCACCGGCCGGGCATGCGGGACCAGCTGGATGGCGGTCCCGCCGCGGGCCATGAGGGTGGCCCGGTTGAGCAGGCCGGTCAGCGGGTCGTGCTGCGCGTCGCGGGCGGAGCGGGCGAGCAGCTCGTGCAGCTCCGCGTGGGTGACCGTGTCGCGGAGCGCGGCCGCCACGGCGTCGGCGTACGCCTGCAGAGCGGCGTCGTCCGCCGCCTTGGGCCCCAGGTCGCTGGGAAAGTGCACCCACAGGGTCCCGATCCGGTCACCGGCCACCTGGAGCGGCACCGCCACGCCCGCCTCGCCCGGTCCGCGGGGCGGTGCCGCCGCCACCTTACCGTTGTGGTCGCCGACCCAGCGGCGGGGACCGCCGACACCGTTGAGCTCGACCTCGGCCCGGCCGACCGCGAACACCTCGAGCGCGCCCCGCACCGCCGCCGCCGCGACCGCCGCCTTCTCCGACTGGTTCAGGGCCTTGGTCGCGCTGGCGAACGCGCGCCACATCCGACGGTGCTCCGACACCCGCAGCCGGCTGGCATAGGTGGCGTGCAGCAGGGCGAGGATCAACGGCAGGCCCACCAGCCACCGGAAGTCCAGGTCGGTGGCGGCGACCACGAGCAGCCCCACCACGACGTTGCCGGTGAACATCAGCACCTTGTGCCGCACGGCCTGCGTGAACAGCGGAAGGAACGCGGTGCGTCGCCCGATCGCGGCCAGCCCCGTGGTCACGCCGGTGGTCACCAGCAGGTATCCCACCGCGCCGAGGAAGAGCCCGACGATCATCCGGGCGGTCAGCGGCCCGCCGTACGGGTCGGCCACCGCGTAGCTGATGCCGGCACCGGTCGCGGCCGCGAGGGTGAGGGTGGCCAGCACCCGGGGAACCGAGACGTTCTCCGGCCGGCGGTGGGCGCCGGCGCGCAGGGCGAACGCCAGCGCGGTGCCGGTCAGGTACGTGAGGGGGAACCATCCGGCCGGGACGAGGTAGAGACCGACGATGAGGGCCGACTCACCCCAGGCGGCGTGGAACACGCCGGCCTGGGACCGGAACCGGACGACGAGCAGCTGCGCCAGCACCGCACCCACGACCGCCGGCACCATCCGCCAGTCCGGTGGCACCGGCGAGACGATGACCCCGACCAGGGTCGCGACCGCGGCGGCGATGATCACCGCGGTCCGGGCTCGTGTCACGGCGTCGTTCCTCCCACAGCCGGCCGGTTTCCCGGCCATCGACAGCCGTGTCATCGGCCGTCTAGCGGGAAGGCTATGGCATCACGGCCCGGTGCGACAGAGTTGTCAGCGAACTTTCAACCCGTTTACGGCTCAACGTCAGAGTGTTCCCGGTTTCGGTCCGGCCGCTCGGTCTGGTCCGGAAACCGGTCGGGCAGGCGGCGCAGCCGAGCGTTCATGTCGCGGATCAGCAGGACGGTCACCACCGCCAGGGCAGCGATGATGAACCCGCCGACCGGCCCGGCAAGGCTCCCTGACCGGGTGTTCCCGAAGTTGTTCTGCGCGAGCAGCTCGACAAGGGCAGTGGCCACGTCGCCAGGCTACCCCGGCCGGCCTCACCGGGACAGGACCGAGTCCCGGACCCCGGCGAACAGGTCGTCCTCCGGGTCGTCCGCGGTGGGCACCTCACCGACCAACGACCTCGCCAGCTGGTAGTCCTCGGTCGGCCACACCCGCTGCTGGATCTCCAGCGGCACCCGGAACCAGGGTCCGTCCGGGTCCACCTGGGTCGCGTGCGCCCGCAGCGCGTCGTCGCGGACCGGGAAGTAGTCGGCGCAGGGCACCCGGGTGGTGACGCGGTGGCTCAGGTCGGGTCGGTCGTCCCACCGCTTGAGCCACTCCTGGTACGGGGACTCCAACCCGGCGTCGATCATCGCCTGGTGCAGGGCCAGCACCCGGGCCCTGGTGAAGGTCATGTGGTAGTAGAGCTTCAGCGGCTGCCACGGCGGGCCGGCCTGCGGGTACCGGTCCGGGTCACCGGCGGCGTCGAACGCGGCCACCGAGATCTTGTGGCACATGACGTGGTCGGGGTGGGGGTAGCCGCCGTTCTCGTCGTACGTCGTGAGCACGTGCGGCCGGAACTCCCGGATCACCCGCACCAGGGCCTCACTGGCGACCTCGACCGGCTGCAGCGCGAAGCACCCCTCGGGCAGCGGCGGGAGCGGGTCGCCCTCGGGCAGGCCGCTGTCGACGAAGCCCAGCCAGGTGTGCCGCACGCCCAGGATCGCCGCCGCCCGCGCCATCTCGCGGCGCCGCACCTCCGGCAGGTCTCGCAGGATGAGCGGGTCGTGCTCCAACCTGGGGTTGAGGATGTCCCCGCGCTCCCCGCCCGTGCAGGACACGACCATGACCTCCGCGCCCTCCGCCACGTACCTGGCCGTGGTCGCGGCCCCCTTGCTGGACTCGTCGTCGGGATGGGCGTGCACCGCCATCAACCGTCGGCCGTCGGACACCTGGTCACCTCTGCGTCTGCTCGTGGCGGACAATGGACTCGGGCCCGCAGCCGCGGGCACCCGGACCATCCTCTCACCGACCCG
>DATGOE010000202.1:0-7452 GCA_035306365.1 Natronosporangium sp. | reverse complement strand
ACCACAGACGACGAAGTGGCGGCCCTGCTGAGCCGCGGACGCGGCGCCCCACCGTCGCGCTGAGCGGGCAGGGTGTTCGTGGGGTCTCCTCCTAGCCGGGCGCGCTCGTCAGCTGGGCGGGGCGACCGCGATCGCCGTGACTTCCAGCCGGAGCCGCGGATCGGTGGCCAGGCGGACCACCTCGACCGAGGTACTGGTCGGGATGTGCCCCTGGAACCACTCCTTCTGATACCGGTTGACGAGGTCCTGGTCGGCGTCGACGTCGGTAAAGAACCGGAACAGGGTGACGACGTCCCGGCGGGTACACCCCGCAGCCGTCAGGGCGAGATCCAAGTGTCTGAAGATCAGGGGGAGCTGCCCTGCCATGTCATCCGGCACCGACGCGAAGGTGTCCGGCCGGTGGGGATGTTCATGGTACGGCGGGGCCGCGGTGATGCCCGAGATGAAGACCATGCGGCCTTCGGCGACCCGGATAGCCGGCACATACGGGCTGTACACCTCGGGGTCGTAGCCCTCGTGGTGGATCACTTCGGTGTGCGACGACATGACGCTCCTTCGGTCCGGTGGCCAGTTCGGTCCGGTGGCGAGCCTCCGCCACCACGCCATACCGTGCCCCTTCGCCAGGCGGGGCGCCCGGCCGGGTCTCAAGCCCTATCGGGGGCGCCCGGCCGAGGCGAGAAGCGCGCGCAGAAGGACGCGGGCGCGTCACCCGCTGGGGTAGGCGGGCAGATACCCTGCAAGGGTGACGCTGCGCCTGTACGACACCGCGAGCCGCCAACTGGTCGACCTGGTGCCCCGCACCCCTGGCCGGATCGGCATCTATGTCTGTGGCGTCACCGTGCAGGACCGGCCGCACATCGGGCACCTGCGCTCCGGCGTCAACTACGACGTGCTGCGCCGGTGGCTGACCCGCAGCGGGCTGGACGTCACGCTGGTGCGCAACATCACCGACGTGGACGACAAGGTCCTGGACCGGGCGATCGCTACCGGACGCCCGTTCTGGGCCATCGCCTACGCCAACGAGCTCGCGGTCGCCGCGGCGTACCGGGACCTCAACGTGCTACCGCCGACCTACGAGCCGCGGGCCACCGGGCACATCCCGCAGATGCACGAGCTGATCTCCGCCCTGATCGAGCGGGGCCACGCCTACCCGGCGCCGGACGGCTCCGGTGACGTCTACTTCGACGTCGGCACCTGGCCGGAGTACGGCACGCTCTCCGGGCGGCGGCCGGAGGAGATGCAGCCGGCGACCGACAGCGACCCGCGGGGCAAGCGCGACCCGCGCGACTTCGCCCTGTGGAAGGGCGCCAAGCCGGACGAGCCGGCCGACGCGCACTGGGCCAGCCCGTGGGGGCCCGGCCGCCCCGGTTGGCACATCGAGTGCTCCGCGATGGCCCGGCGCTACCTGGGCGACGAGTTCGACCTCCACGGTGGCGGGCTGGATCTGATCTTCCCGCACCACGAGAACGAGCTGGCCCAGTCCCGGGCCGCCGGGCTCGGCTTCGCCCGGTACTGGGTGCACAACGGCATGCTCAACCTCGGCGGCAAGATGAGCAAGTCCGAGGGCAACGTGATCGACCTGGACGCGGTACACGCGCTCGGCATCCGCGGGGCGGAGCTGCGCTACTACCTGGTGTCCGCGCACTACCGCTCCGGGATCGACTACTCGATCGAGGCGCTGCGGGAGGCCGCGGTCGCGTACCGGCGGCTGGAGGGGTTTGTGCAGCGCGCCGCCGAGCGGCTCGGCAGCGCCACCGAGCCGGGTCAGCCGCCGCCGGAGTTCGTCGAAGCCATGGACGACGACCTGAACACCCCACGGGCGCTCGCCCTCGCGCACGACGCCCTGCGCGACGGCAACCAGGCGTACGCCGAGGGCGACGACGCGGCGCTGGCGGAGGCGTTCGGCCGGCTGCGGGCGATGCTGGACGTGCTAGGTCTCGATCCGCTGGACCCGGCCTGGGCGGGCGGCGACGACAGTCAGCTGCGGACGGTGATCGGCGCGCTGGTCTCGCTCGCCCTGGAGCAGCGAGAGGCCGCCCGCGCCCGCAAGGACTGGGCGGCCGCCGACGCAGTGCGCGACCAGCTCAAGCGGGCCGGCGTGGTGGTGGAGGACACCCCCGCCGGGCCCCGCTGGACGCTCGGCGAGCCGTGATGGCCACGGGTCGGTCGCGCCGGGGAAAGAATCGGGGCAAGGGCAGCGCGCGCACCCTGCCGGCCTCCGAGCGCCCCTGGCACAAGGCGTACGCGGGCAGTGAGCCGGTGCCCCGGCGGACCGCCTGGAAGCAGGAGAAGGAGCGGGCGAAGGCCGCCGCGGCCGCGGAGCGGCGGCGGGCCCGCGGCGGGCGGGCCCGGCCGGACGCCGGGGACGGCGGTGCGAAGGGCGCCGGTAGCCGCCGCGGCGGCCGGGATACCGACGGTCCGGAGCTGCTGGTCGGGCGCAACCCGGTGGTGGAGGCGCTGCGGGTGCACACCCCGGCCACCACTTTGTACGTGGCCCAGGGTGTGGACATCGACGACCGGGTGCACGAGGCGGTGCGTACCGCGGCTGACCGCGGCCTGCCGATCATGGAGATCACCCGGGCCGAGCTGGACCGGATGACCGGCGGCGTGCCCCATCAGGGGCTGGGGCTGCAGGTCCCGCCCTACGCCTACCTGCCGTTCGAGGACCTGCTCGCCGCCGCCCAGGAGCACCCCACCGAGCCGCTGCTGGTCGCCCTGGACGGCGTCACCGACCCGCGGAACCTGGGGGCGGTGATCCGCTCCGCGGCCGCGTTCGGCGCGCACGGGGTGTTCGTGCCCGCGCGCCGGGCGGCCGGGGTCACGCCGACCGCCTGGCGGGCGAGCGCCGGGGCGGCGGCCCGGGTGCCGGTCTCCCGGGTGGTCAACCTGACCCGCGCGCTGCGGGCCTGCCAGGACGCCGGGCTGGTGGTGGTGGGCCTGGACGCCGACGCCCCGCTGGGGCTCTACGACCTGGAGGCGGCGGTCGGGCCGCTGGTGCTGGTGGTCGGCTCGGAGGGGCGCGGCCTGTCCCGGCTGGTGGGTGAGACCTGTGACCTGCGGGTGTCGATCCCGATGAGTTCCGAGGTGGAGTCGCTGAACGCCAGCGTGGCGGCGGCGGTGGCGCTCTCCGAGGTCGCCCGCAAGCGCGGCGCGGGTGGCGGGGTGCCATCGTAGGATCGGTTCCTTCACCCCCAGGAGCGAGCATGACCGATCCCAGGTACCACCAGCCGATACCCCACCCGGCCGAGAGCACGCCCACGCCGACACCCTCGCCGATGCCGCCGGCCGCCTCGTCGGCGACGGCCGGCGGGACGGCCTGGCAGTCCACGCCGCCGTGGCAGGCGCCGGGGACGGCCGCCGGCGGGCGGCGTACGCCGCGCTGGGTGATCGCGCTGGCGATCACGACCGCGGTGCTGTCGGTGGTGGCATTCACCACGGTGCTGCTGTGGCCGACCGGCTCCGCGCGGTCCGGGCCGCTGGAGTTCCACCCGTTCGTGCAGGTGGCGCGGATCACCTACGACCAGCCATCGCGCACCACCTTCACCTCGATCGAGGATGACCGGGTGTACGTGGCGTGGGAGCAGGGCGGCGACCTGATGGTGGTCGCGGCCCAGCTCGCCGACGGGAGTGAGCTGTGGCGGCAGCGGGTGACGGGTTCGCCGCGGTGGGGGGACGTGTTCGCGGTCGACGGCGCGGTCGTGGTGGTCGGCGCGGACAGCGACGGCGCATCCCGGATGTACGTGCTGGACGACGGCGGCGGCGCGGTGCTGTGGCAGCGGGATGTGACCAGACACGACTGGGCCTCCACCCACGGGGAGTATCTGATCTGGTACGACGCGGCGGGCGGGTGGCTGCGGGGCGTGGAGCTGGCGACCGGCCGGGAGTCGTGGAGCCGCCGGCTGTCGCCGGACGCGATCTCCCTCTTCGCGCTCGTCGAGGAGGACCTGGCCCGACCCACCACCACCGACGGCAGCTTGGGGGTGACCAGCACCGACCACCGCCTGGTGGTGGTGGACGAGGAGCAGACGGCGTACACGGTGGATGTGCGCAACGGCACCGTGATCAGCCAGGGCGCCAACCTGGCGCGCACCCGGGACCGCCTGCTCGCCTACGAGGGCCGCTTGTACGTCGCCGCCGATGATCGCGGATTCCAGGTGCTGTCGTACGCCCTGGACGACCTGAACGGGCTGCCGCGCACCCACTACCGGGCGGGGCCGGAGCAGTACCCGGAGAAGCTGGAGGCGTGCGGGCCGGACCGGATCTGCCTGCTGGAGAAGGAGGGTTTTCTCAGCGACACCATCGAACTGGTGGTGGTGGACATCGCCGAGGACCGGGGGGAACTGTGGCGGCAGCCGGCGCCGGACGCCGAGACGGTGGTGCCGGTGGGGCCGTGGGTGACGGTGGCCGGGCGCGACGTCCCGGTGCTCGGCTTTGACGGCGCCGGCACGGAGGTGTTGAACCGCCCCGGCGTGCTGGCGCGGCTCGACCCCGAGAACGTGCTGGTGTTCACCGAGAGGTTGCGTGACAGCGAGCAGGATCTGAGCGTCGCCGGGCTGACCGTGGCCGGCGAGCCGCCGACCGAACTCGGCTACCTCCCCGACGTGGTGGGGGTGCAGTGTTCGTGGGGCGGGGTCTACCTGACCTGTCCCGACCGGGACGGGGCCACCATCTGGCGCTTCGCCGAGAGTCCCTGACCGTCCGCCCCGGAGCCCGGGCACCTCAGCGGGGTCGGGGCGGAGCGGTGCTGGCGCGGTGGATCAGCTCGGCGTCGAACCGTACCCGGCGGGGGCGGTCGCCGTCGGCCGGCGGGTTCAGCGCCAGCCGCATCGCCGCGGCACCGATCTCGGTCAGCGGCAGCCGGACGGTGGTGAGCGGGGGAGTCAGGTCCCGGGCGATCGGCATGTCGTCGAAGCCGATGATCGACAATTGTTCGGGTACGGCGAGGCCGCGCTCGCGGGCTACGGCGAGCGCACCTAGCGCCATGGTGTCGTTGAGCACGGCCAGCGCGGTCAGCTCCGGGTCGGCGTCGAGCAGCGCCGCGGCGGCCGCGGCGCCGGAGTCGCGGTCGAAGTCGGCGTACGCGATCCGCCGCGCCGGCAGGACATGCCCGTGCGCGCGGGCGGCCCGGCGCAGCCCGGCCAGCCGGTCGGTGGTGGTGGTGAGCGGGCGCGGGCCGGCGACCACCCCGATGCGCTGGTGGCCGAGCCGGTACAGCTCCTCCCCGGCGAGGTAGCCGCCGTCCTCGTTGGCGGGCAGGACCGCGTCCCCGGGGTGCCGGGCGTGCCGGCCGATCACCGTGACCCGGCCCCCGGCGCGGTGGTACTGCCGCAGCTGGGCGGCGATCGCGCTGCTCGCCTGCGGGTCGTGGTGTCCGGAGCCGGCGAGCACGATCGCGGCGGTGCGGTGGCTGTGCAGCAGCGCGATGTACTCCCGCTCCCGCGCCGGGTCCCGGTAGCTGTTGCAGATGAACAACAGCCGGCCGGCGTCGGTGGCCACCCGCTGCAGCCCGCGGGTGATCTCGGCGAAGTAGGGGTCGGAGACGTCGTGCACCACCACCCCGACCTCGGTCGGGGTGGCCCGGGCGAGCCGCTGGGCGTGGGCGTTCGGCACGTAGTGGAGCGCCTCCGCGGCGGCGAGTACCCGCTTGCGGAGCGGCTCGGAGACCGGCTTGTCGCTGCCGGACAGGATGCGGGAAGCGGTGGCGGGAGAGACCCCGGCCCGCGCCGCTACTTCCACGAGGGTCGCCACGGCGGTAACCCTAGCCGCGGCAAGTTGAATCCGCGGGGCCGGACGCGTATGCTCGGGAAAACGTTTTCCAGAATCGCTCCAGGGAGGATGTATGGCCCGGCGCACGATCGGGATCGTGATGAACGGGGTCACCGGGAGGATGGGCCATCGCCAGCACCTGGTCCGTTCCCTGCTGGCCATCCGAGAGCAGGGCGGCCTGACGCTGGCCGACGGCACCACGCTGTGGCCGGAGCCGGTGCTGGTGGGGCGCAACCCCACCAAGCTCGCCGCGCTCGCCAAGGCGCACGGGCTCTCGGACTGGACCACCGACCTCGCCGCCGCGCTGGCGCGCTCCGACGTGGAGATCTACTTCGACGCTCAGGTGACCTCCCTGCGCGAGCCGGCGGTCAAGGCGGCGATCGAGGCGGGCAAGCACATCTACGTGGAGAAGCCGACCGCGACCACCCTGGAGGGCGCGGTCGCGCTCGCCCGGGCGGCCGATGCGGCCGGGGTGAAGCACGGCGTGGTCGCCGACAAGCTGTTCCTGCCCGGGCTGCGCAAGCTGGCCCGGCTGGTCGACGGCGGGTTCTTCGGGCAGATCCTGTCGGTGCGGGGTGAGTTCGGCTACTGGGTCTTTGAAGGCGACTGGCAGCCGGCCCAGCGCCCCTCGTGGAACTACCGGGCCGCCGACGGCGGCGGCATCGTGGTCGACATGTTCCCGCACTGGCACTACGTCCTGGAGCGGTTGATCGGCCCGGTGGAGGCGGTGACCGCGCGGGTGGCCACCCACATCCCGCGCCGCTGGGACGAGGCCGGCGAGGCGTACGCAGCCACCGCCGACGACGCAGCGTACGGCATCTTCGAGCTGGCCGGCGGGGTGATCGCCCAGATCAACTCCTCCTGGGCGGTCCGCGTGCACCGCGACGAACTCGTGGAGTTCCAGGTCGACGGCGTCGAGGGCTCGGCCGTGGCCGGGCTGCGCGAGTGCCGGATCCAGCACCGCGCGGCCACCCCGAAGCCGGTGTGGAACCCGGACGTGCCCAACCCGATGGACTTCCGGTCCCAGTGGCAGGTGGTGCCGGACAACGAGGAGTTCGACAACGGGTTCAAGGCCCAGTGGGAGCTGTTCCTGCGGCACGTGGTGGAGGACGCGCCCCACCCGCACGATCTGTGGGCCG
This sequence comes from Natronosporangium sp., assembly GCA_035306365.1. Classification (GTDB taxonomy): domain Bacteria; phylum Actinomycetota; class Actinomycetes; order Mycobacteriales; family Micromonosporaceae; genus Natronosporangium. Next base: position 547 of record DATGOE010000202.1, on the reverse strand, counting down.
GGGCCCGCGGCGTACAACTCGCCGAACTGGGCCTGCAGTCGGCCAGGGAGGGCCGGCGGATCGAGGTCCCGGCGCTATGACGACTCTCCGCGCCGCGGCAGGGCTGGAACGGTTCTCCTTCAACCAGGCCACGGCGAAGTACTGGCCGCTGGCCGAGCTGGTGGCCGGGTGTGTGGCCGCCGGGGTCACCCAGGTGGGTCTGTGGCGTGACCAGGTCGCCGCGCACGGTTCGGTGGCCGGCGCCGCGAAGCTGGTCCGGGACGCCGGGCTCACCGTGACCTCGCTGTGCCGGGGCGGGTTCTTCCAAGAACCGGACTGGTGGGACGACAACCGCCGGGCGGTGGACGAGGCCGCCGCCCTGGGGGCGCCGGTGCTGGTGCTGGTCAGCGGCGGCCTGCCGACCGGTTCCCGGGACATCGACGCCGCCCGGGCGCACGTCGGCGAGGCCGTCGGCGAGCTGGTGCCGTACGCCACCGCGGCCGGGGTGCGGCTCGCGATCGAACCGCTGCACCCGATGTTCGCCGCCGACCGGTGCGTGGTCTCCACC
>DATGOE010000201.1:0-16924 GCA_035306365.1 Natronosporangium sp. | reverse complement strand
CGCCGCCTAGCGGGCGACGGCGACCAGGACCGCCAGGTCCCTGTGCTCCCAGTGCGCCCGGGCGTCGAAGCCGGCCTGCGACAACCAGGTCAGCTGGTCCGCCACGCTGCTCGGCGTGTCGTAGACGCCGTCCACCGGCGTGACCACGTCCTCCGGTCGCCGTGGCACGACCAGGTCGGCCAGGACGAACGCGCCGCCGTCGGCCACCACCCTCCGTACCCGCCGGAACAGGTCGGCCTTGCCGGGGCCGTCCAGGTGGTGCACCGCCAGTGCCGAGAACACCAGGTCGAACGGGCCGTCCGGCAGCGGGTCCTCCAACCGTCCCACCCGCAGCTCGACCCGGTCGGCCGGCAGGACCCGCCGGGCGGCGGCGAGCATCCGGTCGCTGGCGTCGACGCCGACCAACCGGGCGTCCGGGTGGGCCGCGAGGAGGCGCCGGGCCGTCTCACCGCTACCCGTGCCGAGCTCCAGCATCCGCCGGGGCGACCGGGTGGTCGTGGCCTCGACCAGGGCGGCCTGCAGCCGCTCGTAGTCCGGGATCTCCTCGGCCATCAGGGCCAGGTAGCCGTCCGGGTCCCACTCGAACTCGTCGGTCCGCGCCTCCTCCACGCCGGCCACCGTACGGCAGGGGCGCCGCGCGCCGGAACGGGCGTCACCGGTGCCGGCGGACCCGGCGCCGGTACGGGCTGACGGTGGGCTCCCCGTCGAGCCAGAACCGCCAGGGCCGGTCCTCGGCCCCGGCCACGCCGACCCGCGGCCCGGAGCGCACCCGTGCCGGGTCGGGCGCCTGCGCCGGTGGCGCCAGCCTCACCGGGCCGGACGGGTCGAGCAGGTCGGCGCCGTTGGCCGTGCCGTCCAGCCCCAGCACCTGGGCGAGCCGGGCCGGCCCGCGGGCGAGGTCGCGGTCCACCCGGGCGGCGGGCCGGCGCCGCCGTGCCAGCTCCAGCCCGTCGACCACCTCGCCGGCGCGCAGCAGCACCGCCGAGGCCGTGCCGGCCGGTCCACACACGACGTTCAGGCACCAGTGCAGGCCGTACGTGAAGTAGACGTACAACCGGCCGGGCGGCCCGAACATGACCCGGTTGCGGGCGGTCTCGCCCCGGTGGGCGTGGGATGCCTCGTCGGCGCCGACCCCGCCGTACGCCTCCACCTCGGTCAGCCGCACCCGCACGCCTCCGGCGGTGATCACACAGCCGAGCAGCCCCCGCGCGGCCGGTACCACCGGACCGGCCAGCAGCGTCGCCAGGTCCACCGCGGCACCTCCGGCGGTCAGCGGGGCACCACCGGTCGGTCCGCCCACGCCCGCCACCGGTCCAGCTCCTCGCGTACCGACGCCAGCTGCCTGGCGACCGGCTCCGGTCCGGTCGACCCGACGGTCGTGCGGGCCGACAGCGCAGAGTCGACCGACAGCACCTCGCGCACCTGCGGGGTCAGGTGCGGGCTGACCTCGGCCAGCTCGGCGTCGTCCAGGTCGCCCAGGTCGCAGCCGCGCGCCACGCACCGCGCCACCAGGCGGCCGGTGATCTCGTGGGCGTCGCGGAACGGCACGCCGCGGCGTACCAGCCAGTCTGCGACCTCGGTGGCGAGGGTGTAGCCGACCGGCGCGGCCGCGGCCAGCCGGTCGGCGCGCACGGTCATGGTGGCGACCATGCCGGTCAGCGCCGGCAGCACCACCTCCAGCGTGTCCACCGCGTCGAAGACCGGCTCCTTGTCCTCCTGCAGGTCCCGGTCGTAGGTCAGCGGCAGGCCCTTGAGCATGGTCAGCACGGTCACCAGCGACCCGATCAGCCGCCCGGACTTGCCGCGGGCGAGCTCCGCGGCGTCGGCGTTCTTCTTCTGCGGCATGATCGACGACCCGGTGGCGAAGGCGTCGTCCAGCTCCACCCAGCCGAACTCCTGGGAGGTCCACAGCACGACCTCCTCCCCCAGCCGGGACAGGTGCACGCCGGTCAGGGCCGCGGCGAACAGGAACTCGGCGGCGAAGTCCCGGTCGGACACCGCGTCCATCGAGTTCGCCGCCGGGGCGTCGAAGCCCAGCTCGGCCGCGACCGCGGCGGGGTCCAGCGGCAGCGACGAGCCGGCCAGCGCGCCGGCGCCCAGCGGACACACGGCCGCCCGGGTGTCCCAGTCGCGCAGCCGCGCCAGGTCCCGCAGCAGCGGGTGGACGTGGGCCAGCAGCCAGTGCCCGAACGTCACCGGCTGGGCGTGCTGCAGGTGCGTCATCCCCGGCGCGGGGGTGGCGACGTGCCGCTCCGCCTGGTCCGCCAACACCTGCGCCAGCTCCACCAGCCGCCCCGCCACGCCACGGGCGTGCTCGCGCAGGTACAGCCGCAGGTCGGTGGCGATCTGGTCGTTGCGGGACCGCCCGGCGCGCAGCTTGCCACCCAGCGCCCCCAGCCGCTCCAGCAGCCCCCGCTCCAGCGCGGTGTGCACGTCCTCGTCCTCGACCGTGGGCCGGAACTCGCCGGCGGCGCAGGCGGCCTCCAGGTCGTCCAGGGCGGCCAGGATCCGGCCGAGCTCGTCGGCGTCGAGCAGCCCGGCCCGGGCCAGCACCCGGGCGTGGGCGCGGGAGGCGAGCAGGTCGTACGGGGCCAGGCGCCAGTCGAAGTGCACGCTGACCGACAGCCGCGCCATCGCCTCCGCCGGCCCGCCGGCGAACCGGCCACCCCACAGCCGCACCCCGTCCACCCGGCCCATTCTGCCGGCCGCTGCGCCGGGCCGGCCGCGCGGGGCGCCAGCCACCGCGCGGTACGAGGGACACGTCCGCGCCGGCCGCCTGGTCCGTCCGGTGACCTTCCGCGCGATCGGCGGCCTCCCCGTCGACGAGCGGTCACCGGCCGGACCGGGTCGTCACCCGATGATCTCGTGTATCGAGTGGATCGCGTACGTCACGCCACCCGGTTCGACGCAGGAGCCCTGCAGTGCGGGCGTCTCGCCGGGCTCCGGACCGGCCGCGCCACCACCGGCTCGGAAGATCTGTCCCGCCAGGACCGGGCCGAAGCCTGGAACCTGCACTCCAGGCTTCCCGTCCTCGACGACCGGCCTACTGCCGGGCGGCCAGACGGCAGTCGACCGTTCACCGGAGGGACTCCCCACGTACAGGCAGCGGTCTCGGAGTCGTACACGACGGTACCGACGACGACCGCCTGATAGTGCGAGGCGCTCACGTCTGCCACCAGGATCGGTGGATCGTTCCTTACCCAGGGTCGGACCACCGGCGTCGTCAGCGCCACAGGCAGCCAGCGCGAGCGTCACCGCCAGAAGCGGCGCCGGCCGCAGGCCCCACCGTGCCATCACGTCCCCTCCGGGCCCGACCCGCCGACCTCAGACGGTCTCAGTTGTCGAGCTGGGTGATCGCGAACATGGCCGTGCTTCCCGGGTCCGTCTCAGGCACACAGTCCTCGGGAACCTCGAACTCGAAGGGTCGGAACACGAAACCGCCGCCGAACTCCACCCGGTCCCCGTCAAGGATCAGACCCCTTCCCGGGGCGTCCACCCCCCGCCTGCCATCGTCGTGGATCACCGGCCTGGTCCCGGGCGGCCACAACAGTCCCGCCAGCTCCACCTCACCGGTCGGGCGGTGCCGGACGAACAGGCACCGGCTCTCCGGGTCGTACCAGAGGGTTCCGGTGAGAAGAGCATCCATACCCCCTTCGAGATCATGGATGACGATACGAGGATCATCACCGGAGACCCCTGGACCGGCACGCGCGCAGCCCACACCGGCCGCCAACGAGACCACCAGCACGGCCGCCAGCACCAGCCGCCCCCTCCCGCGCCACCCCCGCCTCACAACGCACCTCCCAGACCTTGAACAGCACGCGGGCACCGGTCGTCAGTCAACTACGTGCCGTGCCCCTTTACATCTTGGCGTTCATCGCCGGACCTCGACGTTCATCGCACTGGGCAGGTTGGACGCCGGAGTGAACTGGTCCCGCGTGAAGGGGGCGATGTACGCGTAGCCGGAATGGATTCCGTAGGCCGTGCTGCCCCAGTACCAGGGACCTCCGCTGTCGCCACCGTCCGCCTTGTCGCGATGGGTAGCCACGAGACCCTTGAGCTACCTCGAGTCGTGTTGAGCTCGTAAGTGGTATCACACGTTACACCGGTCGTCTTTCCAAACTTGCAAGCGTCCACTCCGGTTCTCGGCGACCAGACAGCGGTGACATACCGCTTGGCGTTCCAGTTGTAGTAGAACTGTAGGCTTGCGACGAAGGCGCCGTCGTCATACCAAGCTACGTCTCCGTAGTTTGTGTTGCCCCGGACCTTCCTGTTGACGAGCGCCGAACCGCCGTCGACGCTGTGGTTTGAGTAGAGCCGCTGCGCGGAGTCCGCACAGTGGTGCGCGGTAGCCACACCAAGCTCCTCGGTCACCCGGTGGCGAACGGTGAATCCAGCGGTACAGGTTGATAGAGTTCCACCGCCGCGCACGTAGCTGTCATCGTCTCCAGACGGCAGCAGGTTGGACACCCTCGTCTCGACTGTGATCGAGGCGTTGGAAGGGGATGCAGGCCGCAGCTCGCGGCGCAGGTTCTCCCTCGCAACCTCATCAAGCGCCACTGCAGGCTGGACCTCGCCGTGCTCGACGGGCGGGAGGCGCTGTGCAACGCGGTGGCCGTGTCCGGACAGGACGCCGCAGAGCCGAGCCCCTGGGCGAGGACCGCTGGCGCGGCGGGTTCTGGGCGAACCTCAGCGCGGAGCTCGCGGACACGTGAACCTCCGCCAGTCCGCGGAGGACGCCGGCCGACCACGAGCAGGCCGCCAGCCGATCTGCCGCACCGGGCGCGGCGGGCCTGCCTACCTCTCCGACCGCTCGGCCCGGCGCGCGTCCCGGGCGGCGGCCAGCCGGCTCGGCAGCCCCCACAGCTGGACGAACCCCTTGGCCAGGGACTGGTCGAAGCGGTCCCCGGTGTCGTAGGTGGCCAGCCCGAAGTCGTACAGCGACGCCTCGGAACGCCGGCCGGTCACGGTGGCCCGTCCACCGTGCAGCACCAGCCGGATGTCACCGGACACGTTCCGCTGACTGTCGTCGATGAACGCGTCCAACGCCCGCTTGAGCGGCGAGAACCACAGCCCGTCGTAGACCAGCTCCGCCCACCGCTGGTCCACGGTGCGCTTGAACCGGGCCAGGTCCCGCTCCATGGTGACGTTCTCCAGCTCCTGGTGGGCGGTGATGAGCGCGATCGCGCCCGGCGCCTCGTACACCTCCCGGCTCTTGATGCCCACCAGCCGGTCCTCCACCAGGTCGATGCGGCCGACCCCGGCGGCACCGGCGCGCCGGTTGAGCTCCACCACGGCCTGGTACGGCGTGACCGTCTCGCCGTCGATCGCCACCGGCCGGCCGTCCTCGAAGGTGATGACCACCTCGTCGGGCTCGTGCGGGGCGGCGGGGTCGGAGGTGTACGCGTACAGCTCCTCGGTCGGCGCGTTCCAGATGTCCTCCAGGAACCCGGTCTCCACCGCCCGTCCCCACAGGTTCTGGTCGATGGAGTACGGCGACTTCGCGGTGACGTCGATGGGCAGGTCCCGTTCGGCCGCGTACGCGATGGCGGCGTCGCGGGTCCACGCGAAGTCCCGGGCCGGGGCGACCACCTCCAGGTCGGGCGCGAGCGCGCCGATGCCCACCTCGAACCGCACCTGGTCGTTGCCCTTGCCGGTGCAGCCGTGCGCCACGATCGTGCCGCCGTGGCGGCGGGCGGCGGCCACCAGGTGGGTGACGATCAGCGGCCGGCTCAGGGCCGAGACCAGCGGGTAGCGGTCGAGGTAGAGCGCGTTGGCGCGCAGCGCGGGCAGGCAGTAGTGCTCGGCGAACTCCTCCCGCGCGTCGATCACCTCCGCCTCCACCGCGCCGCAGGCGAGCGCCCGCTTGCGGATGACCTCCATGTCCTCCCCGCCCTGGCCGACGTCGACCGCGACCGCGATCACCTCGGCGCCGGTGCGCTCGGCCAGGTACGGGATGGCCACGGAGGTGTCCAGACCTCCGGAGTAGGCGAGGATGACCCGCTCGGTCATGACTGTGTCTCCTCCGATTCCGGGCCGCCCGCCCGGGCCGGAGGAACCCGGCCGGTCCAGGCGGACAACGTCGTGACGAACTCTTCGCCGGTGACCGGCTCGCGGACCACCACGAGGATCGTGTCGTCGCCGGCGATGGTGCCGACGACCTCCGGCAGGCCGGACCGGTCCAGGGCGCTGGCGAGGAACTGCGCCGCACCGGGCGGGGTGCGCAGCACCGCCAGGTTGCCGCTGGCGTCGGCGTCGGTGAGCAGCTCCCGCAGCAGCCGCACCAGCCGGGCCGGTGCCCGGCCGGCCGCCGGTGGGGCCGCGGGCCGCGGCACCGGCTCCCCGTCCTCGGGGATGACGTACACGGCGCCGCCGGCCGTGCGCACCTTCACCGCCCCCAGCTCGTCCAGGTCCCGCGACAGCGTCGCCTGGGTGACCTGCACGCCCTGCGCGGCCAGCAGCTCGGCGAGCTCGGTCTGGGAGCGGACGCTCCGGGAGCGGACCAGCTCCACGATCCGGGCGTGCCGGGCGGCCTTGGTCACCACCGCGCCGGTCTCCCCGCCGCCGTTGGCCGCGTCCGGGCCCGCCGCGTCCGGGCCGGTGGCCCGCGCCGCGTCCCGACCGGCCGAGACCGCGTCTGTCCGTCTGGTCACCGCTGCTCCCACCCCCGTCACCGCTGCTCCAGCAGCCACGCCAGCAGGGCCTTCTGCACCGGCAGCCGGTTGCCCGCCTGGTCGAGGACGGCCGAGGCCGGGCCGTCCATGACCTCGTCGGTGATCTCCTCGCCCCGGTGGGCGGGCAGGCAGTGCAGCACGATCGCGTCCGGCGCCGCGGCCAGCAGCCGCGCGTTGACCTGGTAGGGGCGGAACGGGCCGACCCGGTCGCGGCCGTCGCCCTCCTGGCCCATCGACGTCCAGGTGTCGGTGGCGACCACGTCGGTGCCCTCGACCGCCTCCCGCGGGTCGCGGAGCACCCGCACCGACCCGCCGGTGGCGGCGGCGATCTCGGCCGCGGTGGCGAGCACGTCCGGGCGCGGGTGGAAGCCCTCCGGACCGGCCAGGCGCACGTGCATGCCGGCGGTGGCGCCGGCCAGCAGGTACGAGTGGGCCATGTTGTTGGCGATGTCGCCGAGGAACGCCAGGGTCCGCCCGGCGGTGCCGCCGCACCGCTCCCGCACGGTGAGCAGGTCGGCCAGCAGCTGGCAGGGGTGGAACCCGTCGGTGAGGGCGTTGACCACCGGGACGGAGGCGGCGGCGGCCACCTCGGCGAGCCGGTCGTCGCCGAAGGTACGCATGACGATCGCCTCGACGTACCGGGACAGCACCGCGGCGGCGTCGGCCAGCGTCTCGCCGCGGCCGAAGTGGGCCACCTGCGTGTCGATGACGACCGGATGCCCACCGAGCTGGGCGACCGCGACGTCGAAGGAGACCCGGGTGCGCAGCGACGGCTTGTCGAACAGGACCGCCACCGCACGGGGTCCGGCCAGCGGGCGGTACGCGAACGGGTCGCGCTTCATCGCCTCGGCGAGGTCCAGCACCCGCGCCTGTTCGTCCGGGCTCAGGTCGTCGTCGCGCAGCAGATGACGGGTCACGCGGGCACCTCCGCGGCGGCGCGGTCCAGGGCGGCGGGCAGGGCGGCGAGGAACGCGTCGGCCTGTGCCTGGCTGAGGATCAGCGGCGGCGCCAGGCGGACGACGTCGGGGCGGGCCGCGTTGACCAGGAAACCGGCGTCCCGCAGCGCGGCGACGGTGGCGGACGCGGCCGGGGCGGTGAGCACGATCCCGAGCAGCAGGCCGGCGCCGCGGACCTCGGCGACCAGCCGGTGACCGCTCTCCTCGACGCCCTGCCGGAGCCGCTCGCCGACCCGCTTGACGTGGTCGAGCAGCCCGTCGGCGGCGATGGTGCGCAGCACCGCCAGCGCGGCCGCGCACGCGACCGGGTTGCCGCCGAACGTGCTGCCGTGGCTGCCCGGGGGCAGCAGGGAGGCGGGGTCGACGCCGCCGGGCGCGGTGTCGGTGAAGACCACGCAGGCGCCGAGCGGCAGGCCGCCGCCGAGCCCTTTGGCCAGCGTGACGACGTCCGGCGTCACTCCCTCGGCCTGGTGGGCGAACCAGTGGCCGGTGCGTCCCACCCCGGTCTGCACCTCGTCGAGCACCAGCAGGGCGCCGTGCCTGCGGGTGATCTCGCGGGCGGAGGTGAGGTACCCGGCCGGGGGCACCACCACGCCGGCCTCGCCCTGGATGGGTTCGAGGATCACCATGGCGGTCCGCTCGTCCACCGCGTCGGCCAGCGCGGCGGCGTCCCCGTACGGGACGTGGATGACCTCACCCGGCAGCGGGCGGAACGGGTCGCTCTTCTCCGGCTGCCCGGTCAGCGCCAGCGCGCCCATGGTGCGGCCGTGGAACCCGCCGACCGCCGCCACGACCCGGGTGCGGCCGGTGCGGCGGGACAGCTTGAACGCGGCCTCGTTCGCCTCCGCCCCGGAGTTGCAGAAGAACACCCGCCCGGGCCGGCCGGTGAGGGTGAGCAGCAGCTCGGCGAGGGTCACCGGCGGTTCGGCGGCGAACAGGTTGGACACGTGGCCCAGCCGGGAGATCTGTCGGGTCACCGCGTCCACCACGGCCGGGTGGGCGTGGCCCAGCGCGTTGACCGCGATGCCGGCGATGAGGTCCAGGTACCGGCGGCCGTTCTCATCCACGACCACCGCGCCGTCGCCGCGCACCAGCGCCAGCGGCGGTGTGCCGTACGTGTCCATCATCGACCGCTCCCAGCGGTCGAGCAGGGTCCTCACCGGCCCACCTCCGGCCCGTCCTTGTCCACGACCATGGTTCCCACGCCTTCCGAGGTGAACACCTCCAGCAGGGTCGAGTGAGGGATGCGCCCGTCGACCAGGTGGGCGGCCGGCACGCCACCGCGTACCGCCCGCAGGCACGCCTCCATCTTCGGGACCATCCCGGCCGACAGCCCGGGCAGCAGCTTCTCCACCTCGTCGGCGGTGATCCGGGAGATCAGCCGCCGGGTGTCCGGCCAGTCGGCGTACAGGCCGGCGACGTCGGTGAGGACCACGAGCTTGCGCGCGGACAGCGCCACCGCCAGCGCGGCCGCGGCGGTGTCGGCGTTGATGTTGTGCAGCACGCCGTCCGCGTCCGGGGCCACGCTGGCCACGACCGGGATCCGGCCGGCGGCGATGAGGTCGGCGACCGCCGACCCGTCGACCTTGTCGACGTCGCCGACCTGGCCGACGTCGACCGGTTCGCCGTCGACGTACGCGGGGCGCCGCACCGCGGTGAACAGTCGCGCGTCCTCACCGGACAGCCCGACGGCGAACGGCCCGTACTGGTTGACCAGGCCGACCAGCTCGCGGCCGACCTGCCCGACCAGGACCATGCGGACCACCTCGGCCGCCTCGGGTGAGGTGACCCGCAGCCCGCCGCGGAACTGGCTGGGGATGCCCAGCCGCGACAGCATCGCGGAGATCTGCGGCCCGCCGCCGTGCACCACCACCGGTCGGATCCCGGCGTACCGCAGGAAGACTAGGTCCTGCGCGAACGCCTGCCGGGCGGTCGGGTCGGTCATGGCGTGGCCGCCGTACTTGATGACGATGGTGGTGCCGTGGAAGCGCGCCAGCCACGGCAGCGCCTCGATGAGCGTGGCGGCCTTGGCCTGCGCCGCGGCCAGGTCGGGTGGGACGGTGGTCGTGGTCATGTCGAGTACGCCGAGTTCTCGTGGACGTAGGCGTGGGACAGGTCGGTGGTCCACACGGTGGCGGTGGCCGGCCCGGCGTGCAGGTCGATCCGGACGCTGACGTCGGGCCCGGACAGGTCCACGGTGGACCGGTCCGCGGCGGCGTACCCGTCCCGGCACACCCAGACCCCGTTGAGGGCGACGTCGACGCGGTCGGGGTCGAACGCGGCGTCGGTGGTGCCGACCGCGGCGAGGATCCGCCCCCAGTTGGGGTCGTTGCCGAACAGCGCGGTCTTGACCAGGTTGTTGCGGGCCACGGCCCGGCCGACCGCGACCGCGTCGTCCTCGCTGGCGGCGCCGGTGACCTCGACCGCCACCCGCTTGGTGGCGCCCTCGGCGTCGGCCAGCAGCTGGCGGGCGAGGTCCCCGCAGGCGGCGGTGAGCGCGTCGGTGAGCTGCCCGGCGGTGGGCGCGGCGCCGGAGGCGCCGCTGGCGAGCACCAGCACGGTGTCGTTGGTGGACATGCAGCCGTCGGTGTCGAGACGGTCGAAGCTGACCCGTACCGCCTCGCGCAGCGCGGCGTCGAGCGTGGCCGGGTCGGCGACCGCGTCGGTGGTGAGCACGGCGAGCATGGTGGCCAGCCCCGGGGCGAGCATGCCCGCGCCCTTGGCCATCCCGCCGACGGTGCAGGTGGCGCCGCCGGGGCCGGGCAGCGTGCCGGCGTAGGTCTTCGGCCGGGTGTCGGTGGTGAGGATCGCTGCGGCGGCGTCGCCGCCGCCGTCGCGCGACAGCCCGGCCACCGCCTTGTCGACCCCGGACAGCAGCCGGTCCATGGGCAGGCGTTCCCCGATCAGGCCGGTGGAGCAGACCGCGATCTCCCCGGCGCCGACCTCGGTGCCGAGGGCCCGGCCGAGCGCCGCGGCGGTGTGCTCGGCGGTGGCGTGGGTGTCCTGGAAACCGGGCGGCCCGGTGCAGGCGTTGGCGCCGCCGGCGTTGAGCACCACCGCCCGCAGCCTGCCGGCACGCAGCACCTCACGGCTCCACCGCACCGGCGCGGCCTGCACCCGGTTGCGGGTGAACACCCCGGCCGCGTGGTCGAGCGGGCCGTCGTTGACCACCAGGGCCACGTCCGGGCCCTCGCCGGTGCGCAGGCCGGCGGCGACGCCGGCCGCCCGGAACCCGGCCGGCGCGGTGACGCTCACCGGACGCTCCCGGCGATCGCGAGCCGCTGACCCACGACGAACCTCCCGCGCTTGACGCATGAGTATGCGGCAGAGCGTATCACAATGCGCTACGGTGCCACGCCGTCGGCGGACAGCCCGGTGGTCTCGGCCAGGCCGAGCATGAGGTTGGCGCACTGGAGCGCCTGGCCGGCCGCCCCCTTGCCCAGGTTGTCCAGCGCGGCGGCGACGATCAGCCGTCCGGAGTCGACGTCGACCGTGGCCTGCAGCGTGCAGGCGTTGCTGCCGACCGTCGCCGCGGTGTGCGGCCAGGCACCGTCGGGCAGCAGCCGCACGAACGGCTCGCCGGCGTACGCGGCGGCGAGCACCTCGCGGACTGCCGCGGCTGTCACGGCAGCACCAGCGGGGCGGGCGGTGACCGTGGCGAGGATGCCGCGGGGCATGGGGGCGAGGACCGGGGTGAACGACACGCTCGCCGCGCCGGTGGCCTGCTTGATCTCGGGCACGTGCTGGTGGGCGCCGACCCGGTACGGCGACAGGTCGCCCATCACCTCGCTGGCCAGCAGGTGGGGCCGGGGCTCCCGGCCGGCGCCGGAGGTGCCGGAGGCGGCGACCACCACGACGTCGTCGGCGCTGGCGAAGCCGGCCGCCAGCAGCGGGGCGAGCGCGAGCGTCACCGCGGTGGCGTAGCAGCCGGGCGCGGCCACCCGGTCGGCCGCCGCGATCCTGGCCCGCTGCCCGGGCAGCTCCGGCAGCCCGTACGTCCAGGTGCCGGCGTGCGGACCCGAGTAGTAGCGCGCCCAGGCGGCCGGGTCGGCCAGCCGGTGGTCCGCGCCGAGGTCGACCACCTTCGTGGTATCGGGGAGGGCCGCAGCCAGCGCCGCCGACCGGCCGTGGGGCAGCGCGAGGAACACCAGGTCGGCGCCGGACAGCGCGGCCGGGTCGGTGGCCGACAGCACCAGGTCGCCGTAGGAGGGCAGGTGCGGGTGGACGGCGGCCAGCGGCGTGCCGGCCTGCTGGTGCGCGGTGGCGGCGACAAGCTCCAGCTCGGGGTGCCCGGCGATGAGGCGCAGCAGCTCGCCTCCGGCGTACCCGCTGGCACCGGCGACCGCGACCCGCACTCCCATGATCCCTCCCTACATGAGTATGCAGGGGATCGTATCATCATTCGTCGGTCCGGCGAGCCGCTAGCACACCAGTGGGCTCAACGAGTGCCGGCTGCGCTCCTCAGCCCTTGACCCGCACGCCGGCCTTCCAGACCCCGGTGATGTGTGACGGGTCGGCCAGCACCGACAGGTCGGCGAGCGGGTCCGCGTCGAGCGTGAGCAGGTCCGCGTCGTACCCGGGCAGCAGCTGTCCGGACTTCGGCGCCTGCGACCCCAGCGTGGCCGGGCCGTTGGCGGTCGCCGCCTCGATCGCCTCCAGCGGCGTGAACCCGCACTCGGCCAGCAACGGCAGCTCGTACCCGTTGCGGCCCCACGAGTTGGGCAGGTCGCCGCCGGACAGGGCGATGTCGGTGCCCGCCGCCACCGTCACCCCGGACTCCCGGGCCAGCGCCACCGCCTGCGCGTGCCGGTCGGCCAGCGCCTCCAGCTTCGCGATCGCGAAGTCCGGCGCCGCCCTGTTGTCGAGGATCTCCCGGATGATGGTGCGGGTCGGCACCAGCACCGCACCGGTCTCCCGCATCGCCGCGGCCGCCTCCTCATCCAGGTAGGTGCCGTGCTCGATGGTGCGCACGCCCGCCTCCAGGGCCGCCATGATGCCCGGCTTGCCGTGGCAGTGCGCGGCCACGACCCGGTCGGCCATGCCCGCGACCTCCACGATCGCGCGCAGCTCGGCGTCGGTGAACTGCTGGTGGATCGGGTGGTCCACCTCGGACAGCACCCCGCCCGACGCACACACCTTGATCACCTTGGCGTTGCGGCGCAGCTGTTCGCGCGCGGCTCTGGCGCACTCGGCGGGCCCGTCGGCCAGCCGCATCTCGGCCCCCGCCTCCACCAGGTCGTGCATCCACCCCAGCGGGTAGCTGTGCAGGTCGCCGTGCCCGCCCGTGGTGGACAGGATCGCTCCGGCGGCGTAGATGGTCGGGCCGACCACCCGCCCCTCCTCCACCACCCGCGCCAGGTAGACGCCCAGCCCGCCCACCTCGCGGACGCTGGTGACCCCGGCGTCCAGGGCGGCACGCAGGTCCGCGGTGGCGCGGGAGGCCCGTACCGCCACGGGGTCCAGCGCCATCCTGGCGAAGTCGAGGGTGCGCCCGCCCATGAGGTGGCCGTGGCAGTCCCACAGGCCGGGCATGACCACCGGTGCCCGTACCGTCGTCGCGTCCGGGGTGGCCGGTGCGGTCGCCGCCGGTCCGGCGTAGCTGATGGTGGCGTCGTCCACCACGACGACGCCGTCGTGGACCGGTTCGCCGCGACCGGGGATGAGGAGGTCGGCTTCGAAGCGCAGGATCATGGCGCCAGCCAACCCGACCACCGGGCCTTACGCAAGCCCGAAGGTCGCCGTCGCGGCAGCGGTGACCAACCAGCCCGTGCGGCGGCTCACCACGTCCCGCTGATCGCGCGAGCGCCCGGACCCGGGCGCGCTAGCCTGTAGTGCCGGCGTGGCGACGGCGCCGGCCGGGGCCGCCCGGCCACGGCTCCCGAGCGAGGACCCCGATCGAGAGGCAGGCGAAGCGTGTCCGGACAGGCGCGGATCGGCGTGGTGGGACTGGGTGTCATGGGCAGCAACCTCGCCCGCAACCTCGCCCGTCACGGCCACCCGGTGGCCGTCTACAACCGCACCACCGCCCGCACCGACGAGTTCCTCGCCGACCACGGCGGCGAGGGCGAGTTCCATCCGGCCCGCACGCCGGCGGAGCTCGTCGCCGCCCTGGAGCGGCCCCGCCGGGTGCTGCTCATGGTCAAGGCGGGCCGGGCGACCGACGCGGTCATCGACGAGTTCGCGCCGCTGCTGGAGGCCGGCGACGTGATCATCGACGGCGGCAACGCCCACTTCGCCGACACCCGCCGGCGCGAGGCGGCGCTGCGTGAGCGCGGCCTGCACTTCGTCGGCGTCGGCGTCTCCGGTGGCGAGGAAGGCGCCCTGCGCGGGCCCAGCATCATGCCGGGCGGGTCGGCCGAGGCGTACGCGTCGCTCGCGCCGATGCTCACCGACATCGCCGCGAAGGTCGACGGCGTGCCGTGCGTCACCCACATCGGACCCGACGGGGCCGGCCACTTCGTCAAGATGGTCCACAACGGGATCGAGTACGCCGACATGCAGCTCATCGCCGAGGCGTACGACCTGCTGCGCCGGGTGGGCGGGATGGCGCCGGCCGCGATCGCCGACGTGTTCCGGACCTGGAACGCCGGACGGCTCGACTCGTACCTGATCGGGATCACCGCCGAGGTGCTGGCGCACACCGACCCCGCCACCGGGCGGCCGTTCGTGGACGTGGTGCTCGACCAGGCCGAGCAGAAGGGCACCGGCCGCTGGACCGTCCAGGTGGCCCTGGACCTGGGGGTGCCGGTGAGCGGGATCGCCGAGGCGGTGTTCGCCCGGTCCCTGTCGGGACACGCCGGGCTGCGGGCGGCGGCCCGGCCGCTACCCGGACCCCGTCCGACCGTCGGCGTCAGCGGTGGCACCGACCTGGTCGACGACGTGGAGCAGGCGCTGTACGCGTCCAAGATCATCGCGTACGCGCAGGGGTTCGACCAGATCCGGGCCGGCAGCGACGAGTACGGCTGGGGCGTGGACCCGGCGGCGCTGGCGACGATCTGGCGTGGCGGGTGCATCATCCGGGCGGCGTTCCTGGACCGGATCCGGGCCGCGTTCGACGCCGACCCCAACCTGCCGACCCTGCTCGTCGCGCCCCACTTCGCCGGCGCCCTGGCGGCCGCGCAGCCGGCGTGGCGGAGGGTGGTGGCGACCGCCGTCTCGTCGGGCGTGCCGGTGCCCGGGTTCGCCGCCGCCCTGGCGTACTACGACGCGCTGCGGGCCGAGCGACTGCCCGCGGCCCTGGTCCAGGCGCAGCGCGACTACTTCGGCGCCCACACCTACCGCCGGGTGGACCGCGACGGTGTGTTCCACACGCGCTGGGGCGGCGACCGCGGCGAGGAAGCCGCCGACTGAGCCCGATACCCTCGACCGGTCGCGCGGCCCCCGCTCGGCGGCTCGGCTGCCGGCACACAGACGAGGCGCCGGGTGGGGCGGGGCGGACACGTAGTCCCGGGACGGGTCACGGCTGGTGACCGCTGCCTGGTTCCGACGGCTGAAACGCCAACAGCGTTGCCAACATCCAGTTGGAGTGGTGGGTCACCGCCGCATGAGGCTCCGGCATACTTCCCTATGACGCTTGGTTGACATCTATTGCACTCTACGCAACATAGGTATCTGTAACTGCGCTACCACACCGCTGAGGCGAGGATGGACCACCAAGGCAACGTGCTCTCGATCGAGAGATATCCCCCACCATGAACGCACCTAGGGCCGCCGGTGCCGGGCTCCTCATCGCGGTGCTCGCCACGGCGCTCGTCATCGCCGGGTGCGGCCTGTTCAACAGGTCCGGGGAGGATGACCGGTTCGTGCGCCCCGGTGAGCCCAAGACGTCCCCGTCGGGACGGTTCACCGCAATGGTGGAGCCGGGTCCGGTGCAGAACGGCGCGGAGACCCTGATCGTGGTCATCACCACGGCGGACGGGGCAGAGGTCTTCCGGGACGACTACGCGTACAGCACCCGACACGGGGTCCGCGTGACCTGGCTGTCCGACCGGGACCAGCTGTGGATCCTCTCCGGCGACGTCGGCACCTCCCACGTCGAGCCGGACAGCTCCGGTGTGTGGGTCAAGACCGGGATCACGCCCGAGACCGTCGACGACATCCCCGCCGAGATCGACGCGCTGAGACCCGTACCGGGACGCTGAGGCGGCCCGCCTGGTCCTTGGACCCCATCGTTCTCGGCGTCGGACCCCATCGCCTCCGCATTTTCGTCCGAGCAGCCTTCTCGGGCGTCATGGGTGAGGCGGCCACCCCCAACCCCTCAGGGATCCGGGATCAGGGACGGGTGGGTGGAGCTCCCGATAGGGGGCACACTCCCCGGCGCCGAGGATGGACACATGCCGGTGTCCGCAGGCCGGCGGTAGGGAGGGCCCGCCATGCTCATGCCGGGGTTGTCGGTGACCGCGATCGGGGTGGTCGTGGCACTCGTGGTCATGGGCCGGGCCCGGCGACCCGGCGTCACGCTGGTGTCAGGGGGCTCGGCGCCTGGCTCGGCCTCCTCGTCGGCGCGATCCCCGGACTGCTCATCGACGTGGTGACGAACAGCGGGGCGTACGTGGCACTGCTCGGGCACGCCGGTGCGCTCGCGGGCGCGTACCTCGGCCTGCGCCGGTTCGGCCCGACCCGACCGGCGGGCGGCCACTCCCGGTGAACCGGTGACCAGCTGGTCAGGGTCGCGGGTAGGGGCGGGGCACCGGGTCCCGCCGCGGGGGGTACGCGGTCTGGCACACTCGGCACGTGACCGACGGCTCCCCCTCCCCCGGCCAGTGGCTGCACGCCCTGGCGGTGGAGCTGGCCGCCATGGCACAGAACGGCCTCACCTACGCCACCGACCGGTACGAGCGTGCGCGCCACCAGCGGCTGCGTGAGGCCGCCGCGGAGATCCTGGGGTTGGTCTCCGACGCCGACCCGGCCGAGCTGCGCACCGTCCTGGCGGCCGAGACCGGCCACGCCACCCCGAAGGTCGACGTCCGGGGTGCCCTGTTCGACGAGGCCGGCCGGGTGCTGCTGGTGCAGGAGAAGCGGGACGGCCGGTGGACCCTGCCCGGTGGGTGGGCCGACGCGCTCGACTCCCCCGCGGCGGCGGTGGAACGGGAGGTCGCCGAGGAGGCGGGCCTGGTGGTGCGCGCCACGAAGCTGGCCGCGGTGCACGACGGGTCCCGGCACAACGGCCACGGGGCCAGCCCGTTCCACATCTACAAGCTGTTCTTCCTGGTGGAGCTCACCGACCCGGCCCAGCATCCGGTCGCCGGGCTGGACGAGGAGACCACCGACGTGGGCTTCTTCGACCTGGACGGG
>DATGOE010000200.1:0-35267 GCA_035306365.1 Natronosporangium sp. | reverse complement strand
GTCGGGTCGAACGGCACCCACCCGAACCCGTCGAAGTAGACCTCGGTCCACGCGTGCAGGTTCTTGTTGGTCAGCACCCGCGCCTCGCCGTCCCCGCTGCGGGCACCGCGGGTGAACCCGAACGCCACCCGGGCGGGCAGGTCGGCGCTGCGCACCAGCCACGCCATCGCGGCCGCGTACTGGACACAGAAGCCGGCCTTGTTCTCCAGGAAGTCGACGATCGCCGGGGCGTCGGTCTCCGGACCGGTCTCCAGGCTGTACCGGAACCCGTTGCGCCGGGAGAAGTGGGCGAGGATGTCGAGCACCTGGTCGTAGGGCGGGTCGGCCGGATCGACGATCTCGTCGAGCAGGTCCCGCACCTCCGGGACCTGGGGTGCCCGCCCGTACCGTTCCTGGATCTCGTGGCCGTCCGGCAGCCGGCGCGCCCGCCGCAGCGCGTCGGGGGAGTACTCCGGGCGTTCGTAGGTGAACTCGTACTCCAGCCCCGCCACCGACTCGCGTCCGGAGTAGACGATCTGCTGTCCCCGGTCGTACAGCCACCGGGCGCCCAGCCCGTCCACGCTCACCAGCTGCGCGTAGGTGGGGGCGAGGAACATCTGGAACTCCTCGCTGACCCGGATCCGCGCCCGGTGCTCGTGGTAGGCGATCCCCGACGTGTCCCGCGGCGCCGTCAGGCGCCCGCGCAGCGGGGCACCGTCCGGTGCCGACGGGCGGAAACCGGTGTCACCGATCTGGTCGGCGGTGGCCAGCCGCAGGTAGAAGGGGTCGGGGTCGTCCGTGGACAGCTCGACCAGCTCGACGGTCTCCCTCTGGTTGAGCTGGCCGTACAGCTCCGCGAACAGGTTCAGCTGCCCCACGCCGCCCAGACCGCGGCCGCGGTCCAGCCCCGGGCCGAACCGGTCGATCAGGCCGGTGGTCATGCCCGGCACCACCAGCGGCAGCAGCAGCGCCAGCGCCACCCCCACGGTCGCCAGGCGCCGGCCGGCGGCCGCCAGCGGCGACGGCGCCCACGGGTCGACGTCCCGGCCGTCGCCGGTGAAGCGCCGGCCGAACCGGCGGACCCGCACGATGTTGTCGCTGCCGACCAGCCACAGGTACCCCACCGCGCCGAGCGCGAACAGCAGCACCGGTACCGCGTCGAACGAGACCGCCACCGGCACCGAGTAGACCGCCAGCATGGGCAGGCCGGCCAGGGCGGGGCGCCGCAGCCCGACCGCGCACACGTCCACCAGCACGGCCACCAGGCCCACGCCGGCCACCGTCACCAGCAGCAGCGACTCCACGTGCCCCACCGGCATGGAGTGCTCCCGCACGTCGGTCGGCAGCTCGGACAGCACCGCACCGAACCGCTCCAGGGTCTGCCCGGTCGGGATGACACCCAGCAGCGACGTCCCGCCGGAGAACAGCACCGTCAGCGCCCCCACCAGGGCGACCAGCATGGCCACCACCTGGACGGGCAGGGGCGCGCGCAGCGCCCGGGCGGCGGCGGCCGCGGCAGCGACCGCGACCACCGCGAGCGCACACCGCGCCAGCCATCCCAGGCCCGCGTAGATGGTGGCCAGCGGCGCGCTGGCCAGCAGGGTGGCGACCGCGGCGACCAGGGTGCGGCGGTGCGAGGTCACCGGACACCTCCCGCGACCGTCTCGGCCATGGCGGCGCGCCAGGCGAAGCCCTGTGACCCGCGGCGGCTGACCCGCGGCCACAGCGCCGTCAGCTTGGCGCCGTGGTTGACCGAGACCACCCGCCAGCCCGCGTCGAGCAGCGTCAGGGCGGCGGCGTGGTGCTCACGGTCGGCCGCCTCGCGGGCCTCGGTGGGCAGGTTGAGCCAGGTCGTGCTGTCGATGAGGAAGGCGACGCCGGGGCCGCTGCTGCCGCGCAGGCGGGCCACCACCTCGGCCTCGGTGACCGTGAGCAGGCCGAACAGCCCGATGACCAGGCCGCCGTCGTAGTGGTGCCGCACCCGGTCCACCAGCGTGCCCAGGTCCGCGTCCCGGCGGGTGCGGACCTCGGCCAGGTGCTCCAGCAGGCGGCCGTCACCGGTGGCGTCGAGCGCGTCCAGGTCCCCGGTGTCGGTGACCAGTCGGACCCGGAAGTTGTTGCCGCGCAGGTGGGCGGCGATGCTGGCGGCGGCGGACACCGCCCACTCGAAGCTGGCGGTGGGCCCGTCGCCACGGTGCCCGCCGGCCCGCCCGTCCAGCACCACGGTCGCGCGGCTCTCCCACGGCTGCTCCTCCCGGCGCACCATCAGGCTGCCGACCCGGGCGGTCGAGCGCCAGTGCACCCGCCGCAGGTCGTCGCCGTCGCGGTACTCGCGGATGGCCGCGTCGTCCTCGCCGTGGACGGCCACCGTGCGGGTGCGGCTCTCGCCGGTGCCGGAGTAGTCCCCGTTGAGCCGGACCTGCGGCAGCGTGACGATCTTCGGGGTGACGATGAGCGTGTCCACGCTCGGGAACGACCGGCTCAGCTCGCACAACCCGAACGGGTCGGTCAACCGGACCGTCAGCGGACCGACCTCGTACACGCCGCGCAGCTCGGTGCGGACGGTGTAGGTCACGGAGCTTGCCTGCATGCCGCCCAGACGTTCGAGCACCAGCCGGGGCCGGGTCCCCAACGCGTACGGCAGCCGGTCCTCCAGCAGCAGCGTGCCGGTCACCAGCCGGGACAGGTTCTGCAGCTTGAGGCGTACCCGCGCGGTGGCACCCACCGGCACCTGCCGCGGCTCGCACGTGCGCGCGCAGGCCAGCCGGTAGCGGGTGCGCCCGATGTACGCGACGGCCAGCAGCGGCAGCACCGCCAGCAGCACGGCCACCCGCAGCAGGTCCTTCTCTCCCAGGACCACAGCGGACACGGCCGCCGCGGCCGCCGCGGCGAGGAACGACCGGCCGCGGGTGGTCAGCCCGCGCAGGGCGCTGCCCACGGTCACCGCCCCCGCGGCTGGTACCGCTCGTGCGAGCGCCGGTCACCGGCCCGGTACCGCTCGCCGGAGCCGGACCGGTCGTCGGGTAGCGGAAGGCGGTGGACGATGTCGGCCACGATCGCGTCGGTGGTCCGCCGGGACAGCTGCGCGTCCGCGGTCGAGATGATCCGGTGCGCGAGCACCGGCACGGCCAGGGACTGCAGGTCGTCGGGCAGCACGTAGTCGCGGCCGTCCAGGGCGGCGATGGCCCGCGCGGTGCGGACCAGGTGCAGGGCGGCCCGCGGGGAGGCACCCAGCCGCAGCTCCGGCGCCTCCCGGGTGACGTTGACCAGGTCCACCGCGTACCGCTTGATGCTGTCGGCGACGTACACCTCCCGGACGGTGGCGATCAGCCGGCAGACCGTCTTGGCGTCGGAGACCGCCTGCAGGTCGTGCAGCGGGTCGTGGGCGCCGTGCGCGTCCAGCATCGCCAGCTCCGCCTCGGCGCTCGGGTAGCCCACGGCGATGCGGGCGGTGAACCGGTCCAGCTGCGCCTCCGGCAGCGGGTAGGTGCCCTCCATCTCCACCGGGTTCTGGGTGGCGATCACCATGAACGGCACCTGCAGGTCGTAGGTGGTGCCGTCCACGGTGACCTGACGCTCCTCCATGCACTCCAGCAGCGCGGACTGCGTCTTCGGGGAGGCCCGGTTGATCTCGTCGCCGACGACCAGGTTGGCGAACACCGCGCCGGGCCGGAACTCGAAGTCGTGGTTGTCCTGGTTGTAGACGCTGACCCCGGTGACGTCGCTGGGGAGCAGGTCGGGCGTGAACTGGATGCGGCGCACCGAACAGTCGATGGACCTCGCCAGCGCCTTGGCGAGCTTGGTCTTGCCCACGCCCGGCACGTCCTCGATGAGCAGGTGTCCCTCTGCCAGCAGGACGGCCAGCGCAAGGCGTACCGTGGCGGTCTTGCCCTCGATGACCTTCTCGATGTTCGCCACGATGCGGTCGGTCTCGGAGCGGAACTCGTCGATGGGTAGCGCGCCGCCGAGCTCGGCTCCGGTGCGGGGAACGGTCACTGGCACCCTCCTGCTGGTTCGGTCGCACACTAGGACGCCGTAGACCCACCCTGGGGTTCGCGAGCCCGGGCAGAGTCCTGCCGCCCCGTTCGGACTGTTGCCCACAGGCTAGCCGCACCGCCGCGGTTCCGCCCCTCAACGTGGCGTCCGGTCACACCTGGTTTGTGATCGGACGCGTAGATAGCCGGGCGCCGCGGGCCCGCCGCGCTGTCCGGTCCGGGTGGGTGGCCGGGCCCCCGACCCGCGGCCGGGCGAGGCTGCCGGGACGCGCGCGGTCCGATAAACTGGTCCGGTGACCCGGAGCCGGCTGCTCCTTAGCGGGCCGTGCTGACGCTCAGAGCGGCAGCACGGCGACCCCTCCTGCGGAGGGGTTTTCTCATGTCCGGGTTCCCACAGCAGTGAGTCCGGGTTCCCAGACCAGTGGGTCCGGGTTCCTGAACAAGTGAGTCCGGGTTCCTGAACCAGTGAGGTGGCGACGATGACCGAGGCAGCCCGGGACGAGATGGAGGTCCCACCGTTCCGGTACACGGCGGCGCTGGCCGGCGAGATCGAGGCCAAATGGCAGGACTACTGGGAGGAGCACGGCACCTTCCACGCCCCCAACCCCACCGGCCCGCTCGCCGACCCGGACCACCCCCGGGCCGGCGCCCCGAAGCTGCTGGTGATGGACATGTTCCCGTACCCGTCGGGGGAGGGGCTGCACGTCGGCCACCCGCTGGGCTACATCGGCACCGACTGCTACAGCCGGTACGCCCGCATGGCCGGCTACAACGTCCTGCACCCGATGGGGTTCGACGCGTTCGGGCTGCCGGCCGAGCAGTACGCCCTGGAGACCGGCACCCACCCGCGCAAGACCACCGAGGAGAACGTCCGCCGCTACCGCCGGCAGCTGCGGCGGCTGGGCCTGGCGTACGACAACCGGCGCACCTTCGCCACCACCGACCCGGACTACTACCGCTGGACCCAGTGGATCTTCCTGCAGATCTTCAACTCGTGGTTCGACCCGGAGCGGCGCAAGGCCCGGCCGATCGCCGAGCTGGTCGAGGAGTTCGAGTCCGGGCGCCGCCCCACCCCGGACGGGCGGCCGTGGGACCAGCTGTCACCGGTCGAGCGGCGTCGGATCATCGACGACCACCGGCTGGCCTACCTGGCCGAGGCGCCGGTCAACTGGTGCCCGGGGCTGGGCACGGTGCTGGCCAACGAGGAGGTGACCGCGGAGGGCCGCTCCGAGCGGGGCAACTTCCCGGTGTTCACCCGCACGCTGCGGCAGTGGATGATGCGGATCACCGCGTACGCCGACCGGCTGCTGGAGGACCTGGACAAGCTGGACTGGCCGGAGCCGATCAAGCTGATGCAGCGCAACTGGATCGGCCGCTCCACCGGCGCCATGATCGACTTCCCGACGCCGGCCGGGCCTCTGCGGGTGTTCACCACCCGGCCGGACACGCTGTTCGGCGCCACCTACATGGTGGCCGCGCCCGAGCACGAGCTGGTCGACGCGCTGGTGCCCGACGCGTGGCCGGAGGGCACCAAGCCGGCCTGGACCGGCGGGCACGCCACCCCGAGGGAGGCGGTCGCCGCGTACCGGGCCTCGATCGCCGGGCTGACCGACGTGGAGCGGCAGGCCGACGCGCGGGCCAAGACCGGGGTGTTCACCGGCGCGTACGCCACCAACCCGGTCAACGGCGCCCAGCTGCCGATCTTCATCGCCGACTACGTCCTGGCCGGCTACGGCACCGGCGCGATCATGGCCGTGCCCGGTCAGGACGAGCGGGACTGGGAGTTCGCCGAGGTCTTCGACCTGCCGATCATCCGGACCGTGCAGCCACCGCCGGACTTCGACGGCAAGGCGTACGTCGGGGACGGCCCGGCGATCAACTCCTCCGGCCCGCACGTGAGCCTGGACGGCCTGGGCGTGGCGGAGGCCAAGGAGCGGATCATCGGCTGGTTGGAGGAGTCGGGCAACGGTCACCGGGCGGTGACCTACCGGCTGCGGGACTGGCTGTTCTCCCGGCAGCGGTACTGGGGCGAGCCGTTCCCGATCGTCTACGACGAGACCGGGCTGCCGGTGGCGCTGCCGGAGGAGATGCTGCCGGTGGAGCTGCCGGAGATGGCCGACTTCACCCCCCGCGCCTACGACCCCGACGACGCCGACAGCGAGCCGGAGGCGCCGCTGTCGCGCAACCGGGAGTGGCTGACCGTCGAGCTGGACCTGGGCGACGGGCCGAAGGTCTACACCCGGGACACCAACACCATGCCCAACTGGGCCGGCTCCTGCTGGTACGAGCTGCGGTACCTGGACCCGGACAACGACCGGATGCTGGTCGACCCGGAGAACGAGCGGTACTGGATGGGGCCGACCCACGAGGGCGACTGCGGCGGGGTCGACCTGTACGTGGGCGGGGTCGAGCACGCCGTCCTGCACCTGCTGTACGCCCGGTTCTGGCACAAGGTGCTGTACGACCTGGGGTACGTCAGCAGCTGCGAGCCGTTCCGGAAGCTGTTCAACCAGGGGTACATCCAGGCGTACGCGTACACCGACCCGCGCGGGGTGTACGTGCCGGCGCACGAGGTCCGGGAGGTCACCGAGGGGGGCAGGACCCGCTACTTCCACGGTGACGTGGAGGTGCGCCGCGAGTACGGCAAGATGGGCAAGTCCCTGAAGAACGTGGTCACGCCCGACGACATGTGCGCCCAGTACGGTGCGGACACGTTCCGGGTGTACGAGATGTCGATGGGCCCGCTGGACGTGTCCCGGCCGTGGGAGACCCGGGCCGTGGTCGGCTCGCTGCGGTTCCTGCAGCGGCTGTGGCGGCTGGTGGTCGACGAGCACACCGGGGCGGTGCGGGTCGGCGACACGGAACCGGACGAGCAGACCCGGCGGCTGCTGCACCGGACCATCCAAGGGGTCCGCGCCGACATGGAGAACCTGCGGTTCAACACCGCGATCGCGAAGCTCATCGAGCTGACCAACCGGCTGACCGCGACCAGCCCGCCCGGCACCCCCACCCCGCGGGAGGTGGTGGAGCCGCTGGTACTGATGGTCTCGCCGTTCGCCCCGCACCTGGGCGAGGAGCTGTGGCAGAAGCTGGGGCACGACGGCTCGCTGGCCTACGTGGAGTTCCCGACCGCCGACCCGGCGTGGCTGGCGGTGGAGCAGGTGACCTACCCGGTGCAGGTCAACGGCAAGGTCCGGGCCCGGATCCAGGTGGCCGCCGACGCGTCCGAGGACCAGGTACGCAAGGCGGCGCTGGCCGAGGTGGCCGGGTACCTGGGTGGCCGGGAGCCCCGCAAGGTGATCGTGGTCCCCGGCCGCATGGTCAGCGTGGTCGGCTAAGACCCCCAGCCGGCTCCCCTCCGCCTGCCGCCCCGCCCGGGCCGCAGGCGGAGGGGAACCCCGACGCGGGTGCCCTAGCCGATCGGCGGGCCTTCGATGGTCACCAGGTGACCGTCCACCGACAGTTCCGCGACGAGCTGGTGGTCGCCGGCCGGCAGCCGGGTGAGCACGCCTAGGTAGAACACCGCGGCCCAGCGCAGCGGCTCGCGCCTGACCTCGTTCCCCTCGGCGTCGCGGAGCACGAGCGTGGCCGCGTCCGCCGGGGCGGTGAGCCGGTCGTGGCCGGCCAGGGACAGCCGGACGACCCGGGTCGGCCCACCACCGGCCACGTCCCACTCCGGCACCCACCGGCTGACGGTCACCGGTGCGGACACCGGCGAGCTGCCGGCGAAGTTCTCCGCGACCGCGGTGATGGTGTTCTCGCCGACCGCCAGCGGCACCTCGACCGAGAAGCTGCCGTCCTCGGCGGGCGCGGCGGTCGCCACCGGCGTCCCGTCCACGGACACGGTCACCGGCCACGGCCACTCCGAGGTGCCGGTGACGGTCACCGACTCCGCCACGGTCGCCGGGACCGCCTGCACGACCGGCGCGGCCGGCGGGTCCAGCTGCGCCTCGCGCGCCCACTCGATCGCGTTGACGAGCAGCCGGCCGGCGTCGGCGGTCCAGCCCTTGCCCGGGCCGACCGCCTCGGTCACCGCGCTGGCCGACAGCAGCACCTCGATGCTGCCGGCGCTGCGCCAGTCCCACCCGGCGGCCAGGCCGGTCACCGCCTCACCGTCGGCGGCCGGCACGTGCAGGTCGGCCAGCGGCCGGCCGGCGTACCGCGCCAGGATGCTGTAGTAGCCGCCCTCGACGATCAGCGTCGCCGGGTCGTCCCCCAGACCGGTGAACAACCGGTGGTCGGGGTCGAACCCGGTCAGCTGCACCGGGCCGTCGCCGTAGCCCTGGGTGCCGACCTCCACCCGGTCGGTGTAGCGCTCCAGCAGCCGGATGCCGCCCCGGTCGACCGCCCACGTGCCGGTGAACACCAGGGACGTCTGCGCCGCGTCGGCGGCGGCCAGGACCGCGGCGAAGGTGTCCGGGTCCGGGTCGCCGCCGTTGACGACCAGCGCCTCGTACCCGGCCACGTCCAGGTCGGCGCGCCACGGCAGCTCGGTGGCGGGCACGCCGGCGTCGCGCAGGTACGCGGCCAGCACGCCGTCGACGTCGCCGAGCACCCCGACCACCGTGGGCTGCAGGGTGACGTCCAGGACGGCCGTCGCCTCCGCGGTGACCGTCACCTCGGCCTCCGCCGGGAGGAACCCGTCGGCGCTGACCGTCACCTGGTAGTCGCCCTCCAGCAGGTCGCCGACGGTGAAGGTGCCGTCGGGGCCGGTCGTGACCTCCCACTCCAGCACCCCGGTGCCGGCCACCGTCGCACCCGCGACCGGCTCTCCGGAGACGGAGGTGACCGTGCCGGTGACCTCGCCGCGCGGCAGCGGCACCAGGTCGACGTCGAGGGTCAGCGTGCCGGACTCGGGGACCTCCACGGTGTGCTCGGCGGTGGCGAACCCGAACGCGGAGATCCGGATGGTGTGGCTGCCGGGCCCCAGACCCAGCGCGTAGGTGCCGTCGGACGCGGTGACCGTGGTCTGGCCGGCCTCGACGGCGGTGACCGTCGCCCCGCCCAGCGGCTGCCCGCCGCCGGTGACCGTGCCGACCAGCTGCGCCTGGGTGGCGTCGATCGCCCAGCGGACCGCGTTGAGGTAGATGCGCTCCGCATCGCGTGTCCAGTCCGTGCCCGGGGTCCCGTAGACGGTCGAGCTGAGTCCGCCCAGCAGCACCTCGACGCTGGTCGGGGAGCTGAACCGGTACCCCACGGCCTCGCCCAGGTCGGCGCCGTCGGTCCGGGCGTGCACGTGGGCGATGGTCTGTCCGCTCCAGCCCGAGTAGCTCGCCCACTGCTGGTTGGCGCCAGGTTCGGTGATGAGCTCGATGGGCTCGCCCACCGGGTACCCGGCGAAGATCGGGTGCGGCTCGACGGGTACATAGTCGATGCCGTTCGGGACGAACCCCCAGACGACCTGGGCGGGGTCGCCACGGTAGGTGGACAGCATCGAGAGCGGATAAGTGGCACCGAACTGGCCGGCGAAGATCGTCGACACGCCCGCGTCGGCCGCCGCCTCCACCACCTGACCGAACGTGCCAAGCAGCGTACTGGAGATCGTGCCATTGAAGATGATGAGGTCATGCTCGCCGACCTCCTCGACCAGAGCCGCCATCGTCGACGCGGCCAGCTGGTCGACCTCGTACCCCTCGGCGCGGAGCATGTCCGCCAGCGCGCGCCCGTTCGCGCCGGTGGCGGACACGTCGACCAGGGCGACCGTCGGCGACGGCCGCATGACGACCGGCACCGTCGTGACCTGGCCGGCGACCACCGTGGCCGGTACCTCGGCGGCGACGTGGCCGTCGGCGGTGACCCGCACGGTCCACTCGCCCGGCGGCACCCGCTCCAACGCGAAGGCGCCACCCGGGCCGGTGGTCGTCACCAGCGGCGTGTCCACGATGCTCACGGTCGCGCCGGACAGGCCGCTGCCGTCCGGACCGGTGACCGTGCCGGTGACGGATCCCGCCGGCTCGGCGGCGAGCGTGAGCGCGACGGTCTCGACGTCCCCGGCCGCCACGGTGACCTCGAACGTCTGCGCGGCGTGGCCGAACGAGGCGACGTGCAGCGTCCAGGTACCCGGCTGCAACGGCACCAGGAACGAGCCGTCACCGGACCGGCCCTGGTAGGTGCGGCCGGTCTCCAGCACCGTCACCTGGGACGGGATCCGCCCGCCCAGGTCGCTGTCGACGGTGCCCCGGACCTCGGCGGCCAGGCCGCGGGCGTCCAGCGCCCACGCCAGCGCGTTGACGAGCACCCGCTCGGCCTGCGGGGTCCACTTCACCGCCGGCCCCTCGCGGGTCGACGGCGCACCCCAGGTGCTGATGCTCATCGTGGACAGCAGCACGTCCACGGTCCCGGCGGTGCGGCCGCGGTAGGCGATCGCCGCGCCGACCTCACCGGTGTCGGCCGTGGACAGCGTGGCCACGACCTGCCCGTCGTACCCGTTGACGTAGCTGTACCGGGTTCCGCCGTCGAGCAGCTCGAACTGCTCGGGTAGACCCGCCACCAGCGGGTGGTCGGCCACCACCGTGGCGGTGACCGCCTCGGCGTTGATTCCCTGACCCACCTCGGTCGGGTTGCCGTCGTAGCGCTGCAGGAACCGGATGGCGCCGCGTTCGTGCTGGCCCATCCACAGCACCGGCACCCCGGCGCGGTTGACCGCGTCCTCGAACGCCTTGAACTGCGCGAAGCTGATGTCGAGCTGGAAGTCGGCGACGTTCGCGATGACGAGGTCGAGGTCGGGGATGCGGTCCAGGGAGTCGAAGCCGATGTCCTCGGGCAGGTAGCCCCAGTCGGCGAGGAACTCCTTGCCCCGGTCGCGCGAGTTGGCGGAGGTGGAATCGTCGATGATTCCGACCCTTGGGGAGACCCGCAGGGCGACGTCCGGGTGTGTGGTCTGCCCGGCCGTGACGGTCACCGGCACCAGGCTGCGGACGTGCCCGGCCACCTCCAGCTCCAGCTCGTAGTCGCCCGGCTCGATCAGGCTGAACGAGAAGGTGCCATCGGCGGCGGTGGCGGTCCGGTACGGGGTGCCGTGCAGCGTCACCTCGACGTCCGCCAGCCGCGCCCCGTTGTCGGCGGAGGTCACCACGCCGCTGATCGAGCCGACGTCGGCCAGCTGCAGCTCCAGCGAGGCCTCGGCGGTCTGCCCGGGCCCGAGCGTGACCGTCCGCTCCACCGGCACGTACCCGAACGCGGTGTACCGCAGCGTGTACTCGCCCGGCGCCACCGCCAGCTCGAACGCGCCGCCGGCGTCGACCTCCGCGCGCCAGTTGGTGCCGAGCACCTCCACAACCGCGTGGGAGAGGGGCTGCCCGTCCTGGTCGGTGACCACCCCGGTGACGCCGCTCTGCTGCGGGTCGGCCGCCCACCGCACCGCGTTGAGGAAGATCTGCCGGCCCGCGTCGGTCCAGTCCGTGGTGGGGGAGTTGCTGAACGTCGCCGCCAGCCCGGTCAGCAGCAGGTGCACGCTGTCGGGCGTGCGCGGGTTGTACGCCACGCCGATCCCGGACGGCTCCTCCCCGGCCCGGGCGACCTCCGCCAGCGTGACGCCCGAGTACGACGGGAAGGCGGCCGCGTCGGTGCCCTCGACCAGGATCTGCACCGGGTCCTCGATGCCCTCGAAGATCGGGTGGTCGGCGAGGTTCTCGAGGAAGAACGCGGGACCGCCGGTGCCGATCCAGTTCTGCGCCGGCGGGTCACCGGTGTGCTGGATGAGCAGATCCACGCCACGGGTGCTGGACGCGAAGCCGACCGCCGGGAAGATCACGCTGACGCCCGCGGCGTCGAAGGCCGCCAGCGCCGCGAGGAAGGTGTCCCGGTCGACGGCCGGCGGATGGTTGAGGATCACGACCTCCACCGCGTCGAGTGCGTCCACCACCTCCCAGCCGGCCTCCTCGGCCGGCAGCCCGTTGGCCCGCAGGAGGTTGGTGAGCTGGCCGTTGCGGTCGCCCACGACCACCACCGCGGGAGCTGGGGTCAGCGCGGCGTCCAGCGTGGTGACCTGTCCCTCGACCACCTCCACGGCCTCGACGCTGTGCGACTGGTAGGCCTCGGCGGTGAACTCGACGGTGTAGACGCCGCCGGGAAGGTCCTCCACCGCGTACCGACCGTCCGGGCCGGTGGTGGCCGGCGGCTGCCCACTGCCGGCCACGGTGACGGTGACGCCCGCCAGCGGGGTTCCGCCGTTGGCGCTGGTCACCCGGCCGGCCAGCGTACCCAGGGTGGACTGCGGCAGGCTCACGTCCCGCACGAGCACCTCACCGGCGACCACGGTCACCGGCAGCTCCACCGTCCGGGCACCGGGGAACCGGTACCGCAGCGTGTGCTCCCCGGGTGGGAGCAGCAGGGAGTACGAGCCGTCGGCGGCGGCGGTGGTGCGCTCGAGGTCGCCGGGCACCTCCACCTGTGCCGCCACCGGGGCGCCGTCGGGTCCGGTCACCACACCGCTCACCTCGCCGTACGCGGCGTTCGCCGCGTACGCGACGGCGTCGCGCACCAGGTCGGCCATGGCTGGCGTCCAGTCGGCGAACGGCGAGGGTGCGGAGGCGGGCAGCAGGATGTGGTTGCTGCCCATGGTGCGGCGCTGGTAGCCCACGCCACCACCCCGTACGCCCTCGTCCTCGCTGCTGAGCGTCGCCAGGGTGTGTCCGCTGTAGCCGGTGAACCACGCGTGCCAGCTGTTCGCGGTCAACACCGGCACCAGCGGTTCCGCCGGCAGCGACGCGGTGATCGGGTGGTCCACCACGTCCTGCAGGAACACCACGCCGTCGGAGGACAGCGCCGCCGCCTCGCCGGCCGGGTCGCCGGTGACCCGCGACAGGGTGCGGACCGACCCGTAGCTCGGCCCGCCGGTGCCGAGCACGACCAGGCTGGTGCCGGCGGCGTCGGCGTCGGCGACGATGCGGGCGAACCGGTCCAGGTCCGCGTCGGCCCGGTCGCCCGTCATGCCCGACAGCACCACGACCTCGTACCGGTCGACGGTGCCGTCGATCTGCGCGAACGACACCCGGTCCGTGTGCCAGCCGGCGTCGCGCAGCAGCTGCGTGACCCGGCCCTCGAAGTCGGCCACGACCGCGACCTCGAAGCGCTGCAGCGAGGCGTCGACGACCGTGGCCTGCCCCTCGGCGACCGTCACCGTGGCGGTGAACGTCTCGTACCCGGGCAGGCTCATCTCGATCCCGAACGTGCCCGCGGCCACGGCCGGGAAGGTGTACGCGCCGTCGTCGTCGGTGATCGCGGGCTCCAGCGGGGTGGGCGACAGGGTCACGCTCACCCCGGCCAGCGGCCGGCCGTCCTGGTCGGTGACGACACCGGTGACCGTGCCGTCGCCGACCGGTGTCAGGTCGACGTCGGCGGTGACCGCCTGGGCGACCAGCACCCGCACGGACTCGGTCGCGGTCGCGAAGCCGTAGTGGCTCACCTCGATCGTGTAGTCGCCCGGAGGCAGCCCGGCGATCAGGTACGCGCCGGTGTCCGGGTCGGCGGTGACCTCCCGGTCCGCCTCCACCACCCGGACCGTGGCCGCCAGCGGACCGTCCGGGCCGGTCACCACGCCCCGCAGCTGTCCGGTCGGCTGGTAGGCGTGGAGGTTGCCGCGGCGGTCGGCGATCACCAGCCGCCCGTCGGCGTACGCCGGGGAGGACAGGACGGAGTCGGCGACCGTCTGCTCCCATACCAGGCTGCCGTCGGTGGCGTCGAGGACGAACACCCGGTCGTCGATCTGCGAGCCCGCGACCACGTACCCGTCGCCGCTGACCAGGACCGACGCGCTGACGGCGCCGCTGATCTCCAGACCGTAGTACCAGACCGGCTCGCCGGTGTGGCGGTCGTAGGCCGCCACCATGCCCAGGCCGTGGGACCCGGCGATGACCAGGTCGCCGTAGACCGCCGGGGCCGTGCCCTGGCCGTCGCCGTGGTTGGCCGCCTCCCAGCGCACCTGCCCGGTGGCGGCGTCGATCGCCAGCAGCTTGCCCTGGAACCCTAGTGCCAGCCCCGGCGGCGGTACGGACGTGGTGAGGTAGACGGTCCCGTCGGCGACGCTCGGGCTGCCGACGAACTCGTCCTCGCCGGTCAGCTGGTACGTCCAGACCGGGGCGCCGGTGGCCGCGTCCAGCGCGTACAGCGTCTGCTCCTCGGCGCTGGCGGCGAACACGAGACCGTCG
This sequence comes from Natronosporangium sp., assembly GCA_035306365.1. Taxonomy (GTDB): domain Bacteria; phylum Actinomycetota; class Actinomycetes; order Mycobacteriales; family Micromonosporaceae; genus Natronosporangium. The sequence continues at coordinate 21,145 of DATGOE010000200.1, read as the reverse complement.
GCGACCGCCGGACCGGCGAAGACCCGCGCGCCGATGTCCCGCGACCACAGGACGGCACCGGTGGCCGGGTCGAGCGCGTACACCGTGTCCGATGCGCCGGTGGTGGCCCCGGTCGTCACGTACAGGACCCCGTCCACCACCGTGGGGTTGGTGTAGATGGTGCGGCGCCCGGGTGTCTCCAGCTTCCAGATCAGCTCGCCGGTCTCCGCCGACAGGGCGTGGATGCCGCCATCCATCCCGCCGCCGGTGTAGACCACGCCGTCGACCACGGCCGGCGTGCCCCGCATGGCCGCGCTGCCCGTGAAGGTCCACACGAGATGGCCGTCGGTGAGGTCGAAGGCGGACAGCCAGCCGTTGGTGATGTTGCCGTCCTCGAAGCTGAGGAAGACCCTGCCGTCGGCGATGACCGGGGAGGCGAAGCGCGGGATACCGTCGGTGTCCACGCTCCACAGATGCTGGAGGGTCTCGCCGGCGAGGCTGTCCCCGCTCCGGCCGGTTCGGGCCGGGTTGTTCTGGTACTCCGACCAGCCCGGCGTGACCGGCGCCGGGACCAGGGCCACGGTGACCTCCGTCGGCCCGTCCACCACCACCGGTACGGTCGCCGGTGTGAACCCGCCCGCGCTGACCACCAGGTCGTAGGACCCTTCGGCCACCGAGAGCGCGAACCGGCCGGCGGGGTCGGTGCGCACCGCCACGAGCGGGGTGTCGGCCACCGCCACCCGGGCGTCGGGCACCGGGCCGTCGGGACCGGTGACGGTGCCGGAGAGGGTCCGCTCCGGGGTGGCCGCCAGCGTCGCGTCGACCGTGACGGTGCCGCCGAGGGTCACGGTCACCTCGGCGTGGTGCGGCGCGTGGCCGTACGCGCTGATCACGAGCTGGTAGGTCCCCGGGGTCAGCCGCAGCGCGTACGCGCCGGTCTGCGGATCGGTGGCGGTCTGCTGGTCACCGACGGTGACGGTGGCCGCCAGCGGCGTGCCGTCGGGGCCGGTGACCGTGCCGGTGACGGTGCCGCTGCGGGTGACGTAGGTGACCGCGGCGAACGCGTCGAGGATGCCGGCCCCGTAGGAGTTGGGCAGCGCGGCGGCCAGGTCGCGGCTGGTGGCCGAGGCGGTCAGCGCGGAGCGCACCTCGTCGACGGTGAGATCCGGCGCGGCCGACAGCATCAGCGCCACCGTCCCGGTGACGTGCGGCGCCGCCATCGACGTCCCGGACGCCAACGCGTACCCGTCCCCGTCGCTGTCCAGCTCGACCGGGATGCTGGAGCGCACCAGGTAGCCGGGGGCGCTCAGGTCCGGCTTGGTGTACTCCACGCCGTCCCAGGTCACCGGTCCCCGGCCGGAGAACCACGTGACGCGACCCTGGTTGTCGGTGGCGCCGACCCCGATCGCGTGCGGGTAGCTGGCCGGCGAGCTGACCGCGCCGGTGGCCGGACCGTCGTTCCCGTTGGCGAAGATCGGCACGATGCCGGCCGCCACCCAGGCGGCGACGTCCTCCCAGAACCCGTCGAAGTTGGTCAGCCGGTTGCCCCACGAGTTGTTGACGACGTCGGGCGCGGCGGCGGGGTCCCCGCCCGGCGCGAGCATCCACTGGAAGCCCTCGTGGACGCTCGACTCGGTGCCGGTGCCGCCGTCGTTGAGAATCTTGGCCGCGATCCACTCCGCGTCCGGCGCCACCCCGGTGATCTCGCCGCCCGGTGGCGAGCCCAGGATCGTGCCGGCCACGTGGGTGCCGTGGCCGTTGCCGTCGCCGGGCTCCGGGTAGTTCTCGTTGGTGGTGTTGATCCAGCTCTTCTCGAGGTCGCCGTCGCGCCCCCGCCAGGAGGACGCCAGGGCGGGGTGGGTGGCGTCGACGCCGGTGTCCATGATGCCCACCACGACGCCGGCGCCGCGCACGCCGTACTCGCCCCACACGTCGGGCGCGTTGATCGCCTCCAGGCTGTCGGTGGGCAGCAGCGGCCGACCGGGGTCCTCCTCGACCGGCTCGACCAGGCGGATCTCCCGGTCGAGGGTGACGCTGGCGACGTCCGGGTGGTCGGCGAGCGCCGCCAGGGTCGCCTCGTCCACGGTGGCCGCGATCCCGTTGACGATCCACAGCGGGGTGGTGTCGGTGACGCCGTGGTCGGCCAGCAGCTCGCGTACCCCGCCCTGGCTGCGGTCGGCCACCTCCCGCAGCGCGCCGACCACGACCCGCCCGCGGGCGGCCTGCTCGGCGTCGCGCGCGAGCGCCCCGACCTCGGCGGCGGCCAGCTGCAGAGGGAGCCCCTGCCGCACCGCGGCGGCCGCGGCACGGCCGGCCCGGGCGGCGTCCCTGGCCACGCGCGCGAGGTCCGCCTGCTCGCGCAGCCGGATGATGACCGGGACGGTGCCGTCGGCCTCGACCGCTTCCTGCACGGCGGGATCCACACCGGAGGGTGGCGGTGTGGCGCTCCCGACCGGCGACGACGGCACGGAGAACGTGCCGTCGTCGCCGGGCAGGCCGGAGTACAGGTCGTCCAGCTGCCGGTCCGGCCGCGGCTCGGCCTCGGCCGCGACCTGCGCGGTCGCGGTGACGGGCGGGGCGGTCGCGGTGAGCGGCGCTGTGGTCGTGCTGACCGGTGCGGCGGTCGCGGTGGTGACCGGCGCGGCCACCGTGACGGCGCCGGCGGTGGACGTCGAGGCGGGCCCCGTGGCCGCGGCCGCGGGTGACGCGAGACCGGGCACGAGGGCGACGGCGCAGATGGCGACGAGGGTGCGAGGTGGGGTCAACATCAGTGCGGGGGCCTTCCGACATGCGACACCAACGGCCTCCCCGTGACCAACCAGCCACATCGTAGCCGCGCAGGCCCGTCGTTATGACGGGTCGACATACCTAATTAATGGCGGGGCGTCCATCTGATCTCGCGGTCCCGGGATGGTCGTGCCCTGTGGCTGCGCCCACCGCTCGGTAGGGTGAACCCGTAGGAGACGCACCGGCGGGCATCGCGTTCCGCCGAGATCGCGACACGCACCGGAGCTTCGTCGCCGACTCGCGATCACAGTCTCAAGCCCGGACAGCTTCGCGACTCAGCTCCCTCTCGGTGACACAGGAGGTACGGGGGAAACGATGTTCAGGCGACTCATGGGTGGCACCGTCACGGGTTGCGTTCTCGCGTTGGCGCTGGCGAGCTGTACTGGTGACACTACCGGTCAGACCGACGGTCCTTCCGGTCAGACCGACACCCCCAGCGGTCAGCAGCCATCAGAGGAGGCGGATTGGATGGCGTTGTACGAGGCAGAGGTGGAGCGGCACGCCAATCTTCTCCGCGAGCAAGGTTACGAACCGCCGACCGATGCCGAGTTCGTCCGTTTCATCGAGCTAGACGAGTACGCCACCGTCCACGTTGAATGCCTGCAACGACAGGGCATTCCCGCGCAAGCCACCTTTGACGGCGGGATCAAGTTTGGCGACATACCTGACGATCAGGCGCAAGCGCAGCACGAGGCGATTCACCGATGTGAGGTGATGTATCCGGTTCACCCTCGCTACAGCCTACCGCATACGCCCGAGCAGATCCGGATCATCTATGACTACTACACGGAGACGGTGGTGCCGTGTCTCGCGGCGGAAGGCTACGACGTGGGCACTCCACCGTCCTGGGAGACCTTCCTGGCGTCGTACGGGACTCCGAGTCAGTGGGTTCCGTACGCTTCGGTAGATACCCCAACCGAGGAGGAGTGGGAGCGGATCAACACGGTGTGCCCGCAGAGTCCGCCGCTGGAGGAGCTGTACGGCGACTGAGGCTACCGCGTACCTGACGACACGCCCGCCCACCGACTCAGCACTGCACGACGAGACGAGCGCCCGAAGCGAACGTCGGCACCCTACGACCGTGCCGCCGCGAGCCGCTCCCGCCGCAACCGCTCCACCCAGGTCTCGTCCAGCTCCGCCAACCGGTCGAGGCCGGTGGCCCGCCGCAGCAGCAGGTCGGCCAGGGCCGGGTTGCGGGCCAGCGCGGGTCCGTGGCAGTAGGTGCCGAACACGCTGCCCTGCCAGGCGCCCTCGGTGACGCCGTCGTTGCCCACCCCGGTGGTCACCCTCGCCAGCGGGTTGGCCCGCGGACCCAGGTGGGTGCGGCCGCCGTGGTTCTCGAACCCGGTCAGCGTGGGCAGGCCGAGCCGGGGATCCACCGCCGCCACCAGCTCGCCGACCGCGCGGGTGGGGCCCCGGTCTGACCAGACGTCCAGCAGGCCCAGCCCGGCGCACTTCTCGCCCTTGGCGTAGAACGACTCGCCGAGCACCTGGTAGCCGGCGCACACGGCGAACACCACCGAGCCGGTGTCCACGACCCGCGCCAGCGTCCCGTCGGCCGCCAGCCGGTGCGCGGCCAGGGCCTGCGGCCCGTCCTCGCCGCCGCCGAGCAGGTAGATGTCCGCGTGGGCGGGGACCGCCTCGCTGGAGCGCACCTCGCGGGTCTCGACCGGCAGCCCCCGCGCGCGCGCCCGCCAGGCCAGCACGAGCAGGTTGCCCCGGTCCCCGTAGGTCGACATCAGATCCGGGTACAGCCAGACGATCCGCACCGCGGACTCGGTAGCTTCAGAGGACACGATCGAGCTCCGCCCTGATGTCCTGGAACGCCGTGTAGTTGGCGATGACCTCCAGCCGACCCGGGGGCACCGCGGCCAGCGCGTCGGCGAAGCTCGCCGCGTACGTGAACGGCACCTCGTTGACCTGCAACCGGACCGCCAGGTCGAACGCCCGGTCGCCGGTGACCACCACCTGCCGGCCGCGCAGCGGCGAGAAGTCCACATCGAACAGCCAGGAGGTGTCCAACCCGTCCGGGCCGCGGGCGTTGACCGCGAGCACCGTGGGTGCGTGCTCGGCCATGTCGAACGCCTCCAGCCAGCTGGCGGGGTTCTTGGCCAGCAGCAGCCGGATCACCCGCCCGTCCCGCTCGACCTGGGCGTACCGTCCGGCCACCGAGGTGACCTCCGCCAGGCGGGGCACTGCCCGGTCCGGGTCCACTCCGAAGTGGGCCGCCACCGCCAGCGCGGTGGCGGCGTTGCCGACGTTCACGCGCCCCGGCAGCGCCAGCGTGATCCCGTACCGCGCGCCGTCCGGCGCGACCACCTCCCGGCTGTACGCGGTCCACTGCGGCGCCGGCCGCTTCAGGTCACCGCCGCTGCACCACCAGTCGTCCCGGTCCCGCACGATGGCCGAGCCGCACTGCGGGCACACCCAGGAGTCGTCCCGCCACCGCTGGCCGGCGCTGAACCAGGTCACCTTCCCGCCGGCGGTCGCCGCCCAGACCACCATCGGGTCGTCGGCGTTGGCCACTACCGCGACGTCCGGGTGCCCGGCGAGCGTGTGGCGCCACAGCTGGGCGAGCATCGCCACCTCCTTGGCCCGATCCAGCTGGTCCCGGGACAGGTTGAGCAGCGCCACGACCTCCGCGCCGGTCGGGCCGATCACCTTGGGCAGCCAGTGCTCGTCGACCTCCAGGACGGCCAAGCGGGCCTCGCGCTCCCGGACCAGGGCGGAGACGTGCCCGGTGGGCATGTTGGCGCCGAACGGGTTGGTCGCCACGGGTCCCAGGACGCCCACCGCGGCGGCGGTCAGGCGGGTGGTCGTGGTCTTGCCGTTGGTCCCGCTGACGAGCGCCACGCGCCGCCCGGCGGACAGCCTCTCCAGCAGCCGCGGGTCCACCAGCAGGCCGATCCGGCCGCCGATGACCGAGCCGTCGCCGCGACCGGTGGCCCGGGACGCCGCGGCGGCCAGCCGCGACAGCAGGCAGGCCAGCCTGGCGCGCAGCGGCAGCCTCGCGGTCACGCGGGCAGCGTACCGGCTGACCGCACGCGGGCCGCGGACCGGCCCACCGCGGCCCCGGGCGCGGGCGGGACCGTTGCCGCCACCTGTTCGGCGCCTCTGCGCGGCCGGGTTAGCCTGGTGCCCGCGCCGCCGGTTCACCGCGCGGACGGCGCGGGAGGGGTCGGAGGTGCCGGTGGAGCTGAGGTCGTTGTGGGACGCCGAGCCGGGCTACCTCAACACGGCCAGCTACGGCCTGCCGCCGCGGCCGGCGTGGGAGGAGCTCCAGCGGGCGCTCGCCGACTGGCGGGTCGGGCGCACCTCCTGGGAGGTGTGGAGCGAGGCCACCGACCGCAGCCGGACGACCTTCGCCCGGATCCTGGGCGTGCCGGTCGCCGACGTGGCCGTCGGCGCGACGGTCTCGCAGCTGTTGGCGCCGGTCGCCGCCGCGCTGCCGGACGGCGCCCGGGTGGTGGCGCCCACCGGCGAGTTCGCCTCCGCCCTGTTCCCGTGGATGGCGCAGGCCCACCGGGGCGTGGTGGCCCGGACCGTTCCGCTGTCCGACCTGGCCGACGCGGTGGACGAGGCCACCGACCTGGTGGTGTTCAGCCTGGTCCAGTCCGCCGACGGCGCGGTGGCCCCGTACCGGCGGGTGGTCGACGCCGCCCGGGCCCACGGGGCGGCGGTGGTGGTCGACGCCACTCAGGCGTGCGGGTGGCTGCCGTTCGAGGCCGCGCTGGCCGACGTGGTGGTGGTCGCCGCGTACAAGTGGCTCATGTCCCCCCGCGGCTCCGCCTTCGCGTACCTGGCGGCGCCGATGCGGGAACGGATGACGCCGCACGCGGCGGGCTGGTGCGCCGCCGAGGACGTGCACGCCTCGTACTACGGCCCGCCGATGCGGCTGGCCAGCGACGCCCGGCGGTTCGACATCTCCCCGGCGTGGTTCTCCTGGGTGGGCACCGCACCGGCGTTGGAGGTGGTGGAGCGGATCGGGGTGGCCGCCATCCACGACCACAACGTGCGGTTGGCCAACCGGTTCCTCACCGGCCTGGGGCGGGCGCCCGGTGACAGCGCGATCGTCACGGTGGAGGTCCCGGGCGCGGCGGAGCGGCTGGCCGCCGCCGGCGTGCGGACCGCGGTCCGGGCCGGGCGGGTCCGGGCGTCGTTCCACGTCTACAACACCGACGAGGACGTCGACGCCGCGGTCGCCGCGCTGACCAGGTGAGGTGGCGGCTCCGACCAGGTGAGGCTGGCGGCGCCGACCAGGTGAGTCCGGCCACACCGGGTCGCGGTGCGTTCCGCTGTGGCGGCCCGGGCCGTACCCTGATCTGTTACGAGACCGTATCGTTTCGAAAACCCCGGGAGTGGTGTGAGCGGACAACCGGGACCCGACACCGGGCATCCCCGCCGGTGGTTCGTTCTCGGCGTCATGATCATCTCACTCCTGGTGGTCGTCCTCAACAACACCGTCCTCAATGTCGGGTTGCGGGTGCTGGCCGACCCGCAGCAGGGTCTCGGCGCCAGCCAGGCCGAGCTGGAGTGGACCATCAACTCGTACACGCTGGTCTTCGCCGGCCTGCTGTTCACCTTCGGCGTGCTCGGGGACCGGTACGGCCGCCGCCTGGTCCTGCAGGTGGGTCTGTTCCTGTTCGCGGTGGCGTCGGTCGCCTCCGCCTACGCCCAGAACCCCGGCCAGCTCATCGCGGCCCGGGCGCTGACCGGCCTGGCGGCCGCCGCCGTCATGCCCGCCACCCTCTCGATCATCTCGGACGTGTTCGTGCCCCGGGAACGCGGCCGGGCGATCGGGGTCTGGAGCGGCGCGGTCGGGATCGCGGTGGCGGTCGGGCCGGTGACCGGCGGCTTCCTGCTGGAGCACTTCTGGTGGGGCTCGGTGTTCCTCATCAACGTGCCGATCGTGCTGGTCGGCATGGGACTGGCCGCGTGGCTGGTGCCCGAGTCGCGCGACCCGGACCCTCGCCGGCTCGACCTGCTCGGGATGGTGCTGTCCATGCTCGGGCTGGTGCTGCTGGTGTACGGCATCATCGACGGTGGCGAACACGGCTTCCACCGCCCGGTGGTGTGGGTCTGCGCCGTCGGCGGCCTGGCCGTGCTCGCGGTCTTCCTCGCCTGGGAGCGGCGGGCCCGGCACCCGTCCCTGGACGTGCAGCTGTTCCGCAACCCGCGGTTCTCCACCGCGGCGGTCGTGACCGCCCTGATCTTCTTCGCCGCCTTCGGCGTCTTCTTCTTCTCCACCTTCTACCTGCAGCTGGTACGCGGCTACAGCCCGCTGCACGCCGGCATGCTGCTGATCCCGTTCGCGGTCGCGCAGGTGTTCGTCGCCCCGCTGAGCGCGACCCTGGTCCGCCGGTTCGGCGCCAAGGCGACGTGCGCCGCCGGTCTGGCCCTGTCGGGGATGAGCCTCGGCGGCTGGGTGCTGCTGACCGGCGACACCCCGATCTGGGCGGTCGGGGTCATCTACTTCGTCCAGGGGATCGGCATGGCCGTGGTGCTGCCCTCCTGCATGGAGTCGATCATGTCCACGCTGCCCCGGCAGCGGGCCGGGGTCGGTTCGGCCGTCGCCAACACCATGCGGCAGGTCGGGGGGACGCTCGGGGTCGCCGTCCTCGGCGCGGTGGTCATGGGCGTCTACCGCGACGAGATCGCGCCGGCACTGCCGCTGCTGCCGGAGCCGGTCCGCGGCACCGCGGCCGAGTCGGTCGCCGGTGCCTACGCGGTCGCCGCCCGGATCGGGGCACCCGAGCTGATCGCCGCCGCCGACGAGGCGTTCCTCGCCGCGATGCACACCGCCGCCACCTGGTCCGGGATCGTCGCCCTGGTCTCGGTGCTGGTGGTCCTGCGGTGGCTGCCGGGGCGGCGCCGCCACCGGGCACCGGCCGCCCGACCCGACCCGCAGCTGGCCACCTCGCGTACGCTGGGTTGACCATGGCCTCCACCGGCACCGCGCTCGCCCGGTCACCCGGGCGGCCCCGCAGTGCCCAGGCGGAGCAGGCGATCGTCGAGGCGGTGCTCGACCTGCTCGCCGAGGGCCACACGGTGGAGGCGCTGTCGGTCGAGGCGGTCGCCGCCCGCGCCGGCGTCGGCAAGGCCACCATCTACCGGCGCTGGTCCGGCAAGGAGGCGCTGCTCGTCGACGCGGTGAGCCGGCTCAAGCGGCCGCTGCCGGAGCTGGCCGGCCGGACGGTCCGCGAGGACCTCGTCACCCTGCTGCGGGCCTACCCGAGGCGGCCCGACCAGCGCCTGACCCGGATCCTGTCGACCCTGGTGCCGGAGGTCCACCGCAGCCCCGAGCGGTACCGCCTCTACCAGAGCCTCGTGGAGCCGCGCCGGCAGGCGCTGCGCGAGGTGCTGCAGCGCGGCGTGCGTACCGGCGAGCTGCGCGCCGACGCCGACGTCGAGGCGGCGCTGGCGGTCCTCATGGGACCCGTGCTCATCCAGCGGATGCTGCGCTGGCACCCCGACCTGCCGGAGGCCAGCCTGCCCGAGCGGGTCGTCGACATCGTCCTGTCCGGGCTCGCCGCCGGCTGACCCGCCATCCGGCCCGGCGCGTGTCGGTTCGTCCCCCACGACCAGGGTACGCGTAACCTCGTACACACGTGCGCCACCAGGCTGCCGGGGAGGGAGAGCGGTGCGGGTGCTGGGAGTCGACCCCGGGCTGACCCGGTGCGGGGTGGGCGTCGTGGAGGGCTCACCCGGTCGGCCGTGCCGCCTGGTGGACGTGCAGGTGCTCACCACCGGCGCGGACGAGGAGTTCCCGTGGCGGCTGCTGCAGCTGGAGCGCCGGCTGGACGAGCTGATCGCGCGCCACCGGCCCGACGCCGTGGCGGTGGAGCGGGTGTTCAGCCAGCACAACGTGCGGACGGTCATGGGCACCGCGCAGGCCGGCGCGGTCGCCGCGCTCGCGGCGGCCCGCGCCGGCCTGCCCGTGCGCCTCTACACTCCCAGCGAGGTGAAGGCGGCGGTCACCGGGTCCGGGCGGGCCGGCAAGACGCAGGTGACCACGATGGTCACCCGGCTGCTCAACCTGCCGCAGCGGCCCCGGCCGGCCGACGCCGCCGACGCGCTGGCGCTGGCGATCTGCCACGTGTGGCGCGGCGGCACCGCGGACCGGCTGGCCGCGGCGGCCCGGGCGGCCCGGGACAGGGCAGCGGCCCGGACGGCCGGGGACGGAGGACACGGATGATCGCCACCGTGCGCGGGCGGGTGGTGTCGGTGGCCGGCGACAGCGCGGTCGTCGAGGTCGGAGGCGTCGGGCTGCGGGTCAGCTGCGCCCCGGCGACACTGGCCGAGCTGCGGGTCGGCCGGGAGGCACGGTTGGCCACCAGCCTGGTCGTCCGGGAGGACTCGCTGACCCTGTACGGGTTCGCCGACGACGACTCCCGCGACCTGTTCGAGCTGCTGCAGACCGCCAGCGGGGTGGGGCCGCGGCTGGCGCAGGCGGTGCTGGCGGTGCTCAGCCCCGACCTGGTGCGCAAGGCGATCGCCAACGGGCAGACCGCGGTGCTGACCCGGGTGCCCGGCATCGGTCGCAAGTCGGCCGAGCGGCTGGTGCTGGAGCTTCGCGACCGGGTCGGTCCGGCGCCGCTGTCCGCGGAGGTGGCCGGGCCCGCCGACACCTGGCGGGAGCAGGTCCACGCCGGCCTGGTCGGGCTGGGATGGTCGGCCGCGCAGGCCGACCGGGCCGTCGCTGAGGTCGCCGCGACGCTCGACGGCGGCGAGACCCCGCCGGTGCCGGTGCTGCTCAAACGGGCGATCCGGACCCTGGGGAGCCCGACGTGACCGCCCGGCCGGAGTTCGAGCCGTCACTGGCCCTGGTCTCACCGCACGCCGCGGAGGCCGACCGGGAGGCCGAGGCCAGCGTGCGGCCGCGGCGGCTGGCGGAGTTCGTCGCCCAGCACCGGGTACGGGAACAGCTGCAGCTGCTGCTCGCCTCGGCGCTGCGGCGCGGCAGCCCGCCCGACCACATCCTGCTGTCCGGCGCGCCCGGGCTGGGCAAGACCACGCTCGCCATGATCGTCGCGGCCGAGCTGGGTGCCGGGCTGCGGGTCACCAGCGGACCGGCGATCGAACGCGCCGGCGACCTGGCGGCGATCCTGACCAGCCTCAGCGCCGGGGACGTGCTGTTCATCGACGAGATCCACCGCATCGCCCGGCCCGCCGAGGAGCTGCTCTACTCGGCCATGGAGGACTTCCGGGTGGACGTGGTGATCGGCAAGGGCCCGGGCGCCACCGCGGTGCCGCTGGAGGTCGAGCCGTTCACGCTGGTGGGCGCCACCACCCGGGCCGGGCTGCTGACCGGACCCATGCGCGACCGGTTCGGGTTCGTCGGCCATCTCGACTTCTACGAGCCCGCCGAGCTGGAGCAGCTGCTGGCGCGGTCGGCGTCGATCCTGGGGGTGCCCGCCGAGCCGGACGGGCTGGCGGAGATCGCGGCCCGCTCCCGCGGCACCCCCCGGGTGGCCAACCGGCTGCTGCGCCGGGTGCGTGACTACGCCGAGGTCCGCGCCGACGGGGTGGTCACCCGCGAGACCGCCAAGGCGGCGCTGGCCGTGTACGACGTCGACGAGCGGGGGCTCGACCGGCTCGACCGGGCGGTGCTCTCCGCCCTGGTCGAGTCGTTCGGCGGGGGCCCGGTCGGGCTGTCGACGCTGGCCGTGGCCGTGGGCGAGCAGCCGGACACGGTGGAAGAGGTGTGCGAGCCGTACCTCGTCCGGGCCGGGCTGCTGGCCCGCACCCCCCGCGGCCGGGTGGCCACGGCGGCCGCCTGGCGGCACCTGGGGCGCACGCCGCCGGGTAGCATCCTGGGTGCCGCCTCCGCGCCGCCGGACCTGTTCGGCACGCGGTTCGATGCGGACGGCGACACCGACTAGACTCACCGCGACCCCTGCGGGGTCGCGTGAGCGAGAGCCGGGTGACAAGATCGCCTGGGCGGCGTGTCTGGCGCCGCGTGGGCCGACGGAAGGTCAGGAACGTGTTTCTTGCCCAGGATGGTGGCGGCGGCGGCGACAGTCTGGTCCCGCTGCTCATGATCGTGGCGCTGTTCGCGATCTTCTACTTCCTGCTGATCCGCCCCCAGCAGAAGCGCCGCCGGGAGGTGCTGCAGATCCAGGCCAACCTGAGCGAGGGGGACCACGTGGTCACCATCGGCGGGTTGCACGGCACGGTCGCCGAGCTCGACGACCGCACCGTGATCCTGGAGACCTCCGAGGGCGTGTTCGCGCGCTACGAGCGGGGCGCGATCGCCCGGGTGGAGCGGCCCGCCGAGCAGCCGGCGGCCCAGTCGGGGGAGGAACCCGGATCGGCGGACCAGCGCGACAAGGACTGATCGGACGTGGCACAGAACCCACCCTCACCCGGCCACCCCGGACGGCAGCTGGCCGTCCTGGCGTTGGCGTTCGTCGTGCTGTACGGCCTGGCGCTGTTCTCCGGCACGTCGGGCATGAGCTGGCTGGAGCGGTTGGAGCCGCGCCTGGGCCTGGACCTGGTCGGCGGCACCCGGGTCACGTTCCTGGCCGTGACCGAGGACGGGTCCTCCCCGGCCGCGGACCAGCTCGAGCAGGCGCGGCAGATCATCGAGAGCCGGGTCAACGCCCTGGGCGTCGAGGAGGCCGAGGTCGTCAGCGAGGGCGACAACCTCATCGTGATCTCGGTCGCCGGGGAGGGTGAGGACGCGCTGCGGTCGGTCGGCCAACCGGCGGAGCTGCGCTTCCGCAAGGTGCTCTACACCACCAGCGGTGCCGGCACGGTGATGCCGAACCCGACCCCGTCGCCGTCGGCCAGCCCCGGGGCGAGCGGGAGCCCGGGGCCCACGCCCAGCCCGGACGCCAGCGCCGAGGCGACGCCGGGCCCGAGCGCCAGCGGCAGCCCCGCGGCGGGCGCCAGCCCCACCGCTGCCGCGACCCCGCCGGCGTCCCCGGTGCCGTCCGCCTCGCCCGGTCCCGAACCGTCCCCCGGCGGCGAGGTGGCGACCGACGAGGAGCTGCGCCAGCAGGTCATCGACATCGTCGGGCAGGAGGCGCTCGACGCCGCCCTGCGGCTGACCGGCCCGGCCAACCTGTCGGCGGACCCGGAGCTGGAAAGGACCCTGGAACCGTTCAGCAGGCTGACCGGCGAGCAGGTCGCGATCCTGCCGGCGAAGGTCCAGTTCAACGTGCCGACGATCAGTTGCGCACAGCTCAACGCCCGCCCACCCGGCTCGGTGCGGGACACCGAGCAGATCGTGGTCGCCTGCGACTCCGCCGGAGTGATCAAGTACCTGCTGGACGCCGCGACCGTCCTCGGTCCCGACATCGACAACGCCAAGGAGGTCTTCAACCCGCAGACCAACAGCTGGTCGGTCAGCCTCAACTTCAACGGCGAGGGGCAGCGGAAGTGGACCGCGCTCACCCGGGAGGCGGTCACCACCCACGAGGGGGCGCCCCTGGACCAGTCGCAGCTGGGTGACGACAACCTCTACGGCGGCACCCGACCGATCCAGTGCGACCAGTTCACCGCGGTCGGGGACGACCGCCACTGCCTGGTCGCGGTGGTGCTGGACAACACCGTGGTCTCCGCGCCGGAGCCCACACAGGTGCTCAGCCGCCAGTCGGAGATCACCGGGAACTTCACCGCGGCGGACGCGCGCACGCTGGCGACCCAGCTGCGGTACGGTGCGCTGCCGCTGACGTTCCAGCAGCAGGAGTCGCAGACCGTCACCGCCACCCTCGGGACCGAGTACCTGCGGGCCGGTCTCATCGCCGCCGGCATCGGGATGGCGCTGGTCATGCTGTACTCGTTCTTCTACTACCGGCTGCTCGGCATAGTGATCATCGGTAGCCTGGTGATCTCGTCGCTGTTGATCTACGCGGCGCTGGTCGTGCTGGGCCGCAGCATGGGCTTCACCCTCACGCTGGCGGGCATCTCCGGGTTCATCGTCGCGGTGGGTGTCGCCGCCGACTCCTTCGTGATCTACTTCGAACGCGTCAAGGACGAGGTCCGGGAGGGCCGCACGCCCCGCAGCGCCGTCGCCCGTGGATGGGTGCGTGCCCGCCGCACCATCATCTCCGCCAACGCGGTGACCGTGCTGGCCGCGCTCGTGCTGTGGCTGCTGTCCGCCGGCCAGGTGCGCGGCTTCGCCTTCGCCCTGGGACTGGCCACCGTCCTGGACCTGCTGGTGGTGTTCACGTTCCGGCATCCGATCATGACGTTGCTGGCCCGTACCCGGGCGTTCCTGTCGCCGACGGTCAGCGGGCTGGGCCGGGCGCTGGAGCTGGAGCGGGCCGCTGCGGGCGCCCGCGAACCCCGGACGAGGGAGGCGTGACATGAGCAGTCCGGTGCAGGAGACCCCGCGCCTCTCCCTGCCGGCCCGGCTCTACCTGGGCCAGGCCGGCGCCAACATCGTCGACTGGCGGCGGCGGTGGCTGACCATCGCCGCCGTGGTGGCCCTCATCTCGGTGGTCGGGGTGCTCGTGCGCGGCTTCACGCTCGGCATGGAGTTCACCGGTGGCAACGCGTTCCACATCCCGGCCACCGTGGGCACGCTCGAGCAGGCGGAGGAGGCGGTCGCCGATGCCGGCGCGTCCGTGGCCTCGAGCCAGCAGGTGGGCGACAGCAGCTACCTGATCCGCACTCACGAGCTGACCGCGGAGGAGACGCAGCAGGTCAAGGCCGAGGTCGCGGAGACCCTCGGGATCCCGCCGCAGGAGATCAGCGACGACCTGGTCAGCGCCGCCTGGGGTGCGCAGATCACCCGCCAGGCCCTGATCGCGCTCACCGTCTTCCTCGCGCTGGTGCTCACCTACCTCGTCTTCCGGTTCGAGCTGCGGGCCGCGGTCGCCGCCGTGACCGGGCTGCTGGCCGACGTGGTCGTCACCGCCGGCGTGTACGCGATCGTCGGCTTCGAGGTGACGCCGGCCACCGTGATCGGGTTCCTCACGATCATGGGCTTCGGCCTCTACGACTGTGTGGTCGTCTTCGACAAGATCCAGGAGAACACCAGGGGCATCACCGCCAGCAACACCCAGACCTACGGGGAGGCCGCCAACCTCGCGGTCAACCAGGTCATGATGCGCTCCATCAACACCTCCGTCGTGGCGCTGCTGCCCGTGGGTGGGCTGCTGTTCATCGGCGCCGGGCTGCTCGGCGCGGGGACGCTGAAGGACCTCGGCCTGGTGCTGTTCGTCGGCATGACGGTGAGCTTCCTGTCGTCCCTGTTCCTGGCCACCCCGCTGCTGGCGGAGCTGAAGCTGCGGGAGCCGCGGTTGGCCGCCCACACCCAGCGGGTGCTCGCCAAGCGGGTCGCGCTGGCCCAGCGTGAGGCCCGCAAGGGCGGCAAGGAGGAGGAGCCGTCGCGCGAGCGGGTGCCTCCGGTGCTCAACCCGGAGCTGATCGAGCTCGCCGGCGCCGCACCGAAGGTCGGTGCCCGCCCGGCCGGGTCGCGCCGGCCCGGCCAGTCGCGCCGGGGCGCCCGGAAGCGCTCCGGCGGCCGGCGGCGATGACCGCGCCCGCCGGCGACAGCGGCGCGAAGATCGCCGCTCTGGTCGCCGACCGGGTGGTCGACGTGCCGGACTTCCCGCAGCAGGGCGTCGTGTTCAAGGACATCAGCCCGCTGCTGGCCGACGGTGCCGCCTTCCGGCAGGTGGTCGACGCCGTGGTCGCGGCGCAGGGCCCGGCGGGCTTCGACGTCGTGGCCGGCATCGAGGCCCGCGGGTTCGTGCTCGCCGCGGCCGTCGCGTACGCGGCCGGCACCGGTGTGGTACCGGTCCGCAAGGAGGGCAAGCTGCCCCGCGCCACCCACTCGGCCAGCTACAGCCTCGAGTACGGCCGGGCGGTGCTGGAGGTGCACCGGGACGCGTTCGCGCCCGGCCAGCGCGTGCTGGTCGTCGACGACGTGCTCGCCACCGGCGGGACCGCCGCGGCCACCGTCGACCTCATCACCCGCGCCGGCGGCGTGGTGAGCGGCCTCACCGTCCTGCTGGAGCTGTCGTTCCTCGGCGGCCGCAAGCGCCTGGCCGGTCAGCCGTTGCACGCCCTGCTCGTCGTCTGACGCTCCTGCCGCCCCGCCTGACGTTGCTGCGGCGTCGCCCGACGTTCCGCCGCGTCGCCTGACGTCGTGGTCCGCCGCCGGGTGGGCGCACCGGCGGTACCATTGGCGCACCAGCTGGATCACGCCAGAGCGGAGGAGCGGCCTGGTGCCCCGCGACGTCGCAGCCGCCGACACCACTACCGGCCCGGTCGAGACGGTGGCCAGCGGCCACGACCGGGTCCTTGCGGTGCCCGCCGACCGTCCCACCGCACCGGACAAGCAGGGCGGAAGCTCTCATTCAGGCTTCACCCTCGCGTCGGCACCCACCGGCCGCCGGGTGCGGGCGCGTCTGGCCCGGTTCAACGCCCCGTGGCAGACCACGGAGGTCAGCGACGTCCTGGAGCCGCTGATCGCCCAGCACCGCGTCAGCCACCCGAAGGCTGACGTGCGCCTGCTGCAGCGTGCGTTCGACACCGCCGCCCGGTGCCACGCCGGCCAGCGACGCAAGTCCGGTGACCCGTACATCACCCACCCGCTGGCGGTGGCGACGATCCTGGCCAACATCGGCATGGACACCACCACCCTGGTGGCCGCGCTGCTGCACGACACGATCGAGGACACCGACTACACCCTCGAGCAGATCAGGACCGAGTTCGGCGAGGAGGTGGCGCTGCTGGTCGACGGCGTCACGAAGCTGGACGCGGTCAAGCTCGGTGACGCCGCCAAGGCCGAGACCATCCGCAAGATGGTCGTGGCGATGGCCAAGGATCCCCGCGTGCTGGTGATCAAGCTGGCCGACCGCCTCCACAACATGCGGACGTTGACGTTCCTGCCGCGGTATAAGCAGGAACAGAAGGCCAAGGAGACGCTGGAGATCTTGGCTCCGTTGGCACACCGGCTGGGTCTCAACACGCTCAAGTGGGAGCTGGAGGACCTGGCCTTCGGCACCCTGTTCCCGAAGCGGTTCGAGGAGATCAACCGCCTGATCGCCGAGCACCAGCCGCAGCGCGAAGCGCTGCTGCAGCAGGTCAAGCAGAAGGTGCAGGCGGATCTGAAGGCGGCCAAGCTCAAGGCCAAGGTGGAGGGCCGGCCCAAGCACCTGTACTCGATCTACCAGAAGATGGTGGTGGGCGGCCGGGACTTCACCGACATCTACGACCTGATCGGGATCCGGATCCTGGTCGGGACGGTCCGCGACTGCTACGCGGCACTCGGTGTGATCCACGCGAACTGGCAGCCGGTCCCGGGCCGGTTCAAGGACTACATCGCGATGCCGAAGTTCAACATGTACCAGTCGCTGCACACCACCGTGATCGGCCCTTCGGGCAAGCCGGTGGAGTTCCAGATCCGGACCGAGGCGATGCACCGCACCGCCGAGTACGGCATCGCGGCCCACTGGAAGTACAAGGAGTCCAAGAACGCCACGGTGGTCGGGCCGCCGGCCCGGATCGACGACATGACCTGGCTGCGGCAGCTGCTGGACTGGCAGCGGGAGGCGTCGGAGCCGAACGAGTTCCTCGAGGCACTCCGCTACGACCTGTCCAGCCAGGAGGTGTTCGTCTTCACCCCCAAGGGTGAGGTGATCTCCCTGCCGGCCGGTTCCACCCCGGTCGACTTCGCCTACGCGGTGCACACCGAGGTCGGGCACAGGTGCATCGGCGCCCGCGTCAACCAGAAGCTGGTGCCGCTGGAGTCGACCCTGTCCAACGGGGACGTGGTCGAGATCTTCACGTCGAAGTCGGAGACCGCCGGCCCCAGTCAGGACTGGTTGAGCTTCGTCAAGAGCCCGCGCGCCCGCACCAAGATCCGGCAGTACTTCAACAAGGAGCGGCGGGAGGAGGCGATCGAGGCCGGCAAGGACGCGATCGCCAAGGCGATGCGCAAGCAGAACCTGCCGCTGCAGCGCCTGCTCACCACCGAGGCGCTCACCGCCATCGCCCGGGAGCTGAACCTGGCCGACGTGTCGGCGCTGTACGCCGCGGTCGGCGAGCACCAGTACTCCGCCCAGTCGATCGTGCAGCGGCTCGTCGCCGGGTACGGCGGCGAGGAGGGCGCGGCCGAGGACATCGCCGAGACCCACATCCCCACCCGGCGGACCCGTGGCCGTGGCACGGTGCACGACCCGGGCGTGGTGGTCAACGGCGTCAGCGACGTCTGGATCAAGCTGGCCCGGTGCTGCACGCCGGTGCCCGGGGACGCGGTGTTCGGGTTCGTCACCCGCACCGGTGGCGTGAGCGTCCATCGGGAGAACTGCGCCAACGCCGTGGAGCTGCGCAAGCAGCCGGAGCGCATCGTGGAGGTCACCTGGCAGCCGAAGAGCACCTCCCGGTTCCTGGTGGCCATCCAGGTGGAGGCGCTCGACCGGCACAAGCTGCTGGCCGACATCACCCAGGCGTTGTCGGACGAGCGGATCAACATCCTGTCCGCCACCGTGGCCACGACCCGGGACCGGGTCGCGATCAGCCGCTTCACCTTCGAGATGGCCGACCCTAAGCACCTGGGCCATCTGCTCAGCGCGGTCAAGAAGGTGGAGGGCGTCTACGACGCCTACCGGGTCTCGTCCGGCTCCTGACCGCGCCCGCACCGCCGCGGCGCTGCGGCGTCACGCCGGGTCGCTCACCCGCAGCGACTCGATGACCACCTCGGTGTTCGGGTGCCCGCCTCCGGGGCTCGGCTCGTACGCGCCGTCGTGGCCGGCCTCACCGATGGTCCGCAACAGGTCCAGGCCCTTGGTGATCGTGCCGACGACGGCGTAGTTGGGCGGCAGGTTGACGTCCTCGTAGATGAAGAAGAACTGGCTGCCGTTGGCGTCCGGGCCGGTGTTGGCCATCGCCACCGTGCCCGCGGGATACGGCGGGTCCTGGCCGAGGGGGAGGTTCTCGTCCGGGAAGCGGTAGCCCGGACCGCCCTTGCCGTCGTCCTCCCGGTAGCCCTCGCCCCGGGCGTTGGGGTCGCCGCACTGGAGGATGCCGGGGAACATCCGGTGGCACTTGGTGCCGTCGAAGAACTCCTGGCTCGCCAGGTGGCTGAAGCTGGCGGCGATGCACGGAGAGGCGGCCAGGTCCATCGTCACCTCGATGTCCCCGTGGTTGGTCGAGACGGTCATGACCTGGGTGCCCTCCCGGGGCTCGTCCGGCGGTGGGGTGCCCACGTCCACCGCCCACGCGTTGGCCTCCTCCCGCCACTCGCACTCGGCGGGGGCGCTCGGACCGGCGCTCGGACCGGCGCTCGGGCCGAACGCGGTCGACTCCGTGCGCTCCCCCTCGTCCCCGGTCAGTGCGGTCACCGCCCAGAACACGCCGCCGACGACGAGCACGAGCGCGGCGGCCGAGCCGATCAGCGCCCGCCGCTGGCGGCGGCGGCGAGCAGCGGCCTGGCGCTCGGCCATCTCGCGGGCCAGCCGGGCCCGGGCCGCGGCGCGCTGCTGGCGCTCCCGGTTGGATGTCACTGCTCCTCCTGTGGGGGGACTGGGGCCGGTGCGGCCGGCACGGTCAGGACTCCTCGGACGCGGGCCGGGAGGGCGGGGCCGTGGGCGCCGGCGTACCGGCCGGCGAGGGCGGCGGCGCGGCCGGGTCGGTCACGGTCAGGCTCATGACGATGACCGCGTCGGCGGGAGCCGTGCCCCCCTCGAGCGTGCCCGCCGCTCCGATCGCCTCCAGCAGGTCCATCCCCTCGGTGACCTCGCCGATGATCGACCACAGCGGGTCCTCGCTGCGGTGGTCGTCGAAGAACAGCAGGAACTGGCTGCCGCCGACCCCGGACGGGTCGCCGAACGCGACCGTCCCCGCCGGGTACACCACCGGCGGGTCGCCGTCCTCGCCGGCCGGCGGCGACGGCACCGGGGGGATGTTGTCGCCGGAGATGAAGCTGTACGCCGGCCCGCCGAACCCGGTGCCCCTCGGATCCCCGCACCGCAGCGCCGTGGCCGTCAGCTCGTGGCAGGTGGTGCCGTTGTAGAAGCCCTGGCTGGCGAGGTGCTCGAGGCTGGCGACCGCACACGGGTCCGACCCGACCTGCACCTCGAAGGCGATCTGACCCTTTCCGGCCGCTCCCGCATCCACGTCCATCGTCACCGTCCGGGTGCCCTCGGTCGGCGGGTTCACCGGCGGCGTACCGACGTCCAGTCGCTGCTCGCCCGCCTGCTGGGGGAACCACTGGCAGCGGTCGGGGTCGGCCACCGGCTCGGTCGGCGGCTCGCTCTCGAATCCGCCCAGCACCCACACCGTCCCCAGCACCACCAGCGCCACCAGCACGAACGCGCCGATCCCGGCCTGGATCTGGCGGCGCCGTCGCTGCCGCTGGGCACGGCGCACGAGCTGGCGCTCGTACCGGTCGCGGGCGAGCTTGCGCTGGCGGGTCCTGGTCGATGCCACGATCGTCCTCCGCGAGTGGGGCTAGGGTGCGCCCGAGCGAGTCTACGGGTACCGCCTGAGAATAGGGTGGAACAGGTCGGCTGTCCGGCGGAGGATGGCCGCGGCAGCGAGGGGGTCGTCTGGTGCTGGTGGTCGGGTTCGCCGCGGCGGCGTTCGACACGAACTGTTACGTCGTCGCGCCCGGGCCGGGGGAGCAGTGTGTGGTCGTCGATCCCGGCATCGGGGTGGTGGAGCGGCTGGACGCGGTCCTGGCCGAGCACCGGCTGCAGCCGGTCGCGGTGCTGCTCACCCACGGGCACCTCGACCACACCTTCTCCGTGGCACCGGTGTGCGGCGCCCGCGGCCTCACCGCCTATGTCCACCCCGGTGACCGGGAGCTGCTCGCCGACCCGGTCAAGGGCATGTCGAGGGACCTGGCGGACATGCTCGGCGGCCGGCTGCCCTACGCCGAACCCGACGACGTGGCCGAGCTGGCCGACGGCACCGTGATGACCATCGCCGGGCTGGAGATCACCGTCGACCACGCGCCCGGCCACACCCCCGGCTCGGTGCTGTTCCGGATGCCCGGGGCGGGCTCGCCGTGGGAGGCGGACCAGATCTGCCTGTCCGGTGACGTCCTGTTCGCCGGGTCCATCGGCCGCACCGACCTGCCCGGTGGGAGCATGTCGCAGATGGTCGCCAGCCTGCGGGACAAGATCCTGCCCCTGGCCGACGACACGGTCGTGCTGCCCGGCCATGGACCGCGCACCACCATCGGACGGGAGCGCGCCACCAACCCGTACCTGCTGCAGGTCGCCGGCGTGGGCGCCCGGCCCGCCCCGGGAACGGTGGCATGACCCGGCCGGCTCCGCTCTCCGGGTTCCCCGAGTGGCTGCCGGCGCAGCGGATCGTCGAGCAGCGGATCGTGGACAGCGTCCGGCGCACCTTCGAGCTGCACGGCTTCACCCCGCTGGAGACGCGCGCGGTCGAGCCCCTGGACCAGCTCCTGCGC
>DATGOE010000199.1:0-7529 GCA_035306365.1 Natronosporangium sp. | reverse complement strand
TGAGGCGGACCGGCTCGGCTACCACGTGGTGTGGGCCGCCGAGGCGTACGGCTCGGACGCGCCCAGCATGCTGGCGTGGATCGCCGGGCAGACCACGCGGATCGACGTCGGCTCGGCGGTCATGCAGATCCCCGCCCGCACGCCGGCGGCGACCGCGATGACCGCCGCCACCATCGACGCGCTGTCCGGTGGCCGGTTCCGGCTGGGCCTGGGGGTCAGCGGGCCGCAGGTCTCCGAGGGCTGGCACGGCGTCCGGTTCGACGCCCCGCTGGCCCGTACCCGCGAGTACGTCGAGATCGTGCGCATGGCACTGGCCCGCCAGCGGGTGCAGTACCGGGGCAGGCACTACCAGCTGCCGCTGCCGGACGGCCCCGGCAAGGCGCTCAAGCTCGGGTTCCACCCGCCGCGGGCGGACATCCCCATCTACCTGGCCGCGCTGGGACCCCGCAACCTGCGGCTGACCGGGGAGATCGCCGACGGGTGGCTGGCGCTGTTCCTCGACCCCGACCACGCCGGGCAGCTGCTGGCCGAGGTGGCCGCTGGGCGCCGGGCGGCCGGGCGGGACATGACCGGCTTCGACGTGGTCGCCACCGTGCCGGTGGTGGTCGGGGACGACCCGGTCGCCTGCGCCGAGCTGGTGCGCTGGTACGCCGCCCTCTACGTGGGCGGCATGGGGTCGCGGGAGCAGAACTTCTACCACCGGCTGGCCACCCGCATGGGGTACGGCGAGGCGGCCGACCGGGTGCAGGACCTGTACCTGTCCGGCCGGCACCGGGACGCCGCCGCGGCGGTGCCGTTCGAGTTCATCGACCGGACCTCGCTGCTGGGACCGGTGGAGCGGATCGCCGAGCGGATGCGTGCGTACGCGGCGGCCGGCGTGACGACGCTGTCGGTGTCGGTCTTCGCCGGCGACGCCGACAGCGGCGCGGCCACCCTGCGGGCGGTCGTGGAGGCGGCCTCGCGTGCCGGGTTGGGTGGGTGACCGGTTGGAGCTGTGGCAGGCCCTGCTGCTGGGCATCGTCGAGGGCGTCACCGAGTTCTTCCCCATCTCCTCCACCGGCCACCTGGTCGCGGCGGAGAAGCTGCTCGGCATGCGGGTCGACGACCCGGCCGTGATCGGCTTCACCGCGGTGATCCAGGTCGGCGCGATCGCCGCCGTGGTCGTCTACTTCGCCCGCGACATCGCCCGGCTGACCGCCGCCTTCGTCCGGGGGCTGGTCTCCCGGCCGGCCCGGGAGCACCCGGACTACCGGCTGGCCTGGTACGTCCTGGCCGGCACCGTGCCGATCGTGGTGGTCGGCTACGTCGCCCAGGACCTGGTGACACGGGTGTGGAACCTGTGGACCGTGGTGGGCGGCATGCTGGTGTTCAGCCTGGTGATGGTGTACGGCGAACGGGTCGGCCGGCGCGACCGCGACGTGACCCGGATGACGTGGCGCGACGCGCTGTTCATCGGCGCCGGGCAGGTGCTGTCGCTGGTGCCCGGCGTGTCCCGGGCCGGCGCCACCATCACCGCCGGGCTGCTGGTCGGCCTGGACCGGGTGGCGGCCACCCGGTTCTCGTTCTACCTGGCGATCCCCGCCCTGGTCGGCGCCGGCGTGCTGGAGCTCGACGACGCGCGGGTGGGCGACAGCGTCCCCACCGCCGCGCTGGTGGTGGGCACCCTGACCAGCTTCGTCGTGGCGTACCTCGCGATCGCGTGGCTGCTGCGGTTCCTCGCCCGGCACAGCCTCATCCCGTTCGTGTGGTACCGGGTGGCGGCCAGCGCCGTGCTGGCGGTCCTGCTGGTCACCGGCACCATCACCGCGACCTGACCCGGGCCGGCGGCCAGGCGCGACCCGGGCCGGCGGTCGGACGTGACCCGGGCCGGCGGTAACCTGCCGAGGTGGCGACCGTACTTCTGCTGCGGCACGGCCGGACCGCCGCCAACGCCTCCGGCGGCCTGGCCGGGCGCAGCCCGATCGGGCTGGACGAGGAGGGTGTCGCGCAGGCGGTCGCGGTCGGCCGGCGGCTGCGGGAGGTGTCGCTGGCCGCGGTGGTGACCAGCCCGCTGGAGCGCTGCCGCCAGACCGTGGCCGCGGCCCTGCCGGACCTGCCGGCGGTCGTGGACGAACGGCTCACCGAGTGCGGGTACGGCGACTGGGAGGGCCGCTCGCTGAAGGAGCTGGCCGCCGAGCCACTGTGGCCGGTGGTGCAGCACCACCCGTCGGCGGCGCGGTTTCCGGGGCCGCAGGGCGAGTCCATGGCGGCGATGGCCGCCCGGGCGGTGGCGGCGGTGCGGGACTGGGACGCACGCGTGGCCGCCGAGCACGGCCCCGAGGCGGTGTGGCTGGCGTGCAGCCACGGTGACGTGATCAAGGCCGTGGTGGCGGACGCGCTCGGCCTGCACCTGGACCTGTTCCAGCGGATCGTGATCGAGCCGGCGTCGTTGACCGCGATCACCTACACCCCCACCCGGCCGTTCGTGCTACGGATGGGGGACACGGGGACCCTGCGGCTGCCGGTGCCCAAGGAGTCCGACGCGGCGGTCGGCGGTGGCAGCGGGGGCCACCCCGACGCCGCGCACGGTGGCGCACGCGAGTCCGGCGCCGCGGCGGCGGACCCGGACGGCCCGCCCGGCCCGGAACGGTGATCGTGCCGGTCGCCGCCACAGGGTAGGTTGGAACCATGAGCCATCGGGTGTACGCGTTCGAACCGCCGGAGCGGTTCGTCGTGGGCACCGTCGGGGAACCCGGCGACCGCACCTTCTACCTGCAGGCCAGCGGGGACGGTCGGGTGGTCTCGGTGGTCCTGGAGAAGGTGCAGGTGTCGCTGCTGGCCGAGAAGCTCGAGGAGCTGCTGGCCGAGGCCCGCCGCCGGTTCGGGCTGGCCGCCACCGACGAGATCGCGGAGATCGACACGGATCCATTGCAGGCGCCGATCGAGGAGGAGTTCCGCGTCGGCACGCTGGGTCTGGCCTTCGACGTCGACACGTCCACGGTGGTGATCGAGGCGATCGAGGTGGGCGACGGCGAGTCGGAGGAGGCCGAGGAGGATCTCGACCGGCTGCGGGTGCGCATCACGCCCGCGGAGACCCGGGCGTTCATCGAGCGGGCGCGTCGGGTGGTCGCCGCCGGCCGGCCGCCGTGTCCGCTGTGCGGGCAGCCGCTGGACCCGAGCGGGCACGTCTGCCCGCGGCACAACGGCTATCACCGGTACGCGACGCCACAGTGACCGGAGCGTCAGACACCCGGGCCACCCATCCGCCGCTGGCCGTGCTGACACACGGCGACCTGGAGGTCGAAGGTCGCCTGGTGGCGGCCTCCAACACCACCGTGCGCTGTGTCGCCAGCCTCGACGGCGTGGCGGTGCGCTGCGTCTACAAGCCGGTCGCCGGTGAGCGGCCGCTGTGGGACTTCCCGGACGGCACGCTGGCCGGCCGCGAGGTGGCGGCGTACCTGCTGTCCGGCGCGACCGGATGGGACCTGGTGCCGCCCACCGTGCTGCGCGACGGGCCGTTCGGTCCGGGTGCCTGCCAGCTGTGGATCGACGAGTCCGACGACGAGCCGCTGGTCGGGTTCGTGCCCGAGTCGAAGCTGCCGGCCGGCTGGCACCCGGTCCTGGCCGCCGAGGACGACGAGGGCACCCGCTACACCCTCGCCCACGCCGACGACGTGCGGCTGGCCCGGCTGGCCGTGTTCGACGCGGTGGCCAACAACGCCGACCGCAAGGGCGGCCACGTGCTGACCGGACCGGGCGGCCGGGTGTACGGCGTGGACCACGGCGTGTGCTTCCACGTCGAGCCGAAGCTGCGCACGGTGCTGTGGGGGTTCGCCGGAGCGCCGCTGCCCGAGGGCGCCGCCGACGTCCTGGAACGGCTCGAGCGCGAGATTGACGGCTGTCTGGGCCGGGCGCTGGCGGCGCACCTGACCGCCGAGGAGATCGCCGCCGTCCGCGACCGTGCGGCTCGGCTGCGGCGCCGGGGCCGCCTGCCGCTGCCCGATCCGCGGCGGCCGACCGTACCGTGGCCGCCGATGTGAGGACGCCCCCGGGCGACACCGTGCGCCCGCTCCTGGGAGGCCCCGGTAGGGCCGCCGCCGATCTTTGCCGCGCCGTCGGTGGCGATCGTTACCCTCTGAGGGGTGGAACCCTGGTCCGCACCCGACGTGCCGTCACTGCCCGGCACCGGCCGCCCACTGGCGCTGTACGACACCGCCCGCCGGGGAGTGCACCCCACCCGGCCGGGTCCGGACGGCGCGCGGATGTACGTCTGCGGGATCACGCCGTACGACGCGACCCATCTCGGCCACGCCGCCACGTACCTCACCTTCGACCTGGTGGTGCGGGCGTGGCGGGACGCCGGCCACCGGGTGCGGTACGTGCAGAACGTCACCGACGTCGACGACCCGTTGCTGGAGCGCGCCGCGCGTGACGGCGAGGACTGGGTCGTGCTCGGGATGCGGGAGACCGCCCTGTTCCGCGAGGACATGGAGGCGCTGCGGCTGATCCCGCCGGACGCCTACGTGGGTGCGGTGGAGAGCATCCCGCTCATCGTCGAGCGGGTGACCCAGCTGCTCGCCGACGGCGCCGCGTACCGGATCGACGACGGGACCGGCGACGTCTACTTCGACCTGGCGGCCGCACCGCGCTTCGGCTACGAGTCGGGATATCCGCGGGCGCAGATGCTCGCGCTGTGTGCCGAGCGCGGCGGCGACCCCGGCCGGCGGGGCAAGCGCGACCCTCTCGATCCGCTGCTGTGGCGCGGTCGCCGGGAGGGCGAGCCGTTCTGGCCGGGTGGGGCGCTGGGGCCGGGCCGGCCGGGCTGGCACATCGAGTGTGCGGTGATCGCGCTGGAGTACCTCGGCGACCACATCGACGTGCAGGGCGGCGGCAGCGACCTGATCTTCCCCCACCACGAGTGCTCGGCCGCGCACGCCGAGTGCCTGACCGGCACGGCGCCGTTCGCGTCGCACTACGTGCACGCGGGCATGATCGGCCTGGACGGGGAGAAGATGAGCAAGTCCCGGGGCAACCTGGTGTTCGTGTCCCGGCTGCGCGCCGACGGGGTGGACCCGATGGCGCTGCGGCTGGCGCTCATCGGCGACCACTACCGGACCGACCGCGACTGGACCGACGAGACGCTCAAGCGGGCCGAGCAGCGGCTGTCGCGGTGGCGGGCCGCGGTGGCCGCCCCGACCGGACCGGACGGTGCGGCCCTGCTGGCCGGGGTCCGGGAGCGGATCGCCGACGACCTCGACACCCCCGGGGCGATCGCCCTGCTCGACGCCTGGGCCGAGGCCGCCGTGGCCGGAGCGGGCGGTGACCCCACCGCACCGCCGCTCGTGCGGGCGGCGGTGGACGCGCTGCTCGGCATCCGGCTCTGAGCCCTGCCGCGCCCCGTGCGGGGCGGCCGGGCCGGGCCGGGTCCCGGCGGGGACCCCGCCGGCCGCAGGCCGGTCCGCGCGCCGCAGCCCGGGTCCGCCCCCGGCGCTCATCCGAGCACCAGGCCGGGGTCGGGGTCCGGCCGCGGGGTCGGCGCCGGCACCGCGTACCGCTCGGTGAGCGCGGTCATCGGGCCCGGCCAGGTGGCCTGGGCGACCTCGATGGGCCGGTGCTGCTCGTCGTAGGCGACGTGGAGCAGGTGCAGCACCGGCGTGTCGGGGCGGATGAGCAGGGTCTCGGCCTCCGCCCGGGTAGGCTGGCGGGCGGTGATCTGGTCGGTGGCGACGGCGTACCGCCGCCCGGTCACCTCCTCGACCTCCTGGTAGAGGGGGCGCCCGAACGCGCGCTCCTCCTCCAGGCTGGTGCCGCCGGCGTCCTCGACCCGGAACCACGAGGCACCCACTTCGACCGGCGCGTCGCCGGTACGGACGACGTGACGCCGGACGACCAGCGGCGTGCCGTCGGCGACGCCGAACGCGTCGGCCACCTCGGGCGGGGCGGGGGAGCGGCCCACCTCGACCAGCTCCTGCCGGTAGCGTGCGGCCAGGTCGGAGTGGTAGCCGCGGCGGGCACCGTACCGGCCGCGCGAGAGCCGGTTGAGGCGCCGCCTGGTGCCGCGCACGTACGTGCCCGAGCCCGGCTTGGTGATGATCAGGCCCTCGATGCGCAGCTGGTCCACGGCCCGCTGGACGGTCTGCTTGGCGACCCCGAACGTGGCGGCGATGGTCGGGATCGAGGGCAGGCGCTCGCCCGGGCCCCACTGTCCGCTGCGGATGCGGCTGCGGATCGCCTCGGCGATCTGCCGGTGGGGAGCCTCGGCGGCGCCCGGGTTGATCAGGCTGTGGTCGGTGTCCACGGCCTTAACCTAGCTTCCTAGGACGTTTTACGCAACGCAACCCAGACCACAGACGCACCACACATCACCGACAGACCAAAGCAAGATCAACTCACCCAGCCGCCGGAACGCCGGCGGCTACTCGCGACGACGGCGCAGGTACCGCTCGAACTCGCTGGCGAGCTCGTCACCGGTGGCCTCGCGCAGCCCGGGTTCGCCGGCGCGGCGCTCCAGTTCCCGCACGTACTCGGCGAGCTCCTCGTCCTGCTCGACGGCGCTGCGTACCCGCGCCTCCCAGGCGGCCGACTCCTCGGCCAGATCCGCGACCGGCACCGGCAGGTCCAGCGCCTCCTCGACCCGGTGCAGCAGGGCGAGCGTGGCCTTCGGGCACGGCGGCGTGCCCGCGTAGTGGGGGACGTGCACCCAGAACGACAGCATGTCCACGTCGGCGCGTTGACCCGCGTCGTGCAGCACGCCGACGATGCCCACCGGGCCCTCGTACCGCGAGCGGACCAGCCGCAGCCGCTCCTGCACCGCCGGGTCGGCGGCGTGGCCGCTGACCGGCAGCGGCCGGGTGTACGGCACGTCGGCCAGCAGCGCGCCCAGCAGCACGATCCGGTCAACCTCCAGGGCGTGGCAGACCTCGAGGATCTCGCCGCAGTACGAGCGCCAGCGCATGCTCGGTTCGATGCCGCGGATGAGCACCACGTCGCGGTTGGCGCCCGGGGGAGAGGCGACCAGGAACCGGGTGGTCGGCCACTCCAGGTGCCGGTTGCCGGCACTGTCGTGCGTGAGGATCGGCCGGGTGACCTGGAAGTCGTAGTACTCCTCGGGGTCGAGGCTGGCGATGCGGCGCGCGTCCCAGACCACGTCCAGGTGGTCCACCGCGGCGCTGGCGGCGTCGGCCGCGTCGTTCCACCCCTCGAAGGCGGCGATGGCGACGGGGTCGCGCAGGACCGGCAGGCCGTCGAACTCGGTCACCGGTCCAGCCTACGGCCATAACCGCGCGGTGTCGGTCACGCTGCGGCGGGTAGTTTCCGGCCTGCCGCCGTCGGCTGCCCCGGCCGAGGGCGGCAGGCCGGGTCGGGGCGAGGATCACAGCCCGCCACCGGGCGGCGACGACTAACCTGGGTGCGATGCCGACCTCGCTGCAGGAGACCATGCGGGCCCGGGTGCTCATCGCCGACGGGGCGATGGGCACCATGCTGCAGCGTGCCAACCCCACTCTGGACGACTTCGACGGGTACGAGGGGTGCAACGAGATCCTCAACGT
>DATGOE010000198.1:0-27499 GCA_035306365.1 Natronosporangium sp. | reverse complement strand
GAGGGTGCCGGCGGCCTCCAGGTGGTCCATGACGTCGTCGAGGTGGGAGCCCAGGTGGTAGATGTCCTCGCGGCGGCGCCGGCCCGACCGGCGGGCGTTGATCCGGCTGTAGATCTCGTGCGTCACCCGGTCGCTGTCGTGTTCCAGCTCCACCAGCCGCTCGCTGACCGACTCGCATCGGCTCCGGGTAGGGCCAGCTCCGCCAGCAGGTCGGCGCCGGTCACCAGGTTGCGGGCGGAACGGGCGAGCAACTCGTACAGGTCGGTGTCCCGGCGCCGGAGGCGAGCGGCGCGGAACCTCCTCACGGGCGCCACCTCCCCACGGGTCCCGCGAGCCATCGTACGGGGCGGCCGGGTCACGGCCCGGACCGGTGGACGCTAGCCGACGCCCTCCACCTGGCCGAGGAAGGCGAGGTACGCGCTGCCGAACGGTTCCCGACCGCGGTGCAGCGCCTCGCGCAACCAGCCGGCGGCCTCGCGGGCGTGCCGCACCACCTCGTCCGGGTAGCCGAACCGGACCCGGTGGTCGGCGAACTCGTCCTCGTCCCGCACCTCCACCACGCCGGTCCCGCGGCGGCGCACCACATCGAGGTCGAGGTCGACCAGGTCGACGGTCTCGCCGTCCCACCTGGCCGGCGTGGTGATGTCACAGTAGACCTCGCTGGTCCGCGGCAGCGGGTTGAACATCGCCGTCCACCAGCTCCGCTCGGGGACCAGCACGACGAACGGGATCCGCTCCACGGACGGCTGGCCGTGGTAGACCGAGGCCGTGCCCGCCACGACCCCGAGCCACGTGCCGTGGTCGTCGGTACCGAGCCGCCGCGCCGGGTAGTCCCGGTGCGCCGAGCCGTCGTACTTCCGGTACCGCACCCGTACGATGTCCGCCACGACCGTCGAGCCTACCGGGCAACGGCCACCGGGTCGGGTGGCCGCGCCGCGACGGGGTGGGCGGCGGGATGTCCCGCACGGCATCCGGCCGCCGGGCGGGTACGGTGATCCGGGTGACCGCCGCGACCACCGCCCCCGCACCCTCGCCCGCGTCACGGCCCCGCCCCGAGCTCGCCACCCTGCTGGCGGCCGCGGTCGCGGCCGTGCCCGGAGGAGTGGAGCGCCCGGGTCAACAGCGCATGGCGGCCGCGGTCGAACGGGCGGTGGCCACCGGGGAGCACCTGCTGGTCCAGGCGGGCACCGGCACCGGAAAGTCGCTGGCGTACCTGGTCCCCGCGTTGCGTGTGGACGGGCCGGTGGTGGTCTCCACCTCCACCCTCGCGCTGCAGTCGCAACTGGTCGACCACGACCTGCCGCGGCTGTGCGACGCCGTCGCGCCGCTGCTCGGGCGCCGCCCCACCTTCGCCCTCCTCAAGGGCCGCCACCACTACCTGTGCCTGGCCCGGCTGGACGCGACCGCCGCCGACGAGGGGCCGGACGCCCTGTTCGACCTCACCGGGGAGGGCACGCGCTGGCTGGGCGAGGCCGGCCGGCTCGGCCGCCAGGTCCAGCGGCTGCGGGACTGGGGACTGGAGACCGCCACCGGTGACCGGGACGAGCTCGACCCCGGGGTGGAGGACGCCGCCTGGCGACTGGTGTCGATGCCGGCGCGGGAGTGCGTGGGCGCGGCCCGGTGCGCGTACGGTGCCGAGTGCTTCGCCGAGGCGGCGCGGGAACGGGCCCGGTCGGCGGACATCGTCGTCACCAACCACAGCCTGCTCGCCTACGACCTGCTCGCCGGGCACCACCTCCTGCCACCGCACCGGCTGCTGGTGGTCGACGAGGCGCACGACCTGGCCGACCGGGTGTCGTCGGCGGCCCAGGCGGAGCTGTCCGCCGAGGGCGCGGACCGGGCCGCCCGGCGGGTCCGCTCGCTGGTCGACCCGCAGGTCTACGAGGCGCTGACCGAGGCGGCCGACCATCTGGCGCTGGCGCTGGCCGACGCGCCGCCCGGCCGGCTGGCCGGGCCGCTGCCGCCGCCGCTGCACCAGGCGTGCACGGCGCTGGACGCGGCGGCGCGGGCGGCGCTCGATGCGGTCGGCGAGGTCCGGGCCGACGACGCGGACGCGGTACGCAAGCAGGCTGCCCGGGCCGCGCTGGAGGAGCTGTCGGCCACCGCCCAGCGGCTGGTGGAGGCGCGCGACGAGGACGTGGCGTGGGTCGAGGACCCGGACGGGCGTCCGGGCGGGACCGGGCGCCGCGCCCTGGTGGTGGCCCCGCTGTCGGTGGCGGGGATCCTGGCCCAGCGGCTGTTCCGGGACCGGGTGGTGGTGGCCACCTCGGCGACGCTGGCGCTGGGCGGCCGCTTCGACACCATCGCGCGGGCACTCGGGCTGCCGATCGGTGCCGCGACGCCCCGACCCGCCCGCGGCGGAGGTTGCCCGGCCGACGCGTCCCGGGAGGATGCCGCCTCCCGGGAGGATGCCACCTCCCGGGAGGATGAGGCGTCCGGGAAGGAGGACGCCGCCTCCGGACCGGCCGGTGACGGTGAGACCGCGGCCGCGGGCGGGCCCGCGTGGCGCTGCCTGGACGTGGGCTCCCCGTTCGACTACCGCCGGCAGGGAATCCTGTACGTGGCCGCCCACCTGCCGCGACCCCGGGAGTCCGGGTTGCCGGAGGCGTCCGCACGGGAGCTGGTACGGCTGGTCGACGCGCTCGGTGGCCGCACGCTCGGGCTGTTCTCGTCCCGTCGGGCGGCGGAGCGGGCCGCCCAGGTGTTGCGGGAGCGGACCCGGGTGGAGGTGCTGCTGCAGGGCGAGGAGTCGCTGCCGCTGCTCGTGCGCAGGTTCCGGGACGACCCGCGGACCTGCCTGCTGGGGGTGCTGTCACTGTGGCAGGGGGTGGACGTGCCCGGTGACGCCTGCCAGCTCGTGGTCATCGACCGGTTGCCGTTCCCGCGGCCCGACGAGCCGCTGGCAGCCGCCCGGGCGGCCGCGGTGGACGCGGCCGGCGGGTCCGGGTTCGCGGCGGTGAGCGTGCCCATCGCGGCCGTGCGGCTGGCGCAGGGCGCGGGCCGGCTCATCCGCTCCGCCGACGACCGGGGCGTGGTGGCGGTCCTCGACTCCCGGCTCCACCACGCCCGCGGGTACGGGCCGTTCCTGCGGCGTTCCCTGCCCCCGTTCTGGTACACGACCGATCCGGAGGTGGTGTGCCAGGCGCTGGCCCGCCTGGCGGCCGCCAACGCCGGCCGGTCCTCAGCCGGCTGAGGGCGAGGGACCGGGTGCGGGCGGCCCGGAGCCGGACGACCCGGGTGCGGGTGAGCGGGAGCGCGAAGGGCCCGGCGCGGGTCCCCCGGGGGCGGGCGATCCGGACGTGGGAGCACCGGGGCCGGGAGGACCGGGGGTGGGGCCCGGCTCCGGTCCGGGCGGCGGTTCCGCCTGCGCCCGCCGGTGGTAGGCGCGGACCCGCCGGACCACCGTGTTGATCACGGCCACGACCGGGACGGCCACCAGCGCCCCCAGCACCCCGGCGAGCAGGATGCCGCCGGTGACCGCGAGGATGACCGCCAGCGGGTGGATCCGTACCGCCCGGCTCATGATCACCGGCTGCAGTATGTTGCCCTCCACCTGCTGCACCAGCAGGATCAGGCCCAGCACCATCAGCGCCTTGATGACCCCGCCACCGTCGAGCAGCCCGGGAGCCGGGGTGTCCACGAGGGCGACCAGCACCGCCACCCCACCGGAGACGAAGGCGCCGACGATCGGGACGAACGCCCCCAGGAAGACCAGCGCCGCCAAGGGGACCGCCAGCGGGACCCGCAGGATCGCCAGCCCGAGGCCGATGCCCGCGGCGTCGATGAAGGCCACCAGCACCGTGGCGCGCACGTAGCCGCCCAGGGTCCGCCACGCCCCCTCGCCGGCGTAGGTCATCGGGGCGCGTGCCGGCTCGGGCAGCAGGCTCACCAGGTAGGACCAGATCCGCTGCCCGTCGCGCAGGAAGAAGAACGTCACCACGAGCACGAGCACGAACCCGGTGAGGAACTGCACGGTGCCGGTGACCGCGGACAGGCCGGCCTCGGTGAGCCTGCTGGTGTTCTCGGTGAGCCAGTCCTGCATCTGCTCGACCGCGTTCTCCAGCTGCGCGTCCGACATGTTCAGCGGCGGGCCGCGCAGCCAGTCCTCGATGCGCAAGAGCCCCTGTTCGGCGCTCTCCCGCAGGTCCTCGAAGCCGGCGATGACCTGGTTGATGACCAGGGTGAGGATGCCACCGACCACCGCCAGGCCGCCCACCAGCACCACCAGGGTGGCCAGCGACCGGTTCAGCCGCAGCACCAGGAGCCACCGCAGCGTCGGCGCGAGCAGACCGGCGAGCAGCAGCGAGATCAGCACCGGTCCGAACAGGATCAGGTACCGGTCGATCAGCCACAGCAGCGGCAGCACCACGGCCGCCACCACGATGAGCCGCCACGACCAGGCGGCCGCGACCTGCAGGCTCCGCGGCACCAGGTCGAGCACGGGATCCGGCTGCGGGCCGTCAGGCCGGGAGTCCGGCGGGGTCGGGCGGGGGGGACCCGGCCGCTCCGCCGCCACGTCGGGCAGGTCGGCCGGCCGCTCGGGCGTGCGGGCCTGCCGCGCGGTGTCGCGGACGGACTCGAACATCCGGCGTAGATCCGCCCTCACGCGCCCGAACCTGGACACGGCCACCCCCCTCCGGCGCGATGGGAACCTCCCTACCGTATGCCACCTGGGCGACGGGGTAGCGTCACGGTGTGACCGTCGCACCCCACGCTGACAACGGCCTTCCGATCCGCCTGCTGCACGACCGTGTCCTCGTCCGGGTCGACGGCGAGCAGGGGGAGCGGCGCTCCTCGGGCGGGATCCTCATCCCCGCGACCGCCGCCCTCAGCAGCCGCCGCCTGGTCTGGGCCACGGCCGTGGGGGTCGGACCCCACGTCCGGTCGATCGTGGTCGGGGACCGGGTGCTGTTCGACCCTGAGGACCGGTCGGAGGTGGAGCTGCACGGCCAGGAGTACGTCCTGCTGCGCGAGCGCGACGTCCACGCGGTCGCGGCGAAGCGGGTGGCGCCGGACGGCACCGGTCTCTACCTGTGAGGCCACGCCGCCGGCGCCGCCCAGGGCGGCGGTGGTGGCGGTGGCGGTGCCAGCTGCACCGGCACCGGCATCACCGGCTCGGGCGGCGCCGGCACCGTGCGGGTCTCGCCGTCCGGGAAGGTGATCCGGTACGCGGTGCCGTCCCACCAGGCCGGCGGGACCAGCGGGTCCCGGCCGGCGAAGACCGCGCGGCTCTCCACGAGGGTGTCCAGCAACGCCCGCTCCTCGGCGGCCATCCGCTCGGCCCGCTGCGGCGACGTCCCCAGCCCGCGCCGGACCTCGTCGCGGAGCAGCGCGAGCCGGGTGGCGGCGACCTGGAAGCGGCGCATGGCCTGCCGGCCGGCGTCCCCCGCGACCCGGCGTGCCCAGCGGCGGGCGCTGTGCCGGGTGCCCAAACTGCGCAGCGCCGCCACCTCCGGCGGTGACAGCCAGCCGGCGCGCACGTACTCGGGCAGCACCCGCTGGGTCAGCTGCCCCTCCCAGCTGCGCAGCCAGATCGCCAGCCCGACCATGCCGACCAGGATCGGCAGCATGACCGCGACGTACCCGTACAGGAGGAACAGCTGCTCACCGGTCTCGGCCTGCAGCACGGACATGAGGTTCCAGGCGGCGTGCAGCACCATCGCCGCCAGCAGGCCACCGGTGACCGCCAGCCACCGCACCGCCACCCGCGGGGTGCGTGACGCCGCTCCGATGCCGACCCCGGCGGCCGCGGTGAACAGCGGGTGGGCGAAGCCGGACATGAGGATCCGCGCGATGAAGATGATGAAGACGAGCTGCAGGCCGGTCGCGCGGCCGTACTCCTCCAGGCCGGTACGGTAGCCGTACCCGCCGAGGTAGAGCACGTTCTCGACCATGGCGAAGCCGGTCGCGGACAGGCCGCAGTAGACGATCCCCCGGGTGATGCCGGTGACCGCCCGGCGCCGCCACCACAGCAGCAGCGGCGCGGCCGCCTTCCCCAGCTCCTCGATGACCGGCGCGACCACCACCGCCACCAGGCCCCAGAACCAGTCGAGCCGGTCGAACAGCCAGGCCGCGCCGGTGTTGACGCCCATCGCCACGGCCGTGGCCACGACCGCCCCCCACCCGAAGCAGAAGGCGAGGTACGAGCCCGGTCCGGGCTCGTACCGGCCGAGCCACAGGAACGCCAGCACCAGCACCGGCACCGGCACGACCGACGCCACCAGGCCGACGGCGAACGCCTCGATGCCGAGGGCAAGGCCCAGCACCACGGTCGTGACCGCGGCGCCGAGCGCGATGACGCTCAGCGACACCCAGAACAACGGGCTGCGGCGCCACCAGCGCCGCGCCCGCGGCGGCGCGGGCTGCCCCGGGTACGTCACGCCGATCACCATACCGACCGGGGCAGGTCGGGGCGTTAGCCTGCGCTGGTGGACAACGAGGCGCTGGTAGCGGACCTGCGACGGGCGCTGCCCGACGGCGCGGTGCTCACCGACCCGGACCTGCTGGCCGGCTACCGGCGGGACGAGGCGCACCTGGTCGAGGCCGGGACCCCGGTGGCGGTGGTGCGGCCCCGCACGACCGCGCACGTCGCCGCCGCGGTCCGGGTCGCGGCCGCCCACCGGGTGCCGATCGTGACCCAGGGTGCCCGGACCGGCCTGGCCGGGGCGGCCAACGCGGTCGACGGCTCGCTGGTGATCTCCACGACCGCGATGGACCGGATCATCGCGATCGACCCGCCCAACCGGGTGGCGGTGGTGCAGCCGGGCGTCGTCAACGCCACCCTGGCGGCGGCGCTGGCCCCGCACCGGCTGCGGTTCCCACCCGACCCCGGCTCGTGGGAGTCCTCGACCATCGGCGGCAACGTGGCCACCAACGCCGGCGGGATGTGCTGCGTCAAGTACGGCGTGACCGCCGAGCACGTGCTCGGGCTGGAGGTGGTGCTCGCCGACGGGGAGGTGTTGCGGACCGGCCGGCGCACCCCCAAGGGGGTGGCGGGCTACGACCTGACCCGGTTGTTCGTCGGCTCCGAGGGCACGCTGGGGATCATCACGGAGATCACGCTCGCGCTGCGGCCCACGCCGGATGAGTCGCGGACGCTGGTGGCGGTGTTCGACACCACCGCCGCGGCGGGTGCGGCGGTGACGGCGATCGGCACCGACGGCGGCACGCCCAGCCTGCTCGAGCTGCTCGACCGTACCCACCTGCAGGCGATCGAGGCGTACCGGCCGATGGGGCTGCCCACCGAGGCCGCCGCGCTGCTGCTGGCCTGCGTGGACACCGGGCCGCTGGCCGCCGGCGACCTGGCCCGGATCGAACGCTGCTGTCGGGCGGCCGGCGCCACCGAGGTGTACGCGGCCGAGGACGCGACCGAGGCGGACGCGCTGCTGGCGGCCAGGCGGCTGGCGTACCCGGCGATGGAACGCGCGGCCGCGGCGGCCTTCCCCGGCGGCCACGGCGGGGTGATCGTCGACGACGTCGCGGTGCCCCGCACCGAGCTGGCGGCGACGCTGGACGGGGTGGCCCGGATCGCCGCCGCGCACGACGTGATGGTGGGGGTCGTCGCCCACGCCGGGGACGGCAACCTGCACCCGAACATCGTCGTGGACCGGGCCGACCCCGACAGCGTGGCGCGCGGCTGGGCTGTGTTCGACGAGATCATGCGGTTGTGCCTCGCCGCCGGCGGCACGGTCACCGGCGAGCACGGAGTCGGGATCCTCAAGCGACAGTGGCTGGCGCGGGAGATCGGTCCGGTCGGCCTGCGGGTGCACCGGGCCATCAAGGACGCCCTCGACCCGCACCACCTGCTCAACCCCGGCAAGGTGATCTAGCAGGGCAGGCTGGTCCGTCCCCGCGCCGTCGCGGGTGGACGACGAGGCGCCGACCGGCGCCGCGCCGGCCGGCGGCGGGCGCCGGTCGGCGGTAGGTTCGGATCGACCGCGGGAGGCCACGATGTCCGAGCCCATCGACCCGGACCTGCTCGCCGCGACCGACCGTCTGGTCGACGAGCGGCGCCAACGGTACCTGGACCGGCTGCGCGACTACGTCCGGATGCCCTCGGTGTCGGCCGAGGACCTGGGCGTGGCGGAAACCGGGGCGTACATCCGGGACGTGCTGGCCGACGGCGGGTTCGACGCCCGGCTGCTGCCCACCGCCGGCCACCCGGCGGTCCTCGCCCGCCGCGACGGGCCGCCCGGCTCGCCCCACGTGGTCATCTACGGGCACTACGACGTGCAGCCCGCCGGCGACGACGCCCTGTGGGACAGCCCGCCGTTCGCGCCGGAGGTGCGTGGCGGGAAGCTGTTCGGCCGCGGCACCGCCGACAACAAGGGCCAGCACCTGGCCCACGTCATCGCCACCGAGTTGCTGGTGGAGCTGACCGGCGGCCTGCCGTGCACGGTGACGTTCGTCCTCGACGGCGAGGAGGAGCTCGGCAGCCCGCACCTGGAGCCGGCGCTGCTCGCCGTCCGCGACCAGCTCGCCGCCGACCTCGTGCTGGTCAGCGACGGGCCCATGGACCCCACCGGCCGCCACCAGCTGGTGTACGGGTTGCGCGGCGTGCTCGCGTTCGAGATGTCCGCGACCGGTGCCGCCCGCGACCTGCACTCCGGCCACTTCGGCGAGATCGCGCCCAACCCGCTGTGGACGCTGGTCCACCTGCTCGCGTCCATGAAGGACTCCGACGGCACCATCACCATCGACGGGGTCAACGAGCTGGTCGCACCGATGGGCGAGGCCGAGCGGGCGGCGATGGCCGCGCTGGAGCCGGACCCGGCCACGGTGCTCGCCACGATCGGCGCCCCGAAGCTGGCGCCGTCGCCGGCGGCGACGCTCGGCGAGCGGTCCATGGCCCGCCCGACGCTGACCATCAACGGGCTGCACGGCGGCTACGACGGACCGAAGATCAAGACGGTCCTGCCGCACACGGCGGTCGCCAAGTGCGACCTGCGCCTGGTCGACGGCCAGGACGCCGACACGGTGTGGCGGCTGGTCCAGGAGCACGTCCGGCGCCACGCGCCCGGCGTCCGGCTGACCCGGCACGGGGCGATGCACCCCTCGCGCACGCCCATGGACACCCCGTACGCCGCGCCGGTGGCCCACGCGGTGCGCGCGGTCACCGGGCGGGAGCCGCTGCACGTGCCGGTGGCGGGCGGCAGCCTGCCGATGTGGGTCTTCACCCGTAGCCTGGGCCTGCCGGCGCTGCTGCTGCCGTTCGGCAACTACGACGAGGCCAACCACGCCCCGAACGAGAACCTCGACCTGACCTGCTTCTACCAGGGGATACGGATCTCCGCTGCGGTGCTGCTCGCGCTGGCGGCCGAGGGCCGGGTGCGCCGGTCCGGCACCGGGACGCCGTAGCCGGCGGCGCGCCGCCCAGGGCCGCGCGCGGGGTGCCGCCCGGGGCCGCAGCGTACGGCGTGCCGTCCGGGGCCGGAGGCGTGGCGGCCGACCGGAGGCCGGGCTAGGCCGCCGCCGGGTCGCCGGCGGTGCCCCGCACGTCGGGTGCGCCCAGCCGGGCGGCGTCGGCGGTGCGGTCGTCGGGCATCCGCTGCGACTGGCGTTCGGCCGCCACGGCGGCCAGGTAGTGGGTCACCTCCCGCTCGACGGTCTCCGGCGACCACCCGAGCTCGCCGGCCATGAGCGTGGCCGCGTGCCGCGCCGACTCCTCGCCGCGGTGCGGGGCCTCGATCGAGATCCGGGTACGCCGGGCGAGCACGTCCTCCAGGTGGAGCGCGGCCTCGGCGCGTACCGCGTGGACCACCTCGGCGGCCAGGTACTCCGCCGCACCGTCCACCGGAGCGGCCAGGGACGGCGCCGCGGCCACGGCCGCGAGCACCTCCCGCGCGGTGGCGCCGTACCGCTCCAGCAGGTGCTCCACCACGCCCACCGGCAGCCGGTGCCGGCGGGCCAGCGCCCCGCGGTCCCGCCACAGCGGTGCCCACCCGTCCGCGCCCAGCAACGGGAGGTGGGCGGTGGGTGAGGGGCGCACCGGCCGGCCGAGCCGGCGCGCCGCCCGGTCCACCACGTCGGCGGCCATGACCCGGTACGTGGTGAGCTTGCCGCCCGCGACGACGAACAGCCCGGGTACCGGCTCGGCCACCGCGTGCCGGCGGGACAGGGCGGAGGTGGCCTCGTCCTCACCGGCCAGCAGCGGTCGCAGGCCCGCGTACACCGACTCGATGTCCGCCGGTCCCAGTGGGCGGGCGAGCACCCGGTTGACCTGGGCGAGCAGGTAGCCGATGTCGGATGCGGAGGCGGCCGGGTGGCAGCGGTCCAGCCGCCAGTCGGTGTCCGTGGTGCCGATGATCCAGTGGCCACCCCAGGGCAGGACGAACAGGACCGACGGCGGCGCCCGCAGGATCAGACCCGTGTCGCCGGCGATCGCCGACCGCGGCACCACGAGGTGGACCCCCTTGCTCGCCCGCACCCGCAGGCCCGGCCGGGTCCCGGGCAGCATGGCGGCGATGTCGTCGCTCCACACCCCGGTGGCGGCGATGACCGTACGGGCGGTCACGTCGAGCTCACGCCCGGACTCCAGGTCGCGCACCCGGGCACCGGTGACCCGCCCCGCATCCTGGCGCAGTCCCACCACGCGGGCGCTGGTGACCACCGCCGCGCCGAGGCTGGCGGCGGTCCGGGCCAGCGTCACCACCAGGCGGGCGTCATCGACCTGGGCGTCGACGTAGCGGATCGCACCGGTGAACGCGTCCGGCCGCAGCCCCGGGAAGGCCCGCCGGGCGCCGGTGCGCGACAGGTGCCGGTGACGCGGCACGCCGCCGCACGGGCCGGCCAGCGCGTCGTAGAGCGCCACCCCCGCGCCGTACCACAGCCGCCGCGCCGCCCGTGCCGGCAGCGTGCCGGCGGGCAACGGGACCAGGATCGGCACCGGGCGCACGAGGTGCGGGGCCAGCCGGCGCGCCAGCAGGCCCCGTTCCCGCACCGCCTCGTGGACCAGCCCGAACTCGGCCTGCTCCAGGTAGCGGAGCCCACCGTGCACCAGCTTGGACGAGCGGGACGAGGTGCCGGCCGCGAGGTCCCGGGCCTCCACCAGCGCCACCGACAGCCCCCGGGACGCCGCGTCCACCGCCGCGCCGGCTCCGGTGACCCCGCCGCCGATGACCAGGACGTCGAACCTCTCGGCGACCAGCCGCCGCAGATCCCGGCGGCGCCGGGCCGGGCCGAGCCGCCCGGCCGCGAACCGGGAGGTCGCGCTGTCCCGCACCCTCCCACCGTAGCCGCGGCCCGGATGCCACGGCGGGGAACGGCACCTCCGGGGGCGGCGCACCGCGGCCGGCCGGCGCACCGCGCGGCACCGGTCGTGCCGCCGCGCCAGCCGACGCGCCGCCCGGAGGCGGGCGGGCAACGAACCGCCAGGAGGGCGGGCACGTAGTTACAGATATGGAGAAGACAGTACGCGGGAGCAGGGGTGGGACGATCGCCGTGACCGTCCTCGGGCTGGTCGCGGCCATGGTCGCGGCGTGCGCGGACCCGGACGGTGGCAGCGACGGCACGGCCGGGCAGGAGCCGGGCGGCTCCACCCCCACCATCGAGATCGTCGAACCGGCCGACGGAGCCACGGTGACGGTCCCGTTTGAGGTGAGGGTGGACGCCAGCGTCGAGCTCGGGCCGATCAGCGAGGGTCTGCATCACTTCCACGTCTGGTTCGGGGACACGCCGAACCAGCCGTTGATCGTGGAGTCCGACTCGGTACGCATCGACAACGCGCCCGACGGTGAGCAGACGATGTGGGTGTCGCTGCAGGAGGCCGACCACACCCCGGTCGGCAACCCGATCTCGATCACCCTCACCATCCAGGGAGGTGGCCAGCAGGCACCCGAGCTCCCGCCGGAGTACTGACCCGCGCCGGCGGGTGAGCCCCACACCGCTCGTGTGGCGGGTCATGCACCAGCGGCCGCGGCGGCGAGCAGCCCTGCCAGCTCGGCCGGTCTGGTGAACATGGGCCAGTGGCCGGAGTCGATGTCGACGAGCTCCAGCCGGGACGCTCTGGCGAGCTCGGGCACGTCGCCGCTGTCGATCCACGCCCGGGCGTCGGCCGGGCTGAACTCGGGGCAGACGAGCACCACCGGGACGTCGTACCGGCGCTCGTCCGACAGGCGCACCACGCCCCGGGTGACCGCCTCGGGCACCGGGGTCATCCGGGCCGCGACCCGGCGCCGCGCCTGTTCGTCGAGGTCGGCG
This sequence comes from Natronosporangium sp., assembly GCA_035306365.1. GTDB lineage: Bacteria > Actinomycetota > Actinomycetes > Mycobacteriales > Micromonosporaceae > Natronosporangium. The sequence continues at coordinate 15,301 of DATGOE010000198.1, read as the reverse complement.
GCGTCCGGTCCCTCGAACGGCTCCCACCCGGGAAAGGGCACCATGCCGTCGGTCGGCTCGAAGAAGTCCGCGTAGCGCTGCCCGTCGGCGGACGGGAAGCCACCGATGAGGACGACCTTGGCCACCCTCTCGGGGCGCGCGTCCGCGGCCAGCCAGGCCAGCGTGCAGGCGGCCGAGTGCCCCACCACCATCGGTCGGCCGGCCGCCGAGTCCACGGCGCGGACCACCGCCGCCACCTGGTCGTCGAGCGTGGCCGATGGCGAGCCGTCGCCCTGGCCCGGGAGGGTGAGCGGCACGGGCCGGTGGCCGTGCACCCGCAGCGCGGGCACGACCTCCTCCCAGGCGGACCCGTCCAACCACAGGCCGGCGATGAGCAGGATGTCCATGTCGGTGTCTCCCTCCGGTTGAACTCCTGGCACGGCGCCTGGGTCAGAATGCTAGGCATGGTTCCGGACGATCCCCTTCCGTTTCCCCGACCGACCCCCGCGAACCCGGACCGCCGCCGGTTCGTGTCTAGGGGCGTGACCACCCCCCGTGTCGCGAGGGTCGCCGCGCTGGCCGTCCTCGTGGCGGGCCTGCTCACCGGCTGTGGCGACGACCGGCCCGACGACTTCATCCGGGTCGTCTCCCCCACCCCGGACGCCGTCGTGAGGCTGCCGTTCGAGGTGACGCTCGAGGCGAGCGTCCCGTTGGGACCACCCGGCGTGGAGGACCACCATGCGCACATCTGGTTCGGTGACGCGCAGGACGCCTTCCTCGTCGTGGAGTCCGAGACCGTGCTGGTGAGCAACGCACCACTGGGCGAGCAGGAGATGCACGTGTCACTCCACTACGCCGACCACACTCCGGTGGGCCCGGAGGCGACGATCCGGCTGACCGTCAGCGACGTGCCCAACGCGGCACCGGAGGAGGCGAGGTACGACTCCTGAGCGACCGGTCCCGCGGGCGCCCGCCGCCGGACCGGGTGTCGCCGGCGCAGACGGCCACCGGTCGCCGGCGGCACGCGAACGGCCCCTGGGAGCACCTCCCAGGGGCCGTCCGCTGACCGGCGACCGTGGTGTGGCCGCGGCGGGGATCAGAAGTCCATGTCCCCGCCGCCCGGCGCACCGGCCGCGGCCTTCTCCTTCTCCGGCTTGTCCGCCACCACCGCCTCGGTGGTGAGGAACAGCGCCGCGATCGACGCCGCGTTCTGCAGCGCCGAACGGGTCACCTTGGCCGGGTCGATGATGCCCGCCGCCACCATGTCGACGTACTCACCGGTCTGGGCGTTGAGGCCGTGGCCCTTCTCCAGGTTGCGGACCTTCTCGACCACGACGCCGCCCTCGAGGCCGGCGTTGACCGCGATCTGGCGCAGCGGAGCGTCGAGCGCCACCCTGACCATCTGGGCACCGGTGGCCTCGTCGCCGGTGAGCTCGAGCTTGTCGAAGGCGGTCTTGGCGGCCTGGACCAGGGCGACCCCACCGCCGGGGACCATGCCCTCTTCCACGCCGGCCTTGGCGGCCCGCACCGCGTCCTCGACCCGGTGCTTGCGCTCCTTCAGCTCCACCTCGGTCGCGGCGCCGACCTTGATCACCGCGACGCCACCGGCGAGCTTCGCCAGCCGCTCCTGCAGCTTCTCGCGGTCGTAGTCGGAGTCACTGTTCTCGATCTCGGTACGGATCTGGTTGATCCGGCCCTTGATCTGCTCGGCGTCGCCCATGCCGTCGACGATCGTGGTCTCGTCCTTGGTCACCACGACCTTGCGGGCGCGGCCGAGCATGTCGAGGCCGACGTTCTCCAGCTTGAGGCCGACCTCCTCGCTGATGACCTGGCCGCCGGTGAGGATCGCGATGTCCTGCAGCATCGCCTTGCGGCGGTCGCCGAAGCCGGGGGCCTTCACCGCCACCGACTTGAACGTGCCGCGGATCTTGTTGACGACCAGGGTGGCGAGCGCCTCGCCCTCGACGTCCTCGGCGATGACCAGCAGCGGCTTGCCGGCCTGCATGACCTTCTCGAGCACCGGCAGCAGGTCCTTGACCGCCGAGATCTTGCTGTTGGCCACCAGGATGTACGGGTCCTCGAGGACCGCCTCCATCCGCTCGGTGTCGGTCACGAAGTAGGCCGAGATGTAGCCCTTGTCGAAGCGCATACCCTCGGTGAGCTCCAGCTCCAGACCGAAGGTGTTGCTCTCCTCGACGGTGATGACACCTTCCTTCCCGACCTTGTCCATCGCCTCGGCGATGATGTTGCCGACGCTCTCGTCCCCGGCGGAGATCGACGCCACGGACGCGATCTGCTCCTTGGTCTCGACGTCCTTGGCCATCTTCGCCAGCTCCTCGGTCATGCTGGCGACGGCGGCCTCGATGCCCCGCTTGAGAGCCATCGGGTTGGCACCGGCGGCGACGTTGCGCAGGCCCTCCTTGACCAGCGCCTGGGCGAGGACGGTGGCGGTGGTGGTGCCGTCACCGGCCACGTCGTCGGTCTTCTTCGCGACCTCCTTGACCAGCTCGGCACCGATCTTCTCGTAGGGCTCCTCGAGCTCGATCTCCTTGGCGATGCTCACACCGTCGTTGGTGATGGTGGGAGCACCCCACTTCTTCTCGAGCACGACGTTGCGGCCCTTGGGGCCGAGCGTCACCTTTACGGCGTCAGCGAGGTGGTTCATGCCCCGCTCAAGGCCGCGGCGCGCCTCCTCGTTGAACGCGATCATCTTGGCCATACGGCGTAGTCCTCCTGGACGTTCACGGGCCGGGAGCACCCCGGCTCCGCCTGCTTACGCACCTTCGGGCCCCGTACGGAGGCCCGCTGGCCGGGCCGGACAGCCCGCGACGACCGGTCCCGTGCCACCCGAGGACCCGGGAGGCCGTGAACCCTACCGCCCCGACCTTGGTTGGCACTCATGCCCCGCGAGTGCCAAACCCTTGTTTAGCACTCTCCGGTGTCGAGTGCAAGTAGGTCCGGGCATCGTGATCGTGGGACGGCCACCCATCCGCCCGGCTGCCGGGCCGGCACGCGAGCCGCCGAAGCCGGCGGCGCGACCCGGCCCGCCGCCGGACGCGGCCTGCCGGGGGACCGGTGGCGGGACACGGCCGGCTGCCGGGCGCGCCACCCGGTGGCCGGCCCCGGCCGGCACGCCCGCGCCCGTGCGGTCCGGCCCCGGGGCGGGGCGGGCGGCACCGACCGCCACCCGGCACGCCCGCGCGGCGGGCCGTACGGCACGCCCCGTGCGCGGCCGGCGACCGGGTCCGGGTGCGCCGCCGGTCGGGCGCACCCGGCGGCCACGTCACGCCTGGATGACGCGGACCCGCTCCGCCTGCGGGCCCTTCTCGCCCCGCGTCACCTCGAACTCGACCCGCTGGCCGTCCTCAAGCGACTTGTAACCGTCCATCTCGATGGACGAGAAGTGGACGAACACATCCTGCCCCCCGTCGACCGCGATGAAACCGTAGCCCTTCTCGTTGTTGAACCATTTGACAGTGCCCTGTGCCACGCCTTTTCCCTCACTTCAGTAGTCGGGGGGCCGTCGCACAGCACGCTATCGCAGTCGGTCCATGCGCGCATCACAGGCTCCGGCTGGCGGCTCCCGGCCGCGCCGGCGGCTACGAGCCGGGCTGGGCGGACGGGTCGGCGTGGCGCCGGCTCTGGACGATGCGGAAGCGGCCGGCCACGTACGCGCCGTCGGTCAGTGCCGCGTTCGCCGCCGGGTTGGCACCGGTGGCGTGGAAGTCGGAGAAGGCCGCGGACTGGTTGACGAACACTCCGCCGGTGAGGTTGCACGACAGGTGCACCCCCACGTCGAGTGCCGCCCGCTCGGTCGCGTCCAGGACCTGCTCGTCGGTGGAGTACACCGAGGCCGTCAGCGCACCCTTCGCGCCCACGATCCGCCGGAACAGCTCCAGGCTCTGGTCGGTGGAGGCGGTGGAGACCACGAACGAGATCGGCCCGAACCATTCGCTGTCGAACGTGTCGGACCGCTCGGCGGTCTGGGACAGGATCAGCGGCGAGCGGACCAGCGCGTCCGGGTAGGAGGGGTGCTTGAGCGCCTGGGAGTCGAGCACCACCTCGCCGTGGTCGCGTGCCGCCGCGATCCGCGCGACCGTCTCCTCGGCCGCGATCGCCCCGGTCACCTCCACCCCGCGCGCCGGGTCGTCCAGCACCAGCGCCCGGACCGCGTCGGCGATCCCCGCCGCCACGTCGTCGAAGGACTTGTGGCCCTGGTCGGTGGCGATGCCGGTGGCGGGCACCAGGATGTTCTGCGGGGTGGTGCACATCTGGCCGCTGTAGAGGCTCAGCGAGAAGGCGAGGTTGCGGCACATCCCGGCGAAGTCGTCGGTGGAGTCCACCACCACCGTGTTGACCCCGGCCTTCTCGGTGTAGACGACGGCCTGCCGGGCGTTGGCCTCCAGCCACTCACCGAACGCGGTGGAGCCGGTGAAGTCGATGATCTTCACCTCGGGGCGACGCGCGAGGGTGGCGGCGACCCGCTCCCCGGGGGCCTCGGCGGCCAGCTGCACGAGGTTCGGGTCGAAGCCCGCCTCGGCAAGCACCTCCCGGGCGTACCGGACGGTGACCGCCATCGGCAGCACGGACCGGGGGTGCGGCTTGACGACGACCGGGTTGCCGGTGGCCAGCGACGCGAACAGGCCGGGGTAGGAGTTCCACGTCGGAAACGTGGTGCAGCCGATCACCAGGGCCACACCACGGGGCACCACGTGGAAGGTCTTGACCATGCTCAGCGGCTCGCCGCGGCCGGGTTTGGTCCACCGCGCCGTTTCCGGGTGACGGGTCTGCTCCGCGTACGCGTACGCCACCGCCTCCAGGGCCCGGTCCAGCGCGTGCGGCCCGCCGGCCTGGAACGCCATGACGAACGCCTGGCCGGTGGTGGCGTGCACCGCGTTGGCCAGCTCGAAGACGTGCCGGTGCAGGCGGGAGAGGATCTCCAGGCACACGCCGGCGCGGGTCTTCGGCCCGGCGTCGCGCCAGGCGGGCATCGCCGCGGTGGCCGCCGCCATGAGTGTGTCCACGTCGGTGTGGGGGTAGGCGACGTCCAGCCGGATCCCGAACGGGCTCGTCTCGGTGGTGACGCGGTCGCCGGGCTGGTCGAGCGGGAACGGCCGGCCGAGGTACGCCTCGAACGCCGCCTTGCCGTCGGCCGCGGCGGTCTCTCCGTACACCCGGGGGCTGGGCGACTCCGGGTACGGCGTCCAGTAGTCACGTTCCGCGATCGCGTTCAGGGCCCGGGTCAGGGTCTCTGCGTGGGCGGTGTAGAGCGGGTTGTCCGTCATGCCGCCCATCTTGCCCGCTCGGGCCACCGCCAGGAAGAGGGGCGTCGGTCCGGCCGGGCCTCACGTGGTCGCGGGCACGCCCGGCCGGGTCTCGTCGGGTTGGGTCGGGAGCGTGCGCATCGACCGTAGCGGCGACAGGAACACCGGCAGGAAGGCGACACAGGTCCCCAGCGCGCCGATGAGCAGGGCGCTGCGGACGTCGAGCCACTCGCCGAGCACGCCACCGAGCAGCCCACCCAGCGGCATGGTGCCCCAGACCAGGAACCGCATGGTGGCGTTCATCCGGCCGAGCAGGTGGTCGGGGGTCAGGCCCTGGCGGAAGCTGACCTGGGTGACGTTGTAGACCACGACCCCGACGGAGACGACGAAGCCACCGGCCGCGGCCACCCACAACCGCCATCCTGGGGCCGCCACCAGCGGCATGAGCAGGCCGAAGGGTGCGCTCACCGCGACGGACAGCCAGATCGCCGGCCCCTGGCCGACCCAGGCCGCGAACCGGCGGGCCAGGAACGCGCCGAGCAGGCCCCCGGAGCCGGTGATGGTGAACACCAGGCCGATCTCGCCGGCGTCTGCCCCTACGACCCGTTGCAGGAAGATGATGAGCATCGCGCCGTACGCGCCCGCGAAGAGGTTGAACGAGCCGGTGCAGGCGGCGATGGCCCGCAGCAGCCGGTGACCCAGCACGAACCGCAGCCCCTCGCCGATCTCCCGCAGCAGGTTGGCGTCGGGCCGGCGTTCCGGCTTCGGCTCCCGCTTGCGGATCCGCGCGACGAACAGGGCCGAGGCGCCCATCGCCAGCGCGTCCACCAGCAGCGCCACCGGAGCGGTGAGCAGCCGGATGAGCTGTCCGGCCAGCGCCGGACCGCCGACCTGCGCGACCGCCCGCATGGACTCCAGCTTGGCGTTGCCCTCCACGAGGTTGTCCCGCCCGACCAGGTGCGGCAGGTAGCTCTGGTACGCCACCTCGAAGAAGACCGTCAGCACGCCGACCAGGAACCCGACCGCGTAGAGCTGCCAGATCGTCAGCACGTCCTGCCACCACGCCAGCGGGATGGTCAGCAGCAGCACCGCCCGGCCGACGTCCCCGGCGATGAGGACCGAGCGGCGCCGCATCCGGTCCACCCACGCCCCGGCCGGCAACCCCACCAGCAGGAACGGGAGGGTCTCCAGGGCGGTCAGCAGCCCCACCTCGAACGGGCCGGCGCCCAGGGTGACGATCGCGACCAGCGGGATCGCGAGCTGGGTGACGTGGACGCCGAACTGGCTGACCGTGGTGGAGGCGAACAGCTGCCGGTAGTCGTGGTCGTGCAGCAGGCCGAGACGGGGTTGACGTCGCATGACCGCCACAGTGACATTCCGGTTGAGAAAAGTCAACCGGTTATCCTGCCAGCATGTACGGCACGCCCCGACGCCCCGCGACCGAGGCCGAGGCAAAGGCGCTGGCGTCCAGCCTCCGGCTGCGGATCCTGCGGGTGTGCCTGGACGAGCCGCACACCAACCGCGAGATCGCCCGGCGCCTGGAGCTCAACCCGGGTACGTCCCTCTACCACGTCCGTAAGCTGGTGGCCACCGGTTTCCTCGCGCCCCAGCCGCCCCGCCGCGGACCCCGCGGCACGCGCGAGATCCCGTACCTGGCCACCGGCAAGTCGTGGCGGCTGGAGACGCCCGGGGTGGGGCGGGACATGGTCGACGCGTTCCTGGAGGAGTACCGGCGGATCAGGGACACCGAGCGGGTGCGGATGTCCCGGCTGGGCCTCCGCCTGACCGACGAGGAGTACGCGGAGGTGACCGGCCGGGTCGCGGCGCTGTTCGAGGAGCTGGCCGCCCGGCCGCCGAGCCCGGGCGGGGCGGCGTACTCCCTGTTCTTCTCCCTCCACCCGGACGTGGACCGCGAGGACCCGGAACCACCGCCGACTTGACCGTCCCCGGCACCCCGCGGCCGCACGCGCCGCGCGCAGGATGGGGCAGGCGGTCGACAGGAGGACCGGACTGCCGGGGACGGTGTGGTCGGGAGGGTGCGCCACACGGCGCCTACGCGCCGGGCAAACAGACCGGGGGTTCAGACCCCCGTGGACGCTACCGCCTCCACAGAGGCCGTGTGCCTGTCACCAAGCTTCGTCCGGTCCTGCGGCGGCGCACCCTCCCGCACGAAGCATCCTTCGCCGAAACGGCGAACCCGTCAATACCTCCCGCGGGTGTATCCCACGGTACGAAGGCACGGGATCACCGAGAGTCGACGACCGGACGCCCGCACCCGGTGACCGCGCGCGGCGTCACCCGAGCAGCCCGGCCTCCCGGGCCGAGCGCAGCGACGGCCGTACCCGGTGGGTCGGCCCGACCGTGCCCGCCACCGCGTCCGGCGTCTTGAGCCCTTCGCCGGTGTTGAGCACCACGGTCTCGGCATCCGGGTCCAGCCGGCCGGACGCCACCAGCTTGCGCAGCACCGCCACGGTGACCCCGCCGGCGGTCTCGGCGAAGATGCCCGTGGTGCGCGCCAGCAGCCGGATCCCGGCGCGGATCTCGTCGTCGTCGGCCGCCTCCATCCACCCGCCGGTGCGGCGCACCGCGGCCAACGCGTACCTGCCCGCGGCCGGGTCGCCGATGTTGAGCGACCGCGCGATGCCGGTCGGCCTCACCGGCGTCACCTCGTCGACCCCGGCGTGCAGCGCGGTCACGATGGGCTGGCAGCCGGCGGACTGGGCGCCGAACACCCGCCAGCCGCCCGCGGGTGGTTCCGCCAGCCCCGCCTCCACCAGGTCCGTGAAACCCTTGTCCACCTTGGTCAGCAGCTCCCCGCTGGCCATCGGCACGACCACCTGCGCCGGGATCCGCCAGCCGAGCTGCTCGGCCACCTCGAAGGCGAGGGTGCGCGACCCCTCGGCGTAGAAGGGTCGGAGGTTGACGTTGACGAAGGCGGTGTCGCCGAGCTCGTCGGACTCCACCAGCTCGCTGCACAGCCGGTTGACGTCGTCGTACGTCCCGTCGACCGCCACCAGCGCGCCCCCGTACACGGCGGTGGTGACCACCTTGGCCGCCTCCAGGTCGGCGGGGATGAACACCACCGACTCCGCACCGGCGCGGGCGGCGTGCGCGGCCACCGAGTTGGCCAGGTTGCCGGTGGAGGCGCACGCGTACCTGGTGAAACCCATCGCACGGGCGGCGGTGAGCGCCACCGAGACCACCCGGTCCTTGAACGAGTGGGTGGGGTTGGCCGAGTCGTCCTTGACCCACAGCGGTCCCCGCACGCCCACCTCGGCGGCGAGCGCCGGCGCCGGCACCAGCGGGGTGAACCCGGGGTCCAGGCTCACCCGCTGCGCCGGGTCCTGCCCGACCGGCAGCAGCGGCGCATACCGCCACAGGTTCGGCGGTCCGGCGGTGATCTGCTCGCGGGTCACCGCCCGCAGGGCGGCCGGGTCGTACCCGACCTCGAGCGGGCCGAGGCAGTGGTGACAGGCGTGGTCGGGTCCGAGCGGGTGCTCCGCGCCGCAGCCGCGGCACACCAGGGTACGGGCAGGGCTGGAGACGGGTACGGCGATGGTCATGCCGAAGCCTTCCTCTCATCTTTCCCGCGTGACGCGGGTCGGAGTTGGCACCTGCCGTGCGCGGCCTCGGCGGTGAGTCCCGCACGGTGGTTGCCGGGGCGTCATCGGGCCGGTCCCTCGACCCCTCTGGATGAGCGTGTGTTCAGTTCTGGCAGCCGATCCTACCCGGGCGGTCGATCATGGGTGCCAGGGCCCGTGCCCCCGCGGCGGCACCGCATCCCATCCGGGCAAGTCGGGCGCCCGGCACGTGCCCGGCGGCACGGAGCGGGGCGGTGCGACGCGCCGCCGTGGCGCGTGACCTGCTGTGCGGCGCCACCTGGCCGTGCGGCGCCACGTGCGGCGTCAACTGGTGACGTCCCGGCGGAGGAACCGCCACCAGGCCAGCGCGAACAGCGCGGCGCCGTAACCCAGCGCCGAGGTCGCCCCCCGCACCGCGCCGTCCAGGTCGAGCGGAGTGGACAACAGACCCAGCCAGGCGTCGGAGAAGTGGGTCGGCAGGAACGTCCGCACGCTGCCCAGGGCCGTGATCTCGTCCAGGATGCTCGAGACGATGAACAGCAGGACCGCGCCCCCGACCGCGCCCAGCGGCGCCTCCGTCGACACCGACAGCAGGAACGCCACCGCCGCCACCGCCAGCAGGCTCACCGCGAGGTAGCACAGGACGAGCAGCAGCCGCACCAACCCCTCGCCCGGCGACAGCTCGGCGGCGACCGTGCTGCGCAGCGGGTGCCACCCGTACCGCAGCGTCCCGGCCAGCAGCGCCGTGCCGGTCAGCGTGAGCATCGCAAGAACGCTGGTCAGGCCGGCCACCACCGCCTTCGTCGCCAGCAGGCGGCCGCGCGGCACCGGAGCCGCCAGCAGGTAGCGCAGCGACCCCCCGCCCGCCTCGCTCGCCACCGGGTCGCCGAAGACGACCGCCACCACGACCACCAGCAGGAACCCGGAGGACACGAACACCGTGAAGAGGGCGAAGTTGAGCCCGCCGGTGGTGGCGAGGTCCACCATGCTGGAGAACCGGCCGCCGGACGGCCCCGGCTCCTCGTCGCCGTCGCCGCCGAGCTGGAACGCCGCGAGCATCACCAGGGGCAGCGCCACCAGGACGGTGAGGATGAGCCGGGTGCGGCGCCGGCCGGCCTGCCGCCGCCACTCCGCGGCGACCGTCAGGGTCCGGGCCGGCCGGTACCCGGGTGCCCGCCCGTCGCGTCGCGGCCGGGGGCGGACGCGCCCGCTCACCGGTCCCCGCTCCCGGTCGTGTCCTCCCCGACCAGGGTGAGGAACGCGTCCTCCAGCCGGCGCCGGGCGGCCACCCGCTCGACCCCCACGCCGGCCCGCACCAGCGCGGCCACCAGGTCCGCCCGCGGCAGCCCGTCGACGTCGACCACCAGACCGCCACCGTCGGCCACGACGCCGCGGACGCCGGCGAGGCCGGCCAGGACGCGGGTCGCGGCGTCCGGGTCGGAGACCGCGAGGCTCACGGTGCCGGACTCGCCGACCACCTCCCCGACCGGTCCGGCGGCCACCACCCGGCCCTTGTCCATCACCACCACGTGGGTGCAGGTCTGCTCCACTTCGGCCAGCAGGTGCGAGGAGAGCAGGACCGCGCGCCCACCCGCGGCGTAGCGCGCCAGCATCCGCCGCATCTGGGCGATCTGCGGCGGGTCGAGACCGTCGGTCGGCTCGTCGAGCAGCAGCAGGTCCGGCAGGCCCAGCATCGCCTGTGCCACCGCCAGGCGCTGCCGCATGCCGTGGCTGTAGGTGCGCACCTTGCGGTCGATGGCGTCGCCGAGGCCGGCGATCCGCACCGCCTCCGTCATCCGGGCGTCCCTCGCCGGACGGCCCGTGGCACGCCAGTAGGCGATGAGGTTCTCCCGGCCGGACAGGTGCGGCAGGAGCCCGGGTCCCTCGACCAGCGCCCCGACCCGGGACAGCACCGGCGCGCCCGGCGACACCCGGTGCCCGAACAGCCGCACCTCCCCGCCGCTGGGCCGGACCAGGCCGAGCACCATCCGCAGGATGGTGGTCTTCCCGGCGCCGTTGGGACCGAGCAGGCCCACCACCTGTCCCGCCTCGACGGTGACGTCCACCCCGTCGACGGCGGCGAGCCCGCCCGGGTACTCCTTCCGCAGCCCGCGCACCACCAGCGGCGGCGCGTCGGCAGGTGCGGGGCGGTCGGCGTGGCCCCGGCGCAGCCGGGCCACGCCGACCGCCCCGGCCACCCCCACGGCGATCACCGCCACCACCCCGGCCAGCACCCGTCGCCACACCACCTCCGGGCCGGCCAGCGGTGTCCCGGCCACCGCGGGCAGGACGACCGGGCCGTCGGCGGCGACCCGGTGGACCGCCAGGGCGGTGCCGGTGGCGTACGCCTGGTCCGAGGTCGCCACCACGAGCCGCACCGTGTGGCCGGCCTCGATCCGGCGGGTCACCGCCGGCAGCCGGACCGTGACCGGCGCGGCCCGGGACAGGTCCGCGGGCAGCCCGGACAGCCGCACCGGTGCCACCAGGCCCGCGGGCAGGGTCGCCACCCCGTCCGGATCGACGTCGTAGAGCTTGACGAACAGCACCGCCTCCCCGGTCGGGGACGCCACCCGCAGCCGTACCGTCGGCGCGCCCACCACCTCCACCGGTGCGGCCAGCGGTGCGGACTCGAACCGCGCGTGCTGTCCCGGCACGTCGGTGACCACGCCGTTGACGAACGAGGCGAGCCCGGTGGCCGACGGCAGCGAGGACAGGGCGGCCGGCTGCCCGCCCGGCGGGTGGACCACCACCTGTGGCGCTCCGGCGACCTCGACCGCCAGCCGCCGCTCCCCGCCCAGTCCCGGGTACGCCTCCGCGGCGTACCCGGTCGTGGTGACGCCCCGGCCCGCCGTACTGAAACCCGAGATCCGCGACCAGGTGAACTCCTGCGACGGCCGGCCGGCGGTGCCGGCGACGTAGTGGTCCAGCCACCCGGCGGTCAGCCGGCGCAGCCGCTCCCGTTCGGACGCCGGCCCCGGCCCGCCGTCGTGGCCGCCGGTGAACCACGCCACCCGTACCGGGGTGCCGGTGGCGGCGATCCCGGCCGCGTTGGCGTCCGCGTGCGACAGCGGGAACAGGCTGTCGGCCGTTCCCTGGATGAGCAGGGTCGGCGCGCGGACGCGGTCGAGCACGCCGGCGGGGCTGGACTCCCGCAGCCGGGCCACGGTGGCCGGGTCGCCGCGGCCGGTCTCGGCCACCCGGCGGTACGCCTCGCACAGGTCGGCGGCGAACCGGCCGCAGGCGGCGGCAGGCGTCCGCTCGGCGGGCGCCCGCTCGGCCGACCGGTCGGCGGGCACCCGCTCGACCGGCGACTCCTCGACGGGCGACCGGTCCAGCGGCGCCGGACCCGGTGCGGCCGCGTCGCCGCCGGCCGGGCCGGCGAGCGCGCCCGGTCCGGCCGTCGCGGCGCCGAAGAACAGCGCCGCCCAGGCCCGCTGGAACACGCCGTCGACGGCGGCGCCTCCGCTGGACTCGGGCAGGAACGCGTCGGCCAGGTCGTGCCAGGCGGTCATGGACACGACGGCGTCCACCCGGTGGTCGTACGCGGCGAGCAGCAGCGCCAGCGCTCCCCCGTACGAGCCGCCCACCACCCCCACGTGCGGGTCACCGGGACGGTCGGTGCGGATCTCCGGCCGGACGGCCAGCCGGTCCAGCAGCAGGCGCGCGTCCCGCACCTCGTAGTCGGGATGGTTGAGGTGGATCCGCCCGCCGCTGGCGCCGAAGCCGCGGGCGGTCCAGGTGAGGACCGCGTACCCGCGCCGGGCCAGCTCGGCCGCGGCCGCCGCGACGGTGTCCCTGGTGCCGCCGTACCCGTGGGCGAGCAGCACCGCCGGCACCGGGTCGGCGGCGGACGCACCGTCGGGCAGGTAGAGGGTGGTCTCCAGGTGGACCGGCGTCCCGTCGTCCTCAGGTCCGACCGGCACGACCTCGGCCACGGTCGTGTGGCCGGGCCGGTCCGGCCAGGCCGCCCAGGCCGCGGCCGCCGCGAGCCCGACGGCCGCCCCGGCGGCGGCCAACCACCGCCGCCGGGGCGGGCGGGCCGACGGCGACATGCCTGTCACGCTACGTCGTTCCCGCCACCACCACCGTCGATCCGCGATGGTGCGCCGGGTCGGCTTCCGGTGACCCGGGCCCGAGCGCCCGCGGACAGGCCACACCGGACCTCGCCGTGCCGGCACACGTGCGGCGGCGCCGATCCGGTACCGGGAGCTGGTGAGCCAACGGGCGGGGGCGAACGGCTCACAGCCCTGCGCCCGCTGTCGGCTGGCGGACAGCAGTCGAGCGGGCGTCCACCCACAATCTCCCCGGAGAGGAGCGACCGTGCGCAACACCATCACGGCCCTGGCGGCTGCCTTCGTCCTCGCGGTCGCCGGTTGCGGCGGGGACACCACGGGGGAGGAGTCCGTGGCCTCCGCGCCGACCGCGTCTCCCACGCCGAAGACCGCACCGGTCGAGGACTGGGCGGCGCTGCTCAGGCCCCACGTGCGCGAGTGGGGCGACCTGCTCAAGCAGAAGGTGGAGATCTGCCTCGACTCCGACACGGTGGACATGTGCGACGACGTCTACCGGAGCCTCGAGGAGAAGGCCGAGGACATCGCCCGGGTTCTGACCCACGCCCGTCTCAAGGAGGGCACGCCGACGTACCTCGGGGAGCCGCCGGACGAGATCGCGAGCCTGGTGCGGGAGACGGTCGACGCGGCCCGTCAGGTCCAGCAGGCGTGGGACACCTACGAGCAGGTCGACTGCAGTGACTCGACCGCCGGCGACTGCTTCGCGGCGACCTACGCCTTGGAGGGCTTCGTCGAACTGCTGACCGGGGCGCTCGACGGCTGGACGCCCTACCTGTAGCCCGTCCTGTCGAGGCGGGGGCCGGTGGCAGCCGCTGCCGTCGGCCCCCTATCCGCGTTCACCCGGTAGGGGACAAATCCCACTCACGTGCGAAAAGTGCACGATTTAAAGTCGGCCACCCCTCTAGCGGTAGTTGACTCGCTATGCGCATCATGGGGGCAGGAACGATGGGAGCGCGGGGTGCACGGCGATGCTCGTTGAGCTGTTGTTGATCTTTTTGGCTGTCGTGCTCGTCGGTGCGGCCGCGGGAGAGGTGTTGGCGGTGGTCAAGCACCTGCGTGCAACGGAGCGGATGGAGGACGCCGTCAACCGGCTCGTGAACGTCGTCGCCAACCCCGACCAGGCGTGGTACTGGACCGACGAGTGGCAGCGCGGCGAGCGGGAAGCCGACGAAGCGATCGCCGAGGGCCGGCTCGTCGGCACCATGACGACGGAGGAGTTCCTGGCCTGGGTCGACCGGGTGCACGCAGAGGCGAAGGCCAGGGCCGCCGCCTGATCGTCGCGGTGACTTTTGTCCGATCAGCCTAGCCGCCGCTCATCTGATCAGCTCTTTCCGGACACCGAGCCTAGTAACACCCTAGCGTACGCTTTTTTTCTCGTGGCACCCACGTTCGACGCCCAGGACCCGGGGTTCCAGCGGGACCTCGAACGGCTGACCGAGAAGCAGGTCGAGCGGTCCAAGGCAGCCGTGCGACAGCTTGCCGAGGACCTGGACGCCAACCGGCCGCTGCGGCCCGGCCTGCGCGTCAAGAGGGTGCAGGGCACCGCCGGTGTGTATGAGATGACCTGGGCGCCGGACGGTCGTGCCACCTTCGAGTTTGGCCCCGAGAAGATCCGCGGCAAGCGTCACGTGATCTGGCGGCGGGTCGGCACCCACGGGATCTTCAAGCGGCCCTAGCCGATGCTGACCCGAGGAGGAGCGCCCGGTCAGCGTACGAGCGCCGGCGAGCTGAGCCGGTCAATCAGCTTGTCCACCCGGGCCCGCTCGGCTTCGTAGTCCTGCCGGGGCGTTCGCAGATCGGTGTGCCCGCCGTAGTGACCGGCGAGCGCGTCGAGCAGCGGCGTGGCCACGTTATCCGGCAGGCGGAGCCACGGGTCGACCCGGTCCGGCGGAGTCTGGTCCGGGTCGACGTCGACCCACTCCAGCTTGGTCGGGACCGCGATCCGGGTGATGCGTCCGTCGGTGGCGTGACCGAGGTAGATCGAGACGCCCCTGACGAAGAGGTCGGGCTGCACGAAGGCGCGGTATCCGTAACGGGTTTCGATCACGGGGCTGAGGGTAACGGCCGGGTGGGACTCGACTACGTGACCGCGTCGATGCTCTGCTCCTGCTTCTGCTGCTCCTCCCGCGCCTTCCGGCGCTCGCGCACTCGCTCCACCTTCTTCCGGGACTGGTACACCTCGGCAAGCACCTCGTCCATGAGGTCGAGGATGTCGGCAGCCTCGTCGGGGACCACCTCGTAGACGAAGTCCCCGTGCGCCATCTCGTTCCCGAAGTGGCGCACCTCGTGCGCCGCCTCCTTCGTGTCCTCCCGGATCAGCCCGCGTTTGGCCATCTCCTCGATCTTGGCTTTTATCTTGCCCTCGGTGATCCCCCTCTCCTTGGCGGTCGCCTCGATCACGGCCCGT
>DATGOE010000197.1:0-4306 GCA_035306365.1 Natronosporangium sp. | reverse complement strand
TCCACCGTCACGTGGGTGTAGATCTGGGTGCTCGCCGGCGAGGCGTGGCCGAGCAGCTCCTGGACGCTGCGCAGGTCCGCCCCGCCCGCGAGCAGGTGCGTGGCGGCGGCGTGGCGCAGGCCGTGGGGCGACAGCGACCGGACTCCGGCGGACCGGGCGTGGCGGGCCACCACTCGGCGCGCCACGGTCGGGTTGAGCCGGCCGCCGCGGGCGCCCAGCAGCAGCGCCCGGCCACTGTCGGACCGGGCCAGCCAGGGACGGCCGAGCCGCAGCCAGTCCTCCAGGGCCTGGGCCGCGGGGAGTCCGTACGGGACGCTGCGCTCCCGGGAACCCTTGCCCATCACCCGGACGAGCCGCCGGCCCTGGTCGACGTCGTCCAGGTCCAGCCCGCACAGCTCGCTGACACGTACCGCGGTGGCGTACAGCAGCTCCAGCACCAGGCGGTCGCGCAGGACCACCGGGGACGCCTCCTCGCCGGGCGCCTCCACCACCGCCGCGGCCTGTTCCGGCGTGGGGACGTCGGGCAGCCCCCGCTGCGGTCGGACGGCCGCCAGTCCGGCCGCCGGGTCGACCGGCGTCAGTCCGGCGCGGCGGGCCCAGGTGCCGAAGGTCCGGGCGGCGGCGGCGTGCCGGGCGAGCGACGACCGGGCCGCGCCCGTGCTGCGGCGCCGGGCCAGCCAGCTGCGCACCACCGTGAGGTCGATGTCCGCCAGGGTGGTGCGGCCCATCCGGGTGGCGTGGTCGAGCAGCGACACGACGTCGGCGACGTAGGCGCGCACGGTGTGCGGGGAGCGGCCGGCCTCGCCACGCAGGTGACGGGCGAACCCGTCCACCGCCGACCGCATCGCTGGCGGCAGCCCCGCACGCGTCTGCTCGGTAGCCGAACCCACGCGCCAGACGCTCGCCGGCCGCCCGGTGGCCTGTCAAGCCGCCACGCGGTGACGGTCATGGCGCCCCCGGGGCCGGGCCCGGGTCCGCCTCCGACCGGCCGGTGTCCCGGACGAGCACGTATCCGTCGCCGCGCCGCCGGGCCAGCCCCCGGTCGGCGAGGTCGGGAAGCAGCCGCATGGCGTCGCGGATGCCGACGCCGGCCCGGGCCGCCACCGTCTCGGTCGGCAGTGGCTTGCGCACCAGCAACGCCTCCAGCAGGCGCTGCTCGACCGGACCCAGCTCGTCGCGGGGGTGCCGCGGCCCACGCGCCGGCACCGCCAGGTCGGTGCCGATCCGCCCCACCAGGTCCAGGATGTGGGGCACGCCGGTCACGAGGTGCACCTCGGGGTCGCGCAGCTGCTCGTGGCACCCGACCGACATCGCCGAGGTGACCGGTCCGGGCACGGCCATCCGGTGGCGGCCGAGCTGCCCGGCCCGGCGCAGGGTCGCCAGCGATCCGCTGCGCGCCGACGCCTCCACCACCACCGTCCCGCAGGCCATCGCGGCGATGACGCGGTTGCGGATGAGGAACCGGTGCCGGAACGGCTCCGCGCCCGGCGGCCACTCGCTGACCAGCAGACCCTCCTCGGCGATCTGGTCGAAGAGCCCGGCGTGGCTGGCCGGGTACGCCCGGTCGATCCCGCAGGCGAGCACCGCCACGGTCACGCCGCCGGCCGCCAGCGCCCCCCGGTGGGCGTACGCGTCCACCCCGAACGCACCGCCGGACACCACCGTCCACTCCCGCTCGGCCAGCCCGTACCCGATCTCCCGCGCCACGTGGATGCCGTAGCTGGTGGCGGCCCGCGCCCCGACCACCGCGACCGAACTGTCCAGCGCCTCGTCCAGCCGCCACGGCCCGCGTACCCACAGGCACAGCGGCGGCGCCGCGTCCCGCTCGATCGGGTCGCGGCCGGTGGGGTCGCAGATGGTGACGAGCTGGTCCAGCCGGTGCGGCCACTCCTCGTCCTCGGGGATGACCGCCCGGGCACCGAGGCGCCCAGCCGCCGCCAGCGTCCGCTCGGCCAGCCGGCGAAGGTCGGCCAAGGAGGGCGGGTCATCCGGGCCGGCGCCGCGGTCGCCCGGTGGGCCGCCACGGACGCCGCCGCAGTCGCCCGCGATGCCGTCGCCGAGCGGACCGTCGGCTGCTCGGCGGACGATCCGCTCCCGCTCGCCGTCGGCCAGCTCCTGGAGCACCCGCACGGGACCGTGCTCGTGCACCCGCATCCACAGGCGCAGGTCACCCGGCTCGGCCAACCATCCGAGCGCGACCCGCGCCAGCCGGGCCTCCTCCCGCGCCGTGTGGCCAGCGCTCACCATGACATGCCCGTCCGTAGCTCGGTGGCCTCGTGGACGTCACCCGCGTCCGGCCGGTCGCGACCGTCCAGGTCTGCGACGGTCCAGGCAAGTCGGATAATGCGGTCATATCCCCGCGCCGAGAGAGCGCCGGTGTCCAGGGCACGGCGCAACGGCGCGAGGATCCGCGCCGGCAGCCGCCACCGGGGCGAGCGGAGCACCGCACCCGACGCCTCGGCGTTGCACCGCCAGCCGTACTCCACCCACCGGGCCGCGGCCGCGGCGCGTGCCTTCACCACCCGTTCGGCCACCACCTCCGACGGCTCCACCAGCGCCCGGTCGTCCAGCAACTGCGCGGAGGAGAGCGGGGCCAGGCTGACGTGCACGTCGATCCGGTCCATCAGCGGGCCGGACAGGCGGCCGAGGTAGCGCCGGCGCACCAGCGGGGTGCACTCGCAGGCCGGGTCTCCGGACGGCTTCGCGCACGGGCACGGGTTCGCCGCCAGCACCAGCTGGACCCGGGCGGGGAAGTCGGTCACGCCGTGGGCGCGGCGCAGGCTCACCACACCCTCCTCCAGCGGCTGGCGCAGCGCCTCCAGCGCTCTCGGACTGAACTCGGGTGCCTCGTCGAGGAACAGCACGCCCCGGTGGGCCAGGGACAGGGCCCCGGGTCGGGCCAGGCCCGAGCCGCCGCCCACCAGCGCCGCCACGCTGGCGGTGTGGTGGGGTGCCTGGAACGGCGGTCGCCGGCGAAGCGGTGCGCCCTCGGGCAGCACACCGGCCACCGACTGCAGCGCCGTCACCTCCAGCGCCGCCTCGTCGTCCAGCTCCGGCAGGATCGACGGGAGGCGCTGGGCGAGCATGGTCTTTCCCGCGCCGGGCGGGCCGATCATGGCCATGTGGTGGTTGCCGGCGGCGGCGACCTCGAGCGCCCGCCGGCCCTTCGCCTGGCCGACCACGTCGGCGAGGTCGGGCCCGGTCTCGTCCACCGGTGCCGGCCGGGCCGGGGGATCGAGCAGCCGGTCCCGCCCGAGCAGGAACCCGGTCAGTCTCCGCAGCGTGTCGACCGCGCGCACGGTCACCCCGGGCACCAGGGCCGCCTCGGCGGCGTTGGCCACCGGCACGATCACCCGCCCAAGGCCACTGCGGGCGGCCGCGTGCACCATCGGCAGCACGCCGCGGACGGGCCGGACGGTGCCGTCGAGGCCGAGCTCACCGATGAGCAGCACCCGGTCGAGCCCGGCCGGCGGCAGCTCACCGGCACCGGCGAGCACGCCGCAGGCGACGGCGACATCGAAGCTGGTGCCGTGCTTGGGCAACGCCGCCGGGAGGAGGTTGACCGTGATCCGCCGGCTGGGCCAGGTGCCGCCGGAGTTGACGATGGCCGCGCGGACCCGGTCCCGCGCCTCGTTCACCGCGGTGTCGGGCAGGCCGGAGAGCACCACGAGGGGCAGCCCGTTGGCGATGTCCACCTCCACCTCCACCAGGTGCCCCCGCACGCCGACGAGCCCGGCGGACCAGACCTTCGCGTAGCTCATCAGAAGGCACCTCGCACGTGCTCGACCGTCGGGGCGCCGCGGTGGGGCGTGAGCACGCTCACCACGTCGAACCGGACCTCCCGCGGCCGAACCCGGGACTGCGCCAGCCATTCGGCTGCCAGCCGCCGGAGCCGGGCGACCTTGCGCCCGTCCACCGCCTCGGCCGGCGACCCGAACCCGAGCCCTCTCCTGGTCTTGACCTCGCAGAAGACCAGCACGTCGCCGTCCCGGGCGATGATGTCGATCTCACCGGTCCGGGAGCGCCAGTTGCGGTCCAGCAGCACCAGCCCGGCCTCGCGAAGATGCCGGGCCGCCAGCCGCTCGCCGTACGCCCCGACCGCCTGCGTCACCTGTGTCACGGCATCCACACTGGCCGGTGAGGCCCCCGGCGGGTGGTCAACGCGGCGCGACTGTGGATGGTGGCCGCGGCTGTGGACGGGCGCGCGATCACGCGGCCGGTGTGGTAGCGCGTGACCACTGGCCACGCCCAGCCGACCGGCGTCACGTGGGGAGCAGGCGGTAGCCGCCGAGCCCGAGCAGGCTGA
>DATGOE010000196.1:0-6922 GCA_035306365.1 Natronosporangium sp. | reverse complement strand
CACGACCTGCTCACGCGGGTGCAGCAGGGCAACACCCTGCGCCGGGACCCGACCGGCGCGTAAGGCGCCACCGGTGGCGCCCCGCCGGGGAACCGACCCGCGCCCGCGGCGCCCTGGGGCGCCCTCCCCCGGCAACCGGCCGGCACCTGAGGCGCCGGTGGTGCGCCCGCCCGGCGCCGTTCAGGCCGACCTGCGCACCACCAGGTGGGGGTCGAGCAGCACGTACGGTCGCTCGGGCTGCTCGCCCCGGATGCGGGCCAGCAGCAGCCGGGCCATCTGCCGACCCATCTCCTCCACCGGTTGGTGCACGGTCGTCAGCGGCGGCGTGGTCTGCCGGGCCACCGTCGAGTCGTCGAACCCCACCACGGCCACGTCCTCGGGCACCCTCCGGCCGGCCTCGCGCAGCACCCGCAGGGCGCCCGCGGCCATGAGGTCGGAGGCGGCGAACACGCCGTCCAGGTCCGGGTGGCGGGCCAGCAGCTCGCGCATGGCCGCCGCACCGCTGGGTTCGCTGAAGTCACCGTAGGCGACCAGGGTCTCGTCGACCGCGTGGCCCGCCCGCGTCCACGCCTCGCGGTAGCCGGTCAGCCGGGCGTGCCCGGCGCCCATGTCCTGCGGACCGGCGATGGTCGCCACCCGGCGGCACCCACGGGCCAGCAGGTGCTCCACGGCCAGCCGGCCGCCGGCGACGTTGTCGATATCGACGAACCACAGCGGCTCCGGCGCGGTGTCGCCCCCGGTGCCCGGCCGGCCGCGGAGCATCCAGGCCGGCCGGCCCCCGAGCACCGTGGGCAACCCCCGCGCCTCCAGCAGGGTCGGCAGGGGGTCGTCGTCGTGCAGTGACAGCAGCAGCACACCGTCGACATGCTGGCTGGTCAGGTGGTGCTCGACCCGCTCCCGCTCGGCGCGCGACTGGGCCATGGCCAGCCACAGCTGCATCGGCGTGTCGTGCAGCGCGGAGCTGATGCCGCGCACGATCCCGGCGAAGAACGGTTCGGCGAAGACCCGCTCCTCCGACTCGGACACCACCAGCGCCACCGAGTCGGTGCGCCGGGTGACCAGCGCGCGGGCCGCCCGGTTCGGCACGTACCCCAGCTGGGCGATCGCCCGCTCCACCGCGGCCCGCGCCCGCGGGCTGACGTGTGCCGACCCGTTGATGACCCGGGAGACGGTCCCGCGCCCCACTCCCGCCAGGGCCGCCACCTCGTCCAGCGTGGGGCGGGTGCGCCGCGTGCTCATGCCGTACCCCCCTTCTCGTCCGCGACGCCTACCATCAACCCGTTGTCCCGGATCACCTGGGCGTACCACCGGGCGCTGGCCTTCGGGATCCGCCGCTGGGTCGGGTAGTCCACCCGGACCAGGCCGAACCTGGCCCGGTAGCCGTGCGCCCACTCAAAGTTGTCCAGCAGCGACCACACGAAGTATCCCCGCAGCGGCACCCCGGCCGCGATCGCCTCGTGCCCGGCCCGCAGGTGGGCGGCGAGGAACCGGATCCGGTCGGGATCCTCCACGACCCCGCCGGGGCCGACCACGTCCTCGAACGCCGCCCCGTTCTCGGTGACGTACAGCGGCAGGGGCGGGTACTCCCGGTGCAGCCGCAGCAGCGTCTCGGTCAGCCCACCCGGGTCGATCTCCCAGCCCATGGCCGTGGTGGGCAGGCCGCGGCCGACGAACCGGACGCCCTCGCTGCCCGGCCACGGCGAGGGGGTTCCCGGGCGGTCCGGCCGTGCACCGTCCGGCGGCGCGGCCACCACGTGCCGGCTGTAGTAGTTGACCGCCAGGAACGTCGTCGGCGTGGCGATCACCGCCAGGTCGCCGTCCCGGACGTGGTCGAAGCCGGTCACGCCGGCGAGGTCGGCCACGACGTCGGTCGGGTAGCGCCCACGCAGCAGCGGGTCGAGGAAGAACCGGTTCATCAGCCCGTCGATGCGCCGGGCCGCGTCCGCGTCCGCCTCCCCCGGTCCCGCCGGGCTGACCGCGTAGAGGTTGAGTGTGGTGCCGACCTCGGCGTCCGGTGCGGCCGCCCGCAGCGCCCGGGTGGCCAGGCCGTGTCCGAGCAGGAGGTGGTGGGCGGCGCGGACGGCCGCGACCGGGTCGCGCCGGCCGGGCGCGTGGACCCCGGAGCCGTACCCGAGGAACGCGGCGCACCACGGCTCGTTGACGGTGATCCACCGGTCCACCCGGTCGCCGAGCGCCCGGTGGACGGCCGTGGCGTAGTCGGCGAACCGCCCGGCGGTGTCGCGCACCGGCCAGCCGCCGGCGTCCTCCAGCGCCTGTGGCAGGTCCCAGTGGTAGAGGGTCGCCCACGGCTCGATGCCGTGGTCGCGGAGCTCGTCGACGAGCCGGCGGTAGAAGTCCAGCCCCGCCTGGTTGACGCGTCGCCCGTCCGGCTGCACCCGCGGCCACGCCACCGAGAACCGGTAGGCGGACAGGCCGAGGTCGGCCATGAGCTTCACGTCCTCACGGAAGCGGTGGTAGTGGTCGCAGGCCACGTCGCCGGTGTCACCGCCGGCGACCGCTCCGGGGACGCGGCAGAACGTGTCCCAGATCGACGGGCCGCGGCCGTCCTCGTCGACCGCGCCCTCGATCTGGTACGCCGCGGTCGCGGCCCCCCACCGGAACCCTGCCGGAAACGCCAGCCACCCCGACGAACGCTCCCGCGGCGCCACCTGCCCCTGAGTCGTCACTGCCTGACCGCGCCTTCCATGATCCCGCCGATGATCTGCTTCCCGAACGCCACGAAGATCACCACGAGCGGCAGGATCGAGATCAGCGTGCCGGTGAAGAGCATCGCGAAGTCCGCGCTGTAGTTGCTCTGCTGCAGCTGCCGGATCGCGACCTGGACGGTCGGGTTGTCGGCATCGAGCACGAGCAGCGGCCACAAGAACTCGTTCCAGTTGAGCATGAACGTCAGCAGTGCCAGCACGGCCATGCCCGGTCGCAGCGCCGGCAGCACGACGTTCCAGTAGATGCGGGCGGTGTTCGCGCCGTCGGTCCGCGCGGCCTCCACCAGGCTGTCCGGTACGGCCTGCAGCGCGTACTGGCGCATGAGGAAGATGCCGAAGCCGTTGACGAGGAACGGCAGGATCACCGCGTGCAGCGTGTTGGTCCACCCGAGCTCGACCATCATGATGTACAGGGGCACGATCCCGATGTGCTGCAGCGGCACCGCCATGGTGAGCAGCACCACGACCAGCAGCGCCGAGCGACCCCTAAACCGCAGCTTCGCGAACGCGAACCCGGCCATGGTCGAGATCGCGACCACGCCGAACGTGACGGTGCTGGCGACGATGAACGAGTTGACCAGCCCGGTCACCAGGTGGGAGGACGGGTCGGACAGCGCGGTGCGCAGGTTGTTCCACAGGTTGCCACCGGGCAGGATCGGCGGCGGGAACCGGGTGGCGTCCGCGTTGGTCCGGCTGGCGATGACGATCATCCACCACAGCGGGAAGAACGACAGCGCGATGGCGACGATCAGGGTCAGGCGGGTCAGCGGCGTGGCCTCCCACTGGTGCGAACCCGCCCGGGAGCGGCGGCCGCGGCCGCCGCGGCGGCGTGCCGGCGGGGTCGCGGCCGGTGCCGCGGCACCCGGCCGGCTCGTGGCGGCGGTGATACCGGTCGTCATCTCGACCCCCGGATGCGGTGGACGATGAGGTAGTTGACGGTCGCGGCGATGATGATCAGGGCGAACAGGATCCACGCCGCGGCCGCGGCCATGCCGTAGTTGTTGCGGTCGCGGAACAGCTCGACGATGAACATCGTGGTGGTCTGGAACTGTCCGGTGCTACCACCGCGGAACCGTCCATTGTCGAACATCATCGGCTCGGTGAACAGCAGCAGCCCACCGATCGTCGAGACGAAAACGGTGAAGATGATCACCGGCCTCAGCTGCGGGACCGTGATGCTCCAGAACTGCCGGCGAGGTGAGGCCCCGTCGATCGCGGCCGCCTCGTACAGGTCCCGGGGGATGAACTGCATCGCCGCCAGATAGATCATGGCGTTGTAGCCGGTCCACCGCCAGTCCACCATGGACGAGATGGCCAGCCAGGCCGGCAGCGAGTCGGCCCGCCAGTCGATCGGGCCGATACCGACCAGGCCGAGCAGCCAGTTCACCATGCCGTACCGCAGCCCGTACAGCTGGTTGAACACCACCGCCACCGCCACGACCGAGGTGACCATCGGCGCGAGGATGGCCAGCCGCCACACCAGCTGCCCGCGCATGCGGCGGTTGAGGGCGTTGGCGATCAGCAACGCCGCCAGCAGCTGCGGCACGGTGGCGATGACGAACATGGCCACCGTGTTGACGACCGAGTTCCAGAACGGGCCGTAGGTGAGCAGGAAGGAGAAGTTGTCCAGCCCGACCCACTCCTTCTCCCCCGCCAGGCGCCACCGGTGCAGCGACACCCAGACGGTGAAGCCGAGCGGGAACAGGCCGAACAGGGCGAACAAGAGGAAGTAGGGCGAGACGAACAGGTACGGCGACGCCTTGATGTCCAGCCGGGCCAGCCGGTAGCGCCGCCGGAGCGCCGCCGGTGTCCCCGCCACCGGCCCGGCGGGCGCGGGGTGTGGTGGCGCCGCGAGTCTGCCAGTCATGGGTCGACTCCCTTGTCGGAGGAGAGTGGCCGGCCGGTCCGCCCCGCGCGGGTCCGCGCGGGGCGGACCGGCCGCCGGTGTGGCGGCGCGGTCGCGCCGCCACCGGTCCGGCTCAGCCTTCCAGATCCACCACTTCCTGCCCGGCGGCGATGAACGCGTCGAACGCCTCATCCGCGCTGCGGTACTCACCCTGGATCATGGCGATCAGGACGTTCTCCATGGCGGTACGCGCAGCGGAGTGCAGGGCTCCGAAGTACACCGGCTGGTAGGCGGCGATCGAGTCGGCGATGATCTGCCCCACCGGAGCGCCGTTGAAGTAGTCGTCGGTGAGCTCCGACACCGACGGGTCCTGCTGGGCCTTCGGCGAGCTGGGGTAGTTGTTGATCGCCTTCCACGCGCCCAGCTGCCCCTCCGGGCTGGTCAGGTAGTCGACCAGCTTGGCCGCTTCCTCCGGGTGGTCGCTGTCCTTGGTGACGCCGAGCCAGGAGCCGCCCCAGTTGCCGGCCACGCCCGGCAGCGGCGCGATGTCCCAGTTGCCGGCGTTGCCGGGACCGGAGCCGTCCTTGATGACGCCGGTCATCCAGGCCGGGCACGCCATGGTGGCGAACCCACCGGCCTCCATGGCCGCGAACCACTCCTCGGAGAAGTTCTCGAACGGCCCGATCGCACCGACCTCGTACAGGTCGGCCATGTAGAAGAAGGCGGTCCGCACCGCCGGGGACTGGCCGGCGATGTAGTTGCCGTCGCGGTCGAAGTAGCTGGTGCCGTCACCGGCGCCGGCCTCCTGGATGAGGCGGGCGTTGTAGATCTGGTTCGGGCTGTCCACGAAGGCGGCGTCCACCCCGGAGGCGATGAACTGCTCGGCCACGTCGGCGAACTTGTCCCAGGTGCTCCACATCTCACCGACCTCGTCCCGGTCGGTGGGCAGTCCGGCCTGTTCGAACAGGTCGGTGCGGTAGCACATGGCCAGGCCGCCGACATCGGTGCCCAGGGCGGCGAGCTTGCCGTCGCTGGTGAAGCCGAGCTCCCACTTCCAGGCCGGGTAGTCCGACTCGCGCGCGTCCAGACCGTACTGCGCCAGGTCGACCCACCAGTCGCTGTTGGCCATCATCTGTCCGACGCCCTGCTCCTCGATGGCGGCGATGTCCGGGGCGGTCCCCGCGTCGAGCTGCTGGATCAGGGTCGGGCGGTACTCCCTGTCGTACTGGTCGGTGGTGATCTGGTAGTCGACGATGATGCCCGGGTTGTCCTCCATGTACTGTTCGATGAGCGCTTCGTAGCCGAAGCCGGCCCCGCCGAAGACGTGGATGGTCAGGGTGATCTCACCGTCGCTTCCCGCACCGCCACCGTCGTCACCACAGGCCGCGGCGCCGAGCAGCGCCCCGGCCGCGATCACCGCCACCGCCGCCCGGCGGTGGCGCCGTACTGGTCTCATCGTGACTCCTCTCGCGGTCCCATGCGCGGCTTGCGGGGACGCGCTCCGCACAGGCCGGCGATCCGGGCCGCGAACCAGCCGGTGCGGGAGCGCTCCCAACTCAGGGGAGCGCACGTCGGAACGGTTGTCAATAGGTCAGCGTGGGAGCGTTTCCAAACCGTTATCGTGCCCGACCCGGCTCACGTCAGCCGGCGCAGCAGGGTCGTCGCCCGCTCCGGGTCGAACGCCTCCGGGTCGAACTGCCTGCCCAACCAGCGCGTGAGCGCCCCGTGATCGGGATGCCTCCGGTCCGCCAGGGCGGCCACCAGCTCCTCGTACGCCCGCGGCCCGCCGACGTCCTCCGGCGGGCATGCCCGCTGCCCGTCCACGCACACCGGGTACCGCTCCTCCGGGTCGGCGGTCACCACGTCCTCGACCGTCACCTCGTGCTCCCACCAGTCGCCGAAGTCGTACGTGTAGCGGAACGTGTCGCCCTTGCTCGCCACCGCGTCCAGCCGGGCGTCCAGCTCGTCGCGCAGCGCGAGCTCACCGGCCGGGTCCGGTTCGCCGTACCCCTCCCCACCGATCTCGAACGAGTGCAGGTGCAGGTCGTACCAGCCCATCGCGTACTGGATGACCTTGTGCAGCCGGTCCAGGGTGTAGCCGCCGGGCACCAGCACCCGCCGCCACACCGGCGGCGACACGTCGCACAGCACGATCTTCAGCTGGTAGATCTGGCGTGCCATGGCTCCCAACCGTCCGCGGGGAGAAGCGGTCGCCTCTATCGTCTATCACATGATCTGCCGCGCCTGTCGGGAGCAGCGCCACGAGCAGTGTCGCGGCGGCAACTGGTGCGACTGCCAGCACCGCCGCATCACGCGCGTGCCGCCGGTCACCGGACCACCCGGCGACTGA
>DATGOE010000195.1:0-3085 GCA_035306365.1 Natronosporangium sp. | reverse complement strand
GGAACGGAGTTGTACGGGTGCCACGAGCTGTCCTCGTACAGGGTCGCGGCGAAGGTCTCCAGCGACGGAGGTTGCTCGATCTCGTACCCTTCCGCCTCCAGGCAGGGTTTGAGTGTGTCGACGTAGTACTCGTACAGCAGGGCGATCTGCTCGATGCTCAGCCGCTGACGGAAGCGCGGGTGGACCGGGTACTGGACGTCACACCGGTACGCCGCTTCGTGCAGCGCCTTCTGCTGATCCTCCGGCAGGTTGAACAGCAGACCGCCGTCGAGTGTCACCTCCACGTGGAAGCCCTGGTCACGCAGGCATTGGGCGTGTACCTCGGCCCACTCGTCGGGGTCGAGGTAGCGGACGAACTCCACGTCGGTCGGTAGTGAGTCGACCAGATCCTCGCGCAGCAGGTACTCGCCCTGGTTGGCAATCAGCTCGTCGCGCAGTGCGTCCCAGTGGGCCGTGTCCTCGGTCATGCTGTCCTGTTCGTCGGCCGGTTCGCCGGAGCAGCCGACGAACAGGGCGGCGCCGACGGTCACCAGAGCGACCACGAGCTTCCGGCGGTACCGGGCGACGCTCGGCGAGTGCCTCATCGTTCTCAGCGCACGGTCCTGCCCGGTGGGGCGATGAGGTCTAGCCTTGACCTGACCACCAGTGTCCGGCTGATCGGGACGCCGGCATCCATCTTAGTGGAGGATGAGTCCGATGTGGCACCGGTTCGTAAGTCCCGTCACCGTCGCCCTCGTCATCGGGGCGGTGGCGGGTTGCACCGGCGGGCGGCACGAGGCGGTCGGACCGGATCCGGCACCTGGCTCCACGGAGCCGGCGACAGAGTATGCGGTGGAGCTGGACGGTCCGATCGAGCGGACGGACGTGCCGACCCTGTTGGCGGTCGGGCCCCGGACCGGCTCCTACACCACCACGGCGGACATCACGGGTGAGCGGTTCGAGCTCCTGGTCCACTGTGTCGGCGGCGAGGTCACGGTCGAGATCGTCGGCATCGCGACCACGCCCTATCAGTGCACCGCGGACGGGCTCGGTAGGCCGGAGACCTACGGCGCCGAGTTCAACCTCCACGAGGCGCCCGGTGAGGTCACCGTCGCGGTGACGGCCGGCGCGGCGACGCAGTGGCGGCTGCACCTCGGACTGCTGCCGGCTCCCTGACGCGTCACAGCGGGATGTTGCCGTGCTTCTTCGGGGGCAGGGTGTCCCGCTTGGTGCGCAGGGCGCGCAACGCCTTGACCACCTGCACCCGGGTAGCCGAGGGAGGGATCACCGCGTCCACGTAGCCGCGCTCGGCGGCGATGTACGGGTTGGCCAGGGTGTCCTCGTACTCGGCGATCTTCTGGGCACGCAGGGCGTCCGGGTCCTCGGCCTCGGCCAGCTCCTGCCGGTAGAGGATGTTCACGGCACCCTGCGCGCCCATCACCGCGATCTGCGCGGTCGGCCAGGCGAAGTTGAGGTCGGCGCCGAGGTGCTTGGAGCCCATGACGTCGTACGCCCCGCCGTACGCCTTGCGGGTGATCACGGTGACCTTCGGCACGGTGGCCTCGGCGTACGCGTACAGGAGCTTGGCACCGCGGCGGATGATCCCGTTCCACTCCTGGTGGGTGCCGGGCAGGAACCCGGGAACGTCCACAAAGGTCAGGACCGGGATGTTGAACGCGTCGCAGGTGCGGACGAACCGCGCCGCCTTCTCGGAGGCGTCGATGTCCAGGGTGCCGGCCAGGTGCATCGGCTGGTTGGCGACCACCCCCACCGGGTGTCCCTCGACGCGCCCGAACCCCACGATGATGTTGCGGGCGAACAGCGGGTGGACCTCCAGGAACTCCCCGTCGTCCAGCACGTGGGAGATGACGGTGTGCATGTCGTACGGCTGGTTCGGGGAGTCCGGGATGACTGTGTCGAGCTCCCGGTCGGCGTCGGTGATCTCCAGTGTGACCGGAGTCGGGAACACCGGCGGGTCGTCCAGGTTGTTGCTCGGCAGGTAGGACAGCAGCGCCTTCACCCAGTCGATCGCGTCCTGCTCGTCGTCGGCCAGGTAGTGCGCGTTGCCGGAGCGGGTGTTGTGGGTACGGGCGCCGCCGAGCTCCTCGAAGCCGACCTCCTCGCCGGTCACCGTCTTGATCACGTCCGGCCCGGTGATGAACATGTGGCTGGTCCCGTCGACCATGACGGTGAAGTCGGTGATCGCCGGCGAGTAGACCGCGCCGCCGGCGCACGGGCCCATCACCAGCGAGATCTGCGGGATCACGCCGGAGGCGCGGGTGTTGCGGTAGAAGATCTCCCCGTAGAGGCCCAGCGACACCACGCCCTCCTGGATCCGGGCGCCGCCGGAGTCGTTGATGCCGATGATCGGGCATCCGATCCGCATCGCCAGGTCCATCACCTTGACGATCTTCTCGCCGAACACCTCCCCGAGCGACCCGCCGAAGACGGTGAAGTCCTGCGCGAAGACCGCCACCTGGCGGCCGTCGATCGTGCCGTACCCGGTGACCACGCCGTCGCCGTACGGGCGGTGGGCAGCCATGCCGAAGTTGGTGGACCGGTGGCGGGCGAACTCGTCCAGCTCCACGAACGAGCCCGGGTCGAGCAGCATCGCGATCCGCTCCCGGGCCGTCTTCTTGCCCCGGGCGTGCTGCTTCTCCACCGCCCGGGCGGAGCCGGCGTGGACCGCCTCCTCGATCCGGCGGTGCAGGTCGGCGATCTTGCCCGCGGTGGTGCGGATGTCGGGCCCGCCGGTGTCGGACGCGGTCACGCCGGGATCAGGCTCGGTCACGCCGGTGATCGTAGCCGGGCGCCCGGACGCGGGACGTACGGTGGGCCGGTGGGTGCACATCCGGGGCGGGTACGGCTTCCCGTGGCCGAGCTGCGGCGGGCCGTGATCACCGCTGGCGGCCCGTGGACCCGGTTGGACGTGGTGGACAGCACCGGCTCGACCAATGACGACCTGGTCGCGGCCGCCCGCGCCGGCGAACCGGAGGGCCGGGTGCTGGTCGCCGAGCACCAGCGGGCCGGCCGGGGCCGCTCGGGGCGCCGGTGGGTGTCCCCACCCCGCGCGGGCCTGGCGGTGAGCGTGCTGCTGCGCCCCGGC
>DATGOE010000194.1:0-8672 GCA_035306365.1 Natronosporangium sp. | reverse complement strand
CCCGCGTCCGCGGCCGGGGCGGAGCCGGCGGGCCCCGGCACGGTGGTGGTGGACAACCCGTGCCTGTCCGGTGGCACGCTGGAGATCTTCCTGGAGGCCGTGATGCCGGCGGCGCTGGTGCACGTGTTCGGCGACACCCCGATCGCCCGCGCGGTGGCGGCCGTGGGTGCGGCCGCCGGGTTCGACGTGCGGCCCACCACCGACCCGGCCGCGCCGGTGGCGCCCGAGGCGGCGGCCGTCGTCGTGGCCTCCCACGGCCACAACGAGCCGGAGGTGCTGCGGGCGGCGCTGGCCGCCGGGGTCCCGTACGTGGCGCTGGTGGCCAGCCCCAAGCGGGGCGCGGCGGTGCTGGCGGAGCTGGCCCTGTCGCCGGCGGACGCGCAGCGGATCAAGACCCCGGCCGGTCTGGACATCGGCGCCCGCACCCCCGGGGAGATCGCCGTGTCCATCCTGGCCGAGCTGGTGTCCCGGCGGGTCGAACCGGCCGGGCCGGCGTCGCCTGCGCCGGTGCTGGCCACCGACCCGGTGTGCGGCATGACCGTGGCGGTCTCCCCGCACAGCCTCAGCGCCGAGCACGCCGGTCGACGGTGGTACTTCTGCGCGCCGGGCTGCCGGCAGGCGTTCCTGGCCGACCCGGACCGGTTCGCCGCCGCCGCCGGCTTCGCCGGAGGAGACGACGCCGGCGACGGCGGCGGCCACGGCCCGGCGGGAGGCCGGCCATGAGCCTGCCCGCGGACGTGCCGGCGCTTCGGGCGGCGCTTCAGGCCACCGGCTACCTGGCCGACGACGCGCTGGCCACCGCGCTGTTCCTGGCGGTACGGCTGGGCCAGCCGATCCTGCTGGAGGGCGAGCCCGGCGTCGGGAAGACCGAGGCGGCCAAGGCACTGGCCGCCGCGCTGGACACGCCGCTGGTCCGGCTGCAGTGCTACGAGGGGCTCACCGCGGCCGAGGCGCTGTACGAGTGGAACTACCCGCGGCAGCTGCTGGCGATCCGGCTGGCCGAGGCGGAGGGCGCCCACCTGCGGGAGGCGGACCTGTTCAGCCGGGAGTACCTGCTGGCCCGTCCGCTGCTGGCGGCGCTCGAGCACCCGGGACCCCGACCGGCGGTGCTGCTGCTGGACGAGGTGGACCGGGCCGACGACGAGTTCGAGGCGTTCCTGCTGGAGCTGCTGGCCGAGGCGACGGTGACCATCCCGGAGCTGGGTACCCGCACCGCGGCCGTGCCGCCGGTGGCGGTGTTGACCTCCAACCGCACCCGGGACCTGCACGACGCGCTGAAGCGCCGGTGCCTGTACCACTTCATCGCCTACCCGGCACCGGACCGGGTGGCGGAGATCATCCGGCGGCGGGTGCCGGGCATCGGCGACCCGCTGGCCGACCAGGTGGCCGCCGCGGTGGCCCGGATGCGCGACCGCGACCTGTACAAGCCGCCCGGGGTGGCCGAGGCCATCGACTGGGCGTCGGCGCTGCGGGTGCTCGGGGTGGAGGTGCTCGACACCGCCGCGGCCGAGCGGACCCTGGCGGCGGTGGTCAAGTACGACGAGGACCTGGCGGTGGTGCGTGCCGACCTGGCCGGGGTGACCGGCGATGGCTGACCCGGCCCGCGCCGGACGCGCCGGTGGCGTGCCGGCCGGTGCCGCGGGCCCGCCGGCCGGGGGCGGCGTCGCGCTGGCGGACCTGGCGACCGTGGCGGCCCGGTTCGGGGCGGCCCTGCGCGAGCGCGGGCTGCCGGTCGGCCCGGAGCGCTGCCAGCGGTTCGCCGCCGCGGCACAGGCCACCGCCGCGGCCACCACCGAGGCGCTCTACCACTGTGCACTGGCCACACTGGTCAGCGACCCGGAGCACGTCGCCGAGCTGCGGCGGGTGTTCCAGCTGGTGTTCGGCGGCGCGGCCGACCCGGCGGGCGGCCGTGGCCAGGCCGGGGACCGGCCGTCCGCCCCGCCGCCCACAGCGCCGCGGACCCGGCCGCGGCCCGGCACGCCCGCGCGCACCGCCGGTGTGCAGCCGCTGGTCGCCGACCGGGCCGACGGTGGCGACGAGCCGCCCCGGCAGGTGCCGCACCCGGCCTTCGCCACCGCGGCCGAGCGGCTGGCCAGCCGGGACTTCGCCGAGCTGACCGACAGCGAGCTGGCGGAGCTGGTGGCGGCGATGCGGCGGCTGCGCCTGGCGCTGCCGCTGCGGCCCAGCCGCCGCACCACCGCCGGCCCGCGCGGCCGGGTGGACCTGCGGGCCTCGCTGCGGCAGGCCCGGCGTACCGGCGGGCACCCGGTGCGGCTGCGGCGGCGGTGGCCCCGCCAGCGCCCGCGCCGGCTGGTGGTGCTGTGCGACATCTCCGGGTCGATGGCACCCTACGCCCGGGCGCTGCTGCAGCTGCTGTACTGTGCCGCCGGCGGGGCGGAGGCGGAGGTGTTCACGTTCGCCACCCGGTTGACCCGGCTGACCCGCACCCTGGCGCGGGTCAGCCCGGCCGCGGCGCTGGAGCGCGCCGGCCGGGCCGCGCCCGACTGGTCCGGCGGCACACGCATCGGTGAGTCCCTCAAACGCTTCATCGACTCCTACGGCGCCCGGGGCATGGCCCGGCAGGCGGTGGTGCTCATCGTCTCCGACGGATGGGACACCGGCGACCCGGCCGTGGTCGGGCGGCAGATGTCCCGCCTGTCGCGGCTGGCGTACCGGATCGTGTGGGCCAACCCGCGCAGCGCCACCCCGGGCTTCCAGCCGCTGGCCGGCGGCATGGCCGCCGCCTGGCCGTACTGCGACACGGTGGTCAGCGCCCACCGGCTGGACGCGCTGGGCGACCTGCTGGACGCGATCGCCGGCCGGGCAGGGTCGCCGAGGACGGGGGGAGGCACGAGATGAACGAGGTACTGGAGGACCTGCTGGCCTGGTGGCGGGACGACCAGCCGGTGGGCATGGCCACCGTGGTCGGCACGTGGAAGAGCGCACCGCGACCGCCGGGGGCGACGATGCTCGTCGGCCCGGACGGCACCGCGGTGGGCAGCGTGTCGGGCGGCTGCGTGGAGGGGGCGGTCTACGAGCTCGGGCGCGAGGTCCTCGCCTCCGGCCAGCCGCGGCTGGTCCGGTTCGGGGTCAGCGACGACGACGCGTTCGAGGTGGGCCTGACCTGCGGCGGCACGATCGAGATCTTCGTCGACCGGGTGGACCGCCAGCGGTTCCCCGACCTGGCCGAGGTGGCCGACGCGATCACCGCGGGGCGGCCGGTGGCGGTGGCGACCGTGGTGCGCGCCCCGCGGCCCGCACCGGACTCGCCGGTGCGGCCGGGCAACCGGATGGTGGTGTGGCCGGACCGGACGTCCGGGTCGCTGGGCGTGCCGCGGCTGGACGAGGCGGTCGCCGCCGACGCCCGCGGCGCGCTCGAGGCCGGTCGCAGCGGCCCGATCTCGTACGGTGCCGACGGCACGCGGCTGGCCGACGAGGTGACGGTGTTCGTCTCCGCGCACGCACCGCCACCCCGGATGATCATCTTCGGTGCGGTGGACTTCGCCGCGGCGGCCGCCCGCATGGGCACCTTCCTCGGCTACCGGGTGACCGTCTGCGACGCGCGGTCGGTGTTCGCCACCGCGCGGCGGTTCCCGGGCGTGGAGGTGGTCGTCGACTGGCCGCACCGGTACCTGGCGGCCGAGCTTGAGGCCGGTCGGGTGGACCGGCGTACGGTGGTGTGCGTGCTGACCCACGACCCGAAGTTCGACGTGCCGGCCCTGAAGGTGGCGCTCGCGGCCGACCTGGGCTACGTGGGCGCGATGGGGTCGCGGCGCACCCACGACGACCGCCTCAAGCGGCTGCGGGCGGAGGGGGTCAGCGAGGAGCACCTGTCCAAACTGGCCTCCCCGATCGGCCTGGACCTGGGGGCACGCACACCGGAGGAGACCGCGGTCAGCATCGCCGCGGAGATCATCGCCGAGCGGTGGGGGGGCAGCGGCCGCTCCCTGTCGGAACTGGACGGAAGTATCCACGAGAACCTGGACAGGTAGATGGAGCTGGAGCACACGTTCACCGTCGCGGTACCCGTCGAGACCGCCTGGCAGGTGCTGCTGGACCTGGAGCGGATCGCGCCGTGCATGCCCGGCGCGACGCTCACCTCCGTGACCGGTGACGAGTTCACCGGGACCGTGGCGGTCAAGCTCGGGCCGGTCACCATGACCTTCGCCGGGCAGGGTCGGTTTGTCGAACGCGACCCGGCCGCGCACCGGGTCGTGGTCGAGGCGTCCGGCAAGGACAAGCGCGGCGGCGGCAGCGCCCGGGCCACCATCCGCGCGGTCCTGCGCGGCGAGAACGGGACCACGGTGGTGGACGTGCACTCCGACCTGGTGGTCACCGGCCGGGCGGCCCAGTTCGGCCGCGGGATGATCGCCGAGGTGAGCAACCGGCTGCTCGGCCAGTTCACCGAGTGTCTGGCGGCGCAGCTCGCCGGCACCGGGGGCGTGGGCGACGGCGCGGGTGCGGCCGGGGCCGCGGCGTCGGCCGCGGGGGCGCCGGCCGACGGTGGGGCGCCCGCGGCCACGGCGGCCGGCAGCGCACCCCCGGCCTCCCCACCGGCGGCCGCGGCGGTGGGCGGTGCGGCGGCGACCGCCACCGACCAGCCGGCGGCCGCCGCCCCCGCGTCGCGGACCGGCGCGGCCGTCCCCCGGCAGGCGGAGCCGATCGACCTGCTCGCCGTCACCGGGGTCCGCGCGGCCACCGCCCGCCTCGTGCCGTACCTGATCGTTTTCGTGGTCGGGGCGCTGGTCGGCGCCGGCCTGGTGGCCTGGCTGGGCTGACCGGCGGCCCGACCGGCACCTGAGCGAGCCACCGCTGGCCCTGGCCGGCTAGGGTGGGCCGGCGACCGGCGGAGAATCCGGCGGCGGACGCACCCCTCCGTGGCCGACCGTCGTAACCGACCGTCGCCCGGCCGACCGGCTCCGGAGGAAGTGGGTGTCGACGATCGACGGGACGTACCGGCAGGTGGGCACCGTGCCCAACCTGATCAGCCTCGCCCGGCTGGTCGGGGTGCCGGTGTTCCTGTACCTGCTGCTGGTCGCCGAGCAGCCGGCCGCCGCGCTGGTGGTGCTCGCGGCCGGTGCCGCCACCGACTGGCTGGACGGGTGGGCGGCCCGGCGGCTGGGACAGGTCAGCCGGGTGGGAGAGCTGCTGGACCCGCTGGTCGACCGGCTGTACATCCTCGCCACGCTGCTGGCGTTCACCGCCGAACGGATCGTGCCCTGGCAGTTCACCGCCGCGCTGGTCGTGCGCGAAATGGTGCTGCTGGTGGGTCTGGGCGTGCTGCGACGCGCCGGTCATCCGCCACCACCGGTGCACTACCTCGGCAAGACCGCGACGTTCGTCCTGCTCGCCGCGTTCCCGGTGCTGCTGCTCGCGCACGCCGCACCGGGGACCGGCTGGTGGTCGGCCGCGCTCGGGTGGGCGCTGGCGTGGTGGGGCGTCGTACTGTACTGGTTTGCGGGCGTGCTGTATCTGGTGCAGATGGGACAGTTGGTGCAGCAGGGTCGGCGGGAGGTGACGCGGCGATGACCCGGGAGCAGCCGAACCGCTCCACCGGTGTGCTGCCGCCGCTGTCGCCGGACTTCCTCACCGACCTGTTCCGGGACCCGCTGGACCCCGGGTACGCCGCCGCGGCCGCCGTCCGGGGCGGCCGGCCGGTCCCGCGCTGGCGGCGGGTCGGCGCCCGCCTGCTGACCCTGGCCAGCCTGATGCTCATCGGGATGATGCTGGCCGTCTCCTACCTGCAGGTGGTCCGGGACGCGCCGGCGCGCACCCAGCTGCGCGACGAGCTCGCCGGCCAGATCGAACAGCGGGAGGGCACGGTCCGGGCGCTGGAGGGGCGCCTGGAGGATCTGCGGGACGAGGTGGCGCGGGTGCGCGAACGGGAGCTCGCCGCGCCCGAGGCCCGCCGGCTGCGGGACCTGGAGGCCGCCGTCGGGCTGGCCCGGGTCGACGGCCCCGGGGTGGTCGTGGAGGTCGCCGACGGGCCCCAGCAGCTCGACCCGGCCACCGGAGAGCCGCTGGTCGAGACCCGCATCCAGGACTACGACCTGCGCCTGGTCGCCAACACGATGTGGTCGCTGGGGGCGGAGGCGGTCGCCGTCAACGACCGGCGGCTGACCTCCACCTCCACCATCCGCAACGCCAGCGGCGCCGTGCTCGTCAACCGGGTACCGGTCGGCCCGCCGTACCGGGTGACCGCGATCGGGCCGGACGACCTCGCCGAGAAGTTCCTCGCCTCGCGGGCCGCGCGCTACCTGGAGGCGCTGTCGGGCCGCTACGGCATCTCGTACCAGGTGCGCTCCGAGGACCACCTCACCCTGCCCGCGGCCGTCAGCGCGGACCTGCGCCACGCCACACCCGCCGACTCCCCGACCTCCGGAGGTGACCATTGATCGCGATCCTGGCCGTCCTGGCGCTGCTCGGGGGAGTGGTGCTGGGCCTGGTCATCAACCCCACCGTCCCGCTGTGGCTGCTGCCGTACCTGCCGATCGCGGTGGTGGCCGCGCTGGACGCGGTCTTCGGCGGCATCCGCGCCAAGCTCGACGGCATCTTCGACGACAAGCAGTTCGTCGTGTCGTTCATCTCCAACGTGCTGGTGGCGGCGCTCATCGTCTACCTGGGCGACCAGCTCGGGGTCGGCAGCCAGCTGTCGATCGGCGTGGTGGTGGTGCTGGGCGTGCGCATCTTCGGTAACGTGGCGGCGATCCGGCGCCACTTCTTCCGAGCCTGACGCCCTCCCTATCTGGATGAGCCTTCCCCTACCTGGATAGCCTTCCCTACCTGGACAAGCCCTCGCTACCTGGACAAGCCATGTCGAGACCGCCGAACGCCGACCCGTCCGCGCCGCCGGACCCACCCGGGGACGCCGCTGCCGCCCCGGCGCCCGCCGGCACCGGACACACCGACGCCGGTGCCACCGGCGCGCCGGCACCGGACGCGGCGACGGCCGCCGGGGCCGACGCCGCGGCGGCGGACGAGACCGGGCGGGCGCAGGCCGACGACACCGATGAGCCGACGCCGGGCGGCCGCGAGGAGCGCGCGGGGGACGACGACGCCGCGCGTGCGTCCGACGACCAGGCGCGGGCGCGCGGGGTGGACGCCGAGGGGGACGACCCGGCGGACGGCGCGCAGGCCCGCCGGACGGCCCGGCCACGCGCGGGGATCAACCTGTCTGGGGTCGTCCTCGCGCTGCTGCTGGGGCTGCTCGGCTTCACCCTGGTGGCGCAGGTCCGCAGTCTGGACACCGACAGCTCGCTGCCGGCGGCCAGACAGGAGGAGCTGGTCCGGATCCTGGCCGACCTGGACGCGCACGAGCACCGGCTGCGGCAGGAGATCGCCGAGCTGGAGGAGACCCTGGGGCGGCTGACCACCGCCGGACAGAGCCGCCAGGAGGCGCTGGAGGAGGCCACCCGGCGCGCCGACGAGCTGGGCATCCTCGCCGGCATCCTGCCGGTGGAGGGCCCCGGTGTGACCATGCAGATCATCCCCGGCGAGGAGCCGATCTCGGCCGCCCGCCTGCTCGACACGGTGCAGGAGCTGCGCGGCGCGGGCGCCGAGGCGATCCAGATCACCGACGGTGCCGGCACCCAGGTGCGGGTGGTGGCGTCCACCTACTTCGTCGACGCCGAGGGCGGGGCGGTCCGGGTCGACGGTCAGCTGCTGCACGCCCCGTACACCATCACCGCCGTGGGCGAGCCCCAGACGCTGCGTCCCGCGCTGGCGATCCCCGGCGGGGTGGTCGAGAGCGTGCAGAGCGCCGGCGGTACGGTGACCGTTGACGAGCGGCCCGACGGCGTCCTGGTCACCGCCGTACGGGAGCCGGCGGCGTTGCGGTACGCGAGTCCTGTCTCCTGAAGGAGGACCCAGTGGTTCCCGAGCAGCTCCGGTACACCTCCGAGCACGAGTGGGTGGAGCCGGCCGGCGACGACGGCACGATCCG
The DNA here is from genome assembly GCA_035306365.1 of Natronosporangium sp. GTDB lineage: Bacteria > Actinomycetota > Actinomycetes > Mycobacteriales > Micromonosporaceae > Natronosporangium. Next base: position 730 of record DATGOE010000194.1, on the reverse strand, counting down.
GGTGGGGATCACCCACTACGCCCAGGACGCCCTCGGCGACATCGTCTTCCTGCAGCTGCCCGAGCCCGGCACCGAGGTCACCGCCGGAGAGCCGCTGGGTGAGATCGAGTCGACCAAGAGCGTCTCGGAGGTGTACGCGCCGGTCAGCGGCAGGGTCGTAGAGGTCAACGAGGCCGCCGCCGCCAACCCGGAGATCATCAACTCCGATCCGTACGGGGAGGGATGGCTGCTCAGGATCGCCCCGACGGACGCCGACGCCGTCGACGACCTGCTCGACGCCGACGCCTACCGCCAGCTCACACAGGGCTGAGCCAGGGCCGAAGGGCCTGTTGACCGCTCCCAATGGGGTGGCTACGCTCTGCGAGTCGGCGAGGAGGTGTCTCCGCTGCAGTTACTGTCCGTGTCCGGCACCATCGACCGTGAGGTGGACCCATGACGCGCCCAGACGACGAGTTCCCACCCCTGGACGTCACGTCGACCCTGAGCATGGGAGCTCTCGACGAGGCGCTGGAGGGGCCGGACACCGACGTGTCGCCCGCGCGCATCGCGGGGTCGCTCCCGCCGGGCATGGCTCTGCTGATCGTGCGCAGGGGCCCCAACGCGGGTGCCCGGTTCCTGCTCGACCACGACGTGACCACCAGCGGCCGGCACCCCGACAGCGACATCTTCCTCGACGACGTGACGGTGTCGCGGCGGCACGCCGAGTTCCACCGCGACGGCGGCACGTTCA
>DATGOE010000193.1:0-7497 GCA_035306365.1 Natronosporangium sp. | reverse complement strand
AGCAGCGCCCCCACCGCGATTCCGGCGGCGACCGAGGCGCGGCGGCCCCGGGCCGCCCGGTGCACAGTCACGTCCAAACCTCCGAAGTCGCCGCCGCACGCTCCCCCGCCATCCGCGAGCGGGCGGCTGGCGTGCGGGCTCCGCCGATAAACTATGCCTTGTCCATGGCACCGTGCGCGACCCGGGGGACGGGTGGACACCGGTGCGGGCGCGACGTATCGTCCCGGCGTGCCCGGGAAGCACCAAAAATCCGCCGCGGTCGCGGCGGTCGTCGACGACCTCGACCACGGTCGTCAACCTGAGCCGGCGGCGCTCGCCACTGCGGTGCGTGATCTGTTGCGTGCGCTGAGCACAGCGGCCCCCGGCCGGTCGGTCGAGGTCCGGGTGCCGCCGTACGGCGCCGTCCAGTGCGTGGCCGGCCCCCGCCACACGCGGGGCACCCCGCCGAACGTGGTGGAGACCGACCCGTTGACGTGGGTGGCGGTGGCGACCGGCCGGGAGTCGTGGCACACGGCGGTCGCCGACGGCCGGATCAGCGCCAGCGGCAACCGTACTGACTTATCGCCGTATCTACCGCTATGGTGAGAAGGGCCGCACACCGGGCCGCTACGTCGCGACACCGGTGCGTGGCTATCAGTAACCAGTTCCACTCGCGTACACTGTTGCGAGTCACACGACGGCGAGCCTGAGGAGCGGCACGTGCCCCGAGATGGCGGCCCGCTGCAGGACCACGACCTTCAGCAGCCGGAAGTTCGCGAAGAATGCGGGGTTTTCGGCGTCTGGGCGCCGGGCGAAGAGGTGGCCAACCTCACCTACTTCGGCCTGCACGCGCTGCAGCACCGTGGCCAGGAGGCGGCCGGCATCGCCGTCAGTGACGGCTCCGGGGTCGTCGTCTACAAGGACCTCGGGCTGGTGACGCAGGTCTTCGACGCGCCCACGCTCGAGAGCCTGCGCGGGCACCTGGCGATCGGCCACACCCGCTACTCCACCACCGGCGCCAACACGTGGGAGAACGCCCAGCCGACCATCCGCGCCACTCCCGCCGGCACGACCATCGCCCTGGCCCACAACGGCAACCTCGTCAACTCCGCGCAGCTCGCCCGCCGGGTCGCCGAGCTCGGCCTTGCGCCCGACGACCCGGCGACCTCGGACACCGCCCTGGTCACCACGCTGCTCGCCGCGTACCCGGACCTGTCGGTGGAGGAGGCGGCGCTGCGCGTGCTGCCCACCCTGCGGGGGGCGTTCAGCTTCGTGTTCCTCGACGAGTCGACGCTCTACGCCGCCCGGGACGCCTACGGCGTCCGGCCGCTGGCGCTGGGCCGGCTGGCCAACGGCTGGGTGGTCGCCAGCGAGACGGCGGCGCTGGACATCGTCGGCGCCACGTTCGTGCGCGAGGTGGAGCCGGGCGAGCTGCTCGCCATCGACGAGCACGGCCTGCGGTCGACCAGGTTCGCACCCCCGGAGCCGAAGGGCTGCCTGTTCGAGTACGTCTACCTCGCCCGGCCCGACAGCACCGTGGCCGGACGCAACGTCCACGCCGCCCGGGTGGCGATCGGCCGGGCGCTGGCCCGGGAGCACCCGGTGGAGGCCGACATGGTCATCGGCGTACCGGAGTCCGGGACCCCGGCGGCCATCGGGTACGCGGAGGAGTCCGGCATCCCCTACGGCTCCGGTCTGGTCAAGAACGCCTACGTCGGCCGGACCTTCATCCAGCCCTCGCAGACGCTGCGGCAGCTGGGTATCCGGCTCAAGCTCAACCCGCTGCGCGACAACGTCCGCGGCAAGCGGCTGGTGGTCGTGGACGACTCGATCGTCCGGGGCAACACCCAGCGGGCGATCGTCCGCATGCTCCGCGAGGCGGGCGCGGTGGAGGTGCACGTCCGCATCTCCGCGCCGCCGATCAGCTGGCCGTGCTTCTACGGCATCGACTTCGCGACCCGGGCCGAGCTCATCGCCAGCGGCATGGACGTCGAGGGCATCCGCCGCTCCATCGGCGCGGACTCCCTCGGCTACGTGTCCCTGGACGGCCTCGTCGCCGCGACCGAGCAGCCACGGACGCGGCTGTGCCGGGCCTGCTTCGACGGTGAGTATCCGATCGAGCTTCCGGCCGGGCACCTGATCGGCAAGCATGTTCTCGAAGGTGTCGGCCGGCGCGTGTCCGGGACCACCCCGGCCGCCGGTGTTGGGCGCCCGGAGCCGGAGGATCCGCCGGAGCAGGCGGTACGGTCGACCGGTGGGCGGGCGGCTGGCCAGTAAGGGGTGACAGGTGACCCACGTCAGCGAGCGGACCGAGGGGTCCGGGGGCACGGCACGCCGCCGCACCACACCGTGGAGGGCCCGTGGGCGACGCGCCCGCCGGAAGCGCACCGTCACCTACGCCGACGCGGGCGTGTCGATCCACGCCGGTGAGCAGGCGGTGGAGCGCCTCAAGTCCCAGGTGCACCGGACCCGCCGTCCAGAGGTGCTCAGCGACCTCGGCGGCTTCGCGGGACTGTTCCGGTTGGACACCTCCAAGTACCGCAACCCGGTCCTGGCGTCCTCCACCGACGGCGTGGGGACCAAGCTGCTCATCGCCCAGGCCATGGACATCCATGACACGGTCGGGCTGGACCTGGTGGCGATGGTCGTCGACGACATCGTCACCTGCGGCGCCGAGCCGCTGTTCCTGCTCGACTACGTCGCCTGCGGGGAGGTCCAGCCGGACAAGGTCGCCGAGATCGGCGCCGGCGTCGCGCTGGGCTGCCAGGCGGCCGGGTGCGCGCTCATCGGTGGTGAGACCGCCGAGCATCCCGGCGCCATGGCCCCCCACGAGTACGACCTGGCCGCCACCGGTGTGGGCGTGGTGGAGGAGGACGAGCTGCTCGGCCGGGACCGGGTCGAGGTCGGCGACGCCGTGATCGCCATGGGCTCGTCCGGCCTGCACGCCAACGGCTACTCCCTGGTGCGGCACGTTCTGCTCGGCGCCGGCCGGCTCCGGCTCGACTCGGTCATCGAGGACCTCGGCCACCAGCGCACCCTGGGCGAGGAGCTGCTGACCCCGACACGCATCTACGCCCGGGACTGCCTGGACCTGCTCAGGGAGACCGAGGTGCACGCGTTCGCGCACGTGACCGGCGGCGGCATCCCGGGCAACCTGGTCCGGATCCTGCCCTCCCATGTGGATGCCGTGGTCAACCGCTCCACCTGGCGGCCACAACCCATCTTCGATGTGGTCCAGCGCCGCGGACGCATCGACGACGCCGAGATGGAGTCGACCTTCAACATGGGCATCGGCATGCTGGCGGTGGTCGCCCCCGCCGAGGCCGACCGGGCGCTGGCGTTCCTGCGCGGCCGGAACGTCGACGCGTGGCTCGCCGGCGAGATCGTGGAGGGGACCGGACAGGTGCAGATGCTCGGCTCGTACGCCGGCGGCTGAGCGTCCGCCGACCGCGGCCGGCCGTGGTGACCGGCGGCCGCCCGGGTGTCCGCTGGTCTGCGGCTTGCGGCATATGCGAGGTCTTTACCTCGTCCGTGGCGTGGCCTAGCCTTGACCGTGCGCCGCCGGCACGATCGCACCACGGTGGCGTTGCGGACGACCGGCCGCGCCGTACGAGGCCGCGACGCCGCTGCGGTGCCACGGGGGAGAGGAGGCACAACTGTGCCGCGATGGACCGGGATGAAGGGTGTCGTCGACATCCCGTCCTATGTCCTCATGCAACCCACCACGTTGTGCAATCTGGACTGCGCCTACTGCTACCTCCCGCACCGGACGACCGAGCGGCGGATGCCGGTGGCGGTGGCGGAGGCCACGGCCCGCACCGTCAACGCGTGGGCGGCGCAGGTGGACCGCTTTTCGGTGGTGTGGCACGGCGGCGAGCCGCTCGCGGCCGGCCGGGAGTACCTGTCCGCCCTGATGGCGCCGTTCGCGAAGGGGATCGAGCACCACGTCCAGACCAACGCCACGCTCATCGACGACCAGTGGTGCGAGTTCTTCCTCGCCCACGAGATGGAGATCGGGATCAGCGTCGACGGGCCGGCGGAGCTCACCGCCCAGCGCCGGGACCGGCGGGGCGCGCCGGCGTACGAGCGCATCATGCGCGGCGTCGACGCGCTGCGCCGCCACGGGATCCGGTTCGCCGTCATCTGCGTGGTGTCGGACCCGCGACCGGAGCTCGGCCGGCGGCTCTACGAGTACTTCTGTGAGCTGGGCTGCTACTGGCTCGGCATCAACATCGAGGAGCGGGAGGGCGTCAACGGCCGGGACAACTCCCGGGACCCGGAGGCGGTCCGCGGCTTCTGGGCGGAGCTGACCGCCGCCTGGCGCGAGAATCCGTGCATGGAGCTACGGGAGATCGAGTGGTCCCTCTACTACCTGGCCGCCGCGCTGCGGGGCGAGGAGGACACGGTGCTGCCCCGCCGCCGCGACCCGGTCCCCACCATCGCGCACGACGGCCGGGTGGTCCTCTTCTCCCCCGAGCTGGCGGGCTTCGACTCGGCACCCCGGTACGGGGACTTCGCTCTCGGCAACGTGCTCACCACGCCGCTGGACGAGATCGTCGCCCGGGCGGAGTCGCCGACCGGCTGGCTGGCGGAGTACTTCGCCGGCGTGGAGAAGTGCCGCGCCACGTGCCCGTACTTCGGGTTCTGCGGGGGCGCCCACGCGTCGAACCGGTACTTCGAGTTCGGCCGCTTCGACGTCACGCAGACCCAGCACTGCCTGAACACCAAGATCCACCTGTTGGAAGGGGTGCTCGATCATGCCCGAGCCAGTGGGGTCCGTCGCTGAGCAGCCGGCGCTGTCGCCGTCGCACCCGGACGGCACCGCCACGCAGCGCCAGCCCGATGCGGCCGGGACCCGCGGGTGCCCGGCGCCCCCGTCCGGCGCGCCCGCCGACGCCCTCGCCGAACGGGTGCGGGCGGCCGCCGACGGCCTGGCCCCACTGGTGGCTCAGGCGGAGGCGGTGCGCGCCGAACGGGCCCGGTCACAGGCGTGGCCCAGGTGGACCGACGTCTTCACCACCCAGTTCACCGAGTTCAGCAACCGCCCCCGCTGAACAGCCTGGCCGGCACGGCGCCACCAGGGCCGATCACGTGGTCTCGCGGCCCGGGCTGATCAACGGACGCGGCGGTCAGCGCCGGGAGGTCCAGCTCGCTTCCTCGTCGTCCTCGTCCGCGTCGTCGAGGTACTCCGCGTACGGATCGTACGCGTACGGGTCCTCGTGGTCGGACGACCTCTTCCCGTTGCCCGAAAGCTCCCGCTGAAGTGCTTCCAGGTCGGTCTTGGGGGACTGGTACTTCAGCTCCCGGGCCACCTTTGCTTGCTTGGCCTTCGCACGGCCGCGCCCCATGGCGACCCCCTCGCAAACAATTCGGGGCGACTCAACGGCCCCGATGACGTCCGGAATCTCTCGTAGCCTTACCGTACCTCGTACGAGCCACGGTTGACACCTCACCCCCCTGGGTCCGTGCCGATCCAGGGCGGGCCGCCCTGGATCGGCACGGCCCAACGGGATCACACCCGGATGGTGCGCAGCCGACCCACCTCGGCCATCCGGCGCTCGGCCATCCGGTCGGCGGCGACGGCGGGCGTGACACCCTCGGCCTCGGCCTGCGCGAGGAGCCGCCTGGTCGTGTCGTAGATGCCGGCGACGCGCAGCCTCGCCCGCTCGAAGTTGAAACCTTCGATCTCATCCGCCACCTGGATCACGCCACCGGCGTTGACGAGGTAGTCCGGCACGTACAGGACCCCCCGCGCGGCCAGGTCCTGATCCAGCCCCGGGCGCGCCAGCTGGTTGTTCGCCGCGCCGGCCACGATCCTGGCGGCCAGCACCGGCACGGTCTCGTCGTTGAGCGCGCCGCCGAGGGCGCACGGCGCGTAGACGTCGATCTCAGAGGTGATCAGCTTGGTGGTGTCGTCGACCAGCTCGATCTCGGGGTGGTGGGTACGGGCCCACTCCAACGCCTTCTCGCTGATGTCGGTGGCCACGACGGTGGCGCCGTCCTCGAGGAGGTGGCCGGCCAGGTGCTTGCCGACCTTGCCCAGGCCGGCGATGCCGACCCGCCGGCCACGCAGGGTCGGCGAGCCCCACACGTGCTCGGCGGCGGCCCGCATCCCCTGGAACACGCCGTAGGCGGTGAGCACCGACGAGTCGCCGGCGCCGCCGTACACCTCGCTGCGCCCGGTGACGTGGCGGGTCTCGCGGGCGATGATGTCCATGTCCTGCACGTACGTGCCCACGTCACAGGCGGTGATGTACCGGCCGCCCAGCGACTCCACGAACCGGCCGTACGCCCGCAGCAGCGCCTCGGTCTTGATCTGTTCCGGGTCTCCCCAGATCACGGCCTTGCCACCACCGAGGTCGAGCCCGGCCAGCGCACTCTTGTACGCCATGGCGCGGGACAGCTCCAGCACGTCGTGGATGGCCTCCTGCTCCGTCGCGTAGGGGTAGAAACGCGTACCGCCCAGGGCGGGGCCCAGGGCGGTGGAGTAGATGCCGATGATCGCGCGCAGTCCGGTCCGCTTGTCCTCGCAGAACACGACCTGCTCGTGGCCGGTCTCTTCGGAGAAAACGCCCATGTCTACTCCTGTCAGGATATTCCGCTTAACCCTTGTGGGGCGCGGGCCGGTTGTGACCGGCGTTGTCGCTGATACTCCGAGGGTAGACGGCGGGCACGCGCGGGGGAGGCGCCTGAAGCGATGAGGGCGCCCATGGCTGCCGCTGTCCGACCGGCGACATTTCGGCTCCGTTCAGTTGCCGGGCGGCGATAGACTGTCGGCGACCCGTCGACCTGTCGGATGATCGGCGACCGGCGACATCGGGAGGGTCCGCGACCGGTGGCTGACGATCCACTACGAGAGGACCCCCCGGTCCGCTACGAAGGGACCACGGTCGGCCGGTCGCAGCGCCGGCGGCGCGGCTGGGCGCGGGATCTGCGAGCCGAGGTCGCCGGGGGTGCGGTGGCCCGCACGGTGCACGCGTCCTGATAACGGGCACTCTTGTGCGACAAAGCATGTTAAATGGAAAATTCATCACCCATACATCCAATGACTATCAGCCGTTCGGACCATGTGGGACATCGGGGACTAGACGGACCATAGAGACGTGCCCGGCCGGCGAACCCGGCCGTCGGCGCGCAGATGGGCGGCCTCCCGCACCCCCGCGGGAGATCCGGCAACAGTGGAGGAATGCCAATGGCGTCGCGTACGCAGGAACCAGAGCCCTTGCTGACCCCGGCAGAAGTTGCATCCATGTTCCGCGTTGACCCGAAGACCGTGACCCGGTGGGCCAAGGCGGGCAAGCTCAGCGCGATCCGTACCCTCGGCGGACACCGTCGCTACCGCGAGTCGGAGGTCCGCGCCCTGCTGCAGGGGCAGATTCCGCAGCAGCGCAGCGGTGAGTGAACGCTGACGGGGCGTGGTCCGGGCGCAACCCCCCGACGGCCGGAACACGCCCCGTCACCTGCCCGACGACGGTCGGTGCCGCCATGTCCTCCGCCCGGCGGGCGCCTCCGTCCTCC
>DATGOE010000192.1:0-3034 GCA_035306365.1 Natronosporangium sp. | reverse complement strand
GTCTCCGCGGTGCTCGCCTACAACGACCTCATGGCCATCGGCCTGATCGAAGGGCTGCACGCGCGTGGCGTGTCCGTGCCCGGGCAGATCAGCGTCGTCGGCATCGACGACATCGCGCTGTCCCGGGCCACCCGGCCGAAGCTGACCACGGTGGCCAACCCCACCGCCGCCGCCGGCCGGGCCGCGGTGGACATGCTGCTGCAGCTCAACGACGACCGCCGCGCCACCGCCCGCGTGAGCCTGCGCACCGAGCTGGTGGTACGCGAGTCCACCGGACCGGGCCCGTACGCCGGCCGGCCCACAGCGGCGCCGCCCGGCCCGCGTGACGGCACCACCGCCGGCCACGCCGCACCCGCCGATGGCGCGTCGACCGCCGCGCCCGCGGCTTCCGGCACGTCCACCGCCTCCCCACCCGCACGACCGGCCGGGAAGGAGTGACCGCGCGTGGTCGACACCCGCCCGATGACCGCGACGCCGGCGACGCCGGCCGTGGCGCGGCCGCCCGCGCCGGCCGGCACACCCGGCCGGCGCCGCACCTGGCGCCGCGACGGGCGGGCGGCGGCCCTGTTCCTCGGGCCGTGGTTCATCGGGCTGATCGTCATCACGATCGGCCCGATCATCGCCTCCTTCGTGCTGTCCTTCACCGACTACAACATCCTGTCCTCACCCGAATGGGTGGGCTGGGAAAACTACCGGCGGCTGGTGGAGGACCCGCGGCTGCACCAGGCCCTGAAGGTCACCGTCACCTACGTCGTCATCGGCGTGCCGCTGCAGCTGGTGGCCGCGCTCGGACTGGCGCTGCTGCTCGACCGCGGGGTACGCGGCCTGCCGTTGTACCGGTCGGTCTACTACCTGCCGTCGCTGCTGGGCGGGAGCGTGGCCATCGCCATCCTGTGGCGGCTGGTCTTCGGCGCCCGGGGCCTGGTCAACCAGGTGCTGGAGCTGCCCGGGGTCTCGGCGGTGGCCGGCGCGCTCGGCATCGAGCCGACCGCCTGGGTGGCGCACCCGGACCACGCCCTGGGCACGCTGATCATCCTCCACGTGTGGACCTTCGGGTCCCCGATGGTGATCTTCCTGGCCGGGCTGCGCCAGATCCCCGCGATGTACCACGAGGCCGCGTCGGTCGACGGTGCCGGCTGGTTCGCCCGGTTCTTCAAGATCACCCTGCCGCTGCTGACCCCGATCATCTTCTTCAACCTGGTGCTGCAGGTCATCAACGCGTTCCAGGCCTTCACGCAGGCGTTCATCGTCAGCGGCGGCTCGGGCGGCCCCGCCGACTCGACCCTCTTCTACACGCTCTACCTCTACCAGCGGGGCTTCAAGTTCTTCGACATGGGCTACGCCTCGGCGATGGCGTGGCTGCTGCTCGTCATCATCGCGGGTTTTACCGCGGTCAACTTCATCGCGGCCAGGTACTGGGTGTTCTATGGCGACGACTGACACGGTCACCGGACCGACCGCCCCGTCGAGGCGCCCGCGGCGGCGGCGCCACCCGCTGCACAGCGCGCTCATCCACGCCGGCCTGATCGGCTTCGGCTTCGTCGCCCTCTACCCTCTGTTGTGGATGCTGTCCAGCTCGTTCAAGCCGACCGACCTGATCTTCCGGGAGCCGGGGCTGATCCCCACCGAGCTGGAACCCGGCAACTACGTCGAGGGCTGGACCGCGCTGCCGCTGCCCTTCCACCGGTACATCATCAACTCGCTCATCGTCGTGGTCTTCTCGGTGGTGGGGAACCTGCTGGCGTGCTCGATGGCGGCGTACGCCTTCGCCCGCCTCAACTTCCGGGGCCGCAGGCTCTTCTTCGCCATCATGCTCGGCACCATCATGCTGCCGATCCACGTCGTGATCGTGCCGCAGTACATCCTGTTCAACAACCTCGGCTGGATCAACACCTACTACCCGCTGATCGTCCCGAAGTTCCTCGCCACCGACGCGTTCTTCATCTTCCTCATGGTGCAGTTCATCCGCGTCCTGCCGCGGGAGCTGGACGAGGCCGCCCGCATCGACGGCTGCAACCACTGGGGCATCTTCTGGCGGGTCATCATGCCGTTGTCGCTGCCGGCGCTGGCCACCACCGCCATCTTCACGTTCATCTGGACGTGGAACGACTTCTACAGCCAGCTCATCTTCCTGACCGACCCGGACCTCGCCACGGTCCCGCTCGCCCTGCGGCTGTTCGTCGACTCGCAGGGCGAGACCTCCTGGGGCCCGCTGTTCGCGATGTCGCTGGTCGCTCTCGGTCCGATCTTCGGCTTCTTCCTCGCCGGCCAGCGCTACCTGGTCCGGGGCATCGCCACCACCGGAATCAAATGAAAGGAGCACGTCGTGCCACGCAGGTTGTCGACCCGCCTCCGGCTGGTCGCTGCCGCCTTCGCCCTGGCGCTTCTCGCCGGCGGCTGCGGTGGCGGTGACGAGCCGGACGACGGGACCATCGAGCTGACATTCACCTGGTGGGGCTCGGACTCCCGCCACGAGTACACCCAGCAACTCATCGAGATGTTCGAGGACGAGCACCCGAACATCACCATCGAGCCCGTCTTCACCAGCTTCGACGCGTACTGGGACCAGCTCGCCACCGCGACCGGCGGCGGGAACCCACCGGACATCATCCAGATGGAGGAGCGGTTCCTCCGGGAGTACGTGGCCAACGGCCAGCTGCTGGACCTCAACACGGTCTCGGACGTGCTCGACACGTCCGACCTCATCGAGTCCGCGCTGGCCGCCGGTCGGATCGACGGTGGGCTCTACACCATCGCCAGTGGGGTGAACGCGTTCTCGGTCGTCGCCGACCCGCAGATCTTCCAGGAGGCCGGGGTCGAGTTCCCCGACGACACCAGCTGGACCTGGCAGGACTACCTCGACATCTCGGTCGCGATCACCGAGGCCACCGATGGTGAGCTGTACGGCGCGCAGGCGTTCGGCAGCAACGAGGCGCTGTTCAACATCTACGCGCGGCAGCGCGGCGAGTCACTGTACAACCCGGACGGCAGCCTGGGCTTCTCCGCCCGGACCCTGGCCGACTTCTGGACCCTG
>DATGOE010000191.1:0-16358 GCA_035306365.1 Natronosporangium sp. | reverse complement strand
ACCTCGCGGGCGACCCGGGTGACCTCGTCGGCGAAGATCCGCAGGGTGTCGGTGAGCGAGTTGATGGTGTGCGCCAGCTCGGCGACCTCGCCCTTGGCCGACACGGTGATCTTCTGCGACAGGTCGCCGTGGGCGACCGCGGTGGCCACCTGGGAGATGGAGCGCACCTGGTGGGTCAGGTTCGACGCCATCGTGTTGACCGAGTCGGTGAGGTCCCGCCAGGTGCCCGATACCCCGGCCACCCGGGCCTGGCCGCCGAGCTTGCCTTCGGTGCCGACCTCGCGGGCGACCCGGGTCACCTCCTCGGCGAACCGGGACAGCTGGTCGACCATCGTGTTGACGGTCCGGCCGATGCGCAGGAACTCCCCGCGCAGGGGCCGGCCGTTGATCTCGTCCGGCATGTGGCCGGTAAGATCCCCCTCGGCGACCCGGGCGATCACCCGCGCGATCTCGATGGCCGGGTTGCCGAGGTCGTCGATGAGGGCGTTGACCGAGTGGACGCCGTCCGCCCAGGCCCCCTCGTAGCCTTCGTCGTCGAGGCGTTCGGTCAGCCGTCCCTCCCGGCCGACCACGCGGCCGATGCGCCGCAGGTCCCGCTGCTGTCGCTGCGCCACCTCGACCAGCTCGTTGAACGCGTCCGCGACCTCGCCGGCCGCGCCGAGCTGCCGGGGCAGCCGGACCGTCAGGTCGCCGGCCTTCACCCGGCGCAGGGCGCCGGACAGCTCGCGGAGAACCGCCTCGCAGTCGCTGGGTTCTCGTGCCGGGGTGCGCGTCGTCGCCTCGGTAGCCATCGTGTCCCTCGCAGGTCGCACCGGTCAGGGCTTCCCCATCATGTCGCCTGGAGCTGGGTGATGGCGAGCCGGTGGTGGCGCATCACGCACGCCCACTTGGTGGAAGTGCCGGCGGTCGGGGAGACTTGGCCGGTGCCCGAGGCGTTGGAGAGCGGCCCGCGGAGGCGGCCCGCGTGGGTCGACGGGTCCGGTGAGCCGACCGCGGTGCGCCGGGTGCGGCTGCCCGCCGACCGGCGGACGCCGGCCGCGGCGCGTGCGGTCGTGCGGGGCGTGATCGAAGAGACCGGAATGACCGAGCTGCTCGACGCGGCGGTGCTGCTCACCACGGAGCTGACCACCAACGCGGTCATCCACGCCCGGACCGACCTGGAGCTGCGGGTGTTCGCCGACCGGTCCGGTCTGACGGTGGCGGTGATCGACGACGCGCGGGGAACGGTGCCCGGTGACGGCGCCTGGTCGGACGGCCCGCCCCTGGCGCCGGGCGGGGAGAGGGGCGGCGCGTTCCCGGTCGGCGGCGGGCCCGCTCCCGCGGTGCCGGCCGGCGGGCCGGCGGCGCCGACCGGTGGAGCGCCGGCTCCGGCCGAGGGCGGTCGGCCCACGGCGCCGGGCGCGAGCGTGCCCGAACGCGGTCGCGGCCTGCTGCTGGTGGACCACTTCGCCGACCGGTGGGGCACGACCCACTACCGCGGGGGCAAGGGCGTGTGGTTCCGCCTCGACCGGCACCGGGCGGCGGCAAGCGCCGGCCGACCCGCCGAGCTGCCGACCGGCGCGGCGCTGCTCCCGCTGGACGCGACGGCGACCGGACCGTCCGCGCTGGCCGCGCTGCTGAGCATCGCGCCGGACCCGGACGCGGAGCACCCGACCGTCGAGTTCGCCGGGGCGTTGCTGCGCCGGCTGGTCGACCTCACCGGTGCCGCCGGCGGCGCGGTGCGCTGCGACCTGGGCGAGGGTGCGGGGCCGGAGCTGCTGGCGCGGTACGGCCGGGTGCCGCGACCGGACGTGCCGACGGTCCGCGTCCCGCTGTCGCTGTCCGGCGGCGCCTCCGGCGAGCTCGAGCTCGACGCGCCGGTCAGCGACTACGCGCGGTCGCTGGCCGCCCTGGTGGCCGAGCGGCTGACGCTGGCGCTGGAGAGCGACCGGCTGCGCCGCAACGACCGGCGGCGGCAGACCTGGCTGACGTTCCTGGCGGAGGCCAGCGAGCTGCTGGCCCAGTCCCTGGACGTGCAGCTGACGCTGGCGTTGATCCCGCAGCTGGTGGTGCCCCGGCTGGGTGAGTGGTCCGCGGTGTACACCACCGACGCCTGGGGCCGGCTGACCCTGGAGACCGCCGCCCACGCCGACGAGAACCAGCTCGCCGAGCTGTACGCGTCATTGCGCGACACCGGCTCGGACTCGGTGGTCGCCCGCCTGCCGGGAGCGCTGCGGGCCGCCGGCAAGGTGCCGCTGCCCGCGCCGATCGAGGGGTTCGCGGTGCCGTTGATCGCCCGTGGCCAGCTGCTGGGCGCCCTGGCGGTCGGGCGCCACGCCCACCGTCGCCACGACCCGGACGAGATCGCGGTGCTGCAGGACGTGGCGAGGCGGGCGGCGCTGGCGGTGGACAACGCGCGCATCCACGCCGAGCGCCGGGACGTGGCCCGTACCCTGCAGCGGTCGTTGCTGCCGCCGGCCCTGCCGTCCGTGCCCGGGATCGGGTTCGGCGCCGCCTACGTGCCCAGCGGCGACGCCGCCGACGTGGGCGGTGACTTCTACGACGTCGTGCCGATGCGCGACGGGTGCTGGCTGGTGGTGATCGGCGACGTCTCCGGCAAGGGGGTGCAGGCGGCGACCGTCACCGGCCTCGTGCGGGAGGTCATCCGCGCGCTGGTGCGCGGCGGGCGGCCCCTCCCGGAGATCATCGAACGGCTCAACGAGACCCTGGTCGACCGCGGCCGGGGCCGGTACTGCACCCTCGCGCTGGCGTCGGTGACCCCCGCACCGGTCCCCGACAGCCCGGACGGCCCGCCGACGGTCCTGTCCCTGTCGCTGTACCTGGCCGGCCACGACGCGCCGGTGCTGGTCCGGTCAGACGGGCGCACCGGCCCGGTCGGGATCAGCGGCACCGCCCTGGGCCTGCTCGACGCGGTGCGCTGCCCGGCCGAGACGGTGGTGCTCGGCCCCGGCGACGCGCTGATCTTCTACACCGACGGCGTGACCGAGCGCCGCCGCGGCCGCGAGCTGTTCGGCGGGCAGCGCCTGCGCGACGCGGCGTCGATGCTGGCCGGCCACTCCGCGGAGCTGATCGCGGCCCGGATCCGCACGGCCACCATCGGCTTCTCGGCCGAGCCGCCACGCGACGACATCGCCCTGCTCGTGGTGCGCAACGAGCTGGCCGCACCGCCGGTGCGCCTGCGCACCCGGATCCCCTCGATCAAGGAGAAGATCGGATGACCGAACCGCCGCGCGCCAAGCGGGTGCCCCGGCAGCGGACCCACCACGGCGACACCGTGGTCGACGAGTACGCCTGGCTCGCCGACCGGGACGACCCGGACACGCTGGCGTACCTGGCGGCCGAGAATGCGTACACCACGGCGGCGACCGCCCACCTGGCGGAGCTGCGCGAGACCATCTTCAACGAGATCCGCGAGCGTACCCAGGAGACCGACCTGTCGGTGCCGGTCCGCCGCGGCGACCACTGGTACTACGTGCGCACGGTCAAGGGCCAGCAGTACGGGATCTGGTGCCGCCGGGCGGTCCGTCCCGGGGAGACCGACCCGCCCGACACGGGCGACGGCTCGCCGCTGCCCGGCGAGGAGATCCTGCTCGACGGCAACGAGCTGGCCGCCGGCCACGAGTTCTTCGCGGTCGGCACGTTCGAGGTGAGCCCGGACGGGAGGTGGCTGGCGTACGCGGTGGACTACGCCGGCAACGAGCGCTTCACGCTGCGGATCAAGGACCTCCGCACCGGCGAGGTGCTGCCCGACGAGATCCCCGACACCCACTACGGGGCGGCGTGGTCGCTGGACGCGTCCACGCTGTTCTACCTGACCGTCGACGAGGCGTGGCGGCCGTACCGGGTGTGGCGGCACCGCGTCGGCGCCCCGGTCGACTCCGACGAGATCGTGTACGAGGAGACCGACGAGCGGTTTTGGGTCGGGGTGTCGCTGACCCGTTCCCGCCGGTTCATCATGATCGACTCGCACAGCTCGGTCACCTCGGAGGTGCGCGTCCTGCCCGCCGGCGACCCGGGCGCGGCGCCCCGGATCGTCGCGCCCCGGCGGCAGGGGGTCGAGTACCACGTCGAGGACGACGCCACCGGCGACCGGTTCCTCATCCTGCACAACGACGGCGCCGAGGACTTCGCGCTGGCCACCACGCCCGCCTCCGACCCGGGCCGGTGGCAGCCGCTGATCGACCACACCCCGGGCACCCGGCTGGAGGGTGTCGACGCGTTCGCCGACCACATCGTGGTGTCGCTGCGCCGCGACGGCCTGACCGGGCTGCGGGTGCTCCCGCTGGCCGGCGGTGAGGCGCACGAGATCAGCTTCCCGGAGCCGCTCTACCGCGTGGCGCTGGACGCCAACCCGGAGTACGCCACCGGGTCGGTCCGCCTGCGGTACACCTCGCTGGTCACCCCGATGTCCGTCTACGACTACGACCTGCACCGGCGGGAGCTGGTCCTGCGCAAGCGCACCCCGGTGCTGGGCGGGTACGACCCGGCAGCGTACGAGCAGCAGCGGGAGTGGGCGCAGGCCGACGACGGCGCCCGGGTGCCGATCTCGCTGGTGTACCGCAAGGGCACGCCGCGCGACGGCTCGGCACCGTGCGTGCTGTACGGCTACGGGTCGTACGAGGCCAGCATGGACCCGTGGTTCGCGATCCCGCGACTGTCGCTGTTGGACCGGGGAGTGATCTTCGCCGTCGCGCACGTGCGCGGCGGCGGCGAGCTGGGCCGGCGCTGGTACGAGGACGGCAAGCTGCTGGCCAAGCGCAACACCTTCACCGACTTCATCGCGTGCGCCCGGCACCTGGCCAAGACCGGCTGGACCTCGCCGGACCGCATCGTGGCCCGGGGTGGCTCCGCGGGCGGCCTGCTCATGGGTGCGGTGGCGAACCTGGCGCCGGGGGAGTTCGCCGGCATCGTCGCGGAGGTGCCGTTCGTCGACCCGCTCAACTCCATGCTGGACCCGTCGCTGCCGCTGACCGTGACCGAGTGGGAGGAGTGGGGCAACCCGTTGGAGTCGGCCGAGGTGTACGCGTACATGAAGTCGTACGCGCCGTACGAGAACGTGGCCGACCGCCCGTACCCACCCATCCTCGCGGTGACCAGCCTGCACGACACCCGGGTGCTCTACCACGAGCCGGCGAAGTGGATCGCGAAGCTGCGCTCGCTCGCCCCGGGCGGCTCGTACCTGCTGAAGACCGAGATGGGCGCCGGGCACGGCGGCCGCAGCGGGCGCTACGACGCCTGGCGGGAGGAGGCGTTCGTGCTCGCCTGGATCCTGGAGCGGCTGGGGCTGGCGGGGCGGTGACCCGCCGGCGCCGGCCGTCCCGGCCCGCCGGTGCCGCTGACCGGCTGCGGTGCCGCTGACCGGCCGCCGGGTAGGGTCGGCCACGTGGCCCCGCGGTGTGACGACCCGGTGCGGGCATGGGTGGCGGACGCGGTGGCGAAGGTGGAGGCCGACGCCAACCGGTCCGCCGACACCCACCTGCTGCCGTTCCCGCTCCCGGCCGACTGGGGCGTCCGGCTGTACCTGAAGGACGAGTCGGTGCACCCCACCGGGTCGCTCAAGCACCGGTTGGCGCGCTCGCTGTTCCTCTACGCGCTGTGCAGCGGCTGGATCGGGCCGGACACCACGATCGTGGAGGCGTCCTCCGGCTCCACCGCGGTCTCCGAGGCGTACTTCGCGCGCATGCTCGGCCTGCCGTTCATCGCGGTGATGCCGGCGTCCACCTCCGCGGAGAAGATCAAGCTCATCGAGTTCTACGGTGGCAGGTGCCACCTGGTCGACGACCCGGCGGCGTGCGTGGTCGAGGCGCGGTGGCTGGCCGACGACACCGGTGGCCACTTCCTGGACCAGTTCACCTACGCGGAGCGGGCCACCGACTGGCGCGGCAACAACAACATCGCTGAGTCGATCTTCGAGCAGATGGCGCTGGAGGAGCACCCGGTGCCGGCGTGGATCGTCGTCGGCGCCGGCACCGGTGGCACCTGCGCCACCATCGGCCGGTACGTCCGGTACCGCCGGTACCCGACCCGGATCTGCGTGGTCGACCCGGAGGGCTCGGCGTTCTACGAGGCGTGGACGTCCGGCGACTGGACGGCGTGCACCGGCCGGGGGTCGCGGATCGAGGGCATCGGCCGGCCGCGGGTGGAGGCGTCGTTCCTGCCCACGACGGTCGACCGGATGGTGCGGGTGCCGGACGCGGCGTCCGTGGCCACCTGTCGGGTGGCGTCGCAGGTGCTGGGCAGGCGGGTCGGCGGGTCCACGGGCACCAACCTGTGGGGCGCGTTCGGCCTGATCGCACAGATGCGGGCGGAGGGGGTGACCGGTTCGGTGGTGACCCTCATCTGCGACTCCGGGGACCGCTACGCCCACACGTACTTCGACGACGGCTGGGTCCGCGACCAGGGTCTGGACCTCGCTCCGTACCGCGGGACCGTGGAACGGTTCCTGGCCACCGGCTGCTGGTCGGAGCCGTCCGGGGTGTGACCGGCCGGTGGAGCGGACATCGTCGCGGTGGACCCGGGCGCCCGCGCCGTGCTCCAGGGTTTGGAGCGCGGCCCGGATCGGTGGCAGGGTCAAACCATGGCGGTGGAACGGGTGGCGGTCCTGTCGGACATCCACGGCGTCCTGCCGGCCCTCGAGGCGGTGCTGGCCGAGTCCGACGTGCGCGCCACCGACCGGATCGTGGTCAACGGCGACATCGCCTCCGGGCCGCAGCCGGTGGAGACGCTCGACCTACTGGCCTCGCTCGGCGACCGGGTGGTGTGGGTGCGGGGCAACGCCGACCGGGAGCTGGTGGCGGTGGCGCGCGGGGAGCACTCGCCGTACGCGATCTCGAACTGGGCCGGCCGGCAGCTGCGGGCCGACCAGGTCAACCGGCTCGACCGCCTGCCGCACCCGGTGAGGCTGGAGGTGGCGGGGTTCGGTCCGGTGCTGTTCTGCCACGGCAGCCCCCGAGCGGACGACGACGTCGTCCTGGTGGACAGCCCGCTGCAGCGGTGGGCCGAGGTCCTCGCCGGGCTGGACACCGCGGTCCGGACGGTGGTGTGCGGTCACACCCACATGCCGTACCAGCGGTACGTCGACCGGCGCCTGGTGGTCAACCCGGGCAGCGTCGGCATGCCGTACGGCCGTCCAGGGCCGCACTGGGCGCTGCTGGCGTCCGGCGGCGTGCAGCTGCGGCGGACCGTGATCGACCCGGACGAGCTCGCCGACCGGGTGGTGGCCGAGAGCGCGTTCCCCGAGGCCACCGCGTTCGCCGACAACTACCTGCGCCGGGCGGCGTCCGACACCGACGCGCTCAGGGCGTTCGGTCGCCTGGACGGTCGGCCAGACCCGGGTACCGGATGACGTAGCCCCGCTCGTCGAGCTCCAGCTCGGCGGTGAAGGTCTGGGAGCGGTACCGCACCCGCGGCCCACCGAGCGCCGTGTAGAACTGCTCCCCCGGGTGGACCTCCAGGGAGGGGACCCGCACCCATGCCACCGTGATCCGGTGCTCGGTGCCGGCGGGTGCGTCGAGCAGCCCCAGCCGCCGCACCGGCAGGGTGTTGAACAACGGTGCCGCACCCAGGTCGACGTCAACGGCGTCGGCGAGCCGTTCGGGGTCCTCCATGCCGGGCATGCCCACCCGCGGCCGGCCGGCCGCCGCCAGCGCCCGGGAAAGGTCGCCCCGCTCGGCGGTGGTCACCCGCCACCGTCCGGCCGCGTGCTCCAGCCGCACCGACCGCTCCCAGCCCGCGCCCTCGGTCGTCACCTCCAGCCGCATGGTCGCCCAGCGCTCATCGGTGACCAGCTCGTAGCGGCAGGTGTGCGGCACCGGGGTGGCGGCCACGGCGGTGCCGCGGGCCCGCAGCCCGTTCCGGTCGTCGAGCAGGGCGTGGTCACAGCCGTCCGTGTCGGTCCGGCGCCAGAAGATCGAGGTGGGCAGGGCAGGCACCGGCTCAGCGTACCGTCGCGACACCGCCGGGCGGCGGTGGTGGGAACGGTGGCACCGGCGGCGGGCCCGGCGGTCGCGGCGGTCCGGGCGGCGGCGGTGGCGGTCGCTCCGGCGGCGGTTGGGGTGGAGGCGGCGGCGGAGGCGCCGGTGGACCGGGCGGCGGGGCGGGTGGTGGGACCGGCGGCCCCGGGGGTTCCGGCTGCGGCGACGGGCGTTCCGGCCGTCCCGGCCGGGGTGCGGGCCGGGTGGGCGACGGCTCGGGCGGTCCCGGCTCAGGCGTCGGCTGCGGGTGGCCCGGCTCCGGCTCACCCGCTGTCGGCCAGCCTGGTCCCCGGTGGCGCGGTACCGGCTTCCCCGGCCCCGGTTCGGCGCGGTCTGCGGCGCGCATGCCTCAACCGTGCCACACGGCGGGTCAGGTCAGGGCGGTCTCGGCCACGGCCAGGAACGTGTCGTTCTCGTCCGGGGTGCCGATCGTCACCCGCACCCCCTCGCCGGGGAACGGCCGGACGATGACCCGGCCCTCGGCGCACGCCGCGGCGAACGGCACGGACCGCTCGCCCAGCGGCAGCCAGATGAAGTTGGCCTGGGAGGACGGCACGTCCGGCACCCACTTGCGCACCGCTTCGGTGACCCGGGCCCGCTCGGCGATGACCCGCTCGCAGCGCCGGCGCATCTCCTCGTTCGCGTCCAGGGCGGCCAGCGCGGCCGCCTGGGCCAGCGCGCTGGTGGAGAACGGGGTCACGACCTTGCGCACCGCGGCCGCCACCTCCGGGGAGGCGATCATGAACCCCATCCGCAGGCCCGCCAGGCCCCACGCCTTGGAGAGGGTGCGGAGGATGACGACGTTGGGCCGGTCGCCGTAGGCGGTCAGCGCGTCCGGCACGTCCGGGTCGGTCACGAACTCCCGGTACGCCTCGTCGATGACGACCAGCACGTCGTCCCCGACCGCGGTGAGGAACTCGTCCAGCTCCTTGCGGCGTGCCGCGGTGCCGGTCGGGTTGTTGGGGTTGCAGATGAAGATCATGCGGGTGCGCCCGGTCACCGCGGCGGCCATGGCCGGCAGGTCGTGGCCGTGGTCGGCCCGGTTGGGCACCCGCACGCTGGTGGCGCCGGCGACGGCGGTGAGGATCGGGTACGCCTCGAACGCCCGCCACGAGTAGAGGATCTCGTCGCCGGACAGGCAGGTGGCCTTCGCCAGGTGCTCGGCCAGCGCCACGGAGCCGCAGCCGGTGGCGATCCGTTCCGGGTCCACCCCGTACCGGGCGGCCAGCTTCTCCCGCAGCTCGACCACGGCCATGTCGGGGTAGCGGTGGGCGTTGGCGGCGGCCCGGGTGATCGCCTCCACCACGCCGGGCAGCGGCCCGTACGGCACTTCGTTGCTGGCGAGCTTGATCGCACCCGGGACGGTCCGTCCGGGTACGTAGCTGGGAAGCTGCTCCAGGTCGGGACGGGTCAGCGGGCTCATCGGTTCGCCTCCTCGTGGGGGGTGGTGGGCGGGGGTGGCGCGGTCGCCGGCACGGCTACCACGACGGTCTGTGCGGATTTGTCGTGCAGCGCCTGGTGCAGCGGGCGGTCGAAGGGTATGAACAGTGCGTCGATGACCTGGAGGACCAGCCCGATGCCGAAGCAGTACCACAACAGGGTGGGAAAGCCCATGGTGTTCCAGCGCCGGAAGGACCGGCCGAAGCTGAGCGGCTCGGTGCTCTCCATCCGCATCACCTTGATACGCAGCAACCGCTTGCCCGGGGTCTGGCCGGTGTTGGCCACCGCCGGGACCTCGTAAGCGAACCACAACGCGGTCGCGATGGCGAGGATCGTCAGGAGCAGGTCCGGGAACCGCTCCCCGATCATCGGGATGCCCTCGGTGGAGGTGTCGCCGGCCGCGGCCCGCCGCCAGATCTCGGTGACCGTGGGCTCGATCTCCAGCCACGCGCGGTACACGAACCACCCGTTGACGAGCACGTTGAGCCCGAGCAGCAGGGCGCCGTCGACCAGGCGGGCCAGCAGCCGCGCGCCGGGCGTGGCCAGTGTCAGACCGTGGGGACGCGGGTCCACCGCCCCGGCGTACGGATGGCCGGCGTACGGGTGGGGCGGGTGCGCCGGTGCCCGGCCGGGCGGTGGGGTCGTCGCCGGGTCCGGCGGGCGTCGGGCCGGGGCGGGCGGGGGGATGGCGCGGCCGAGCCGGCCGTCGGTGGCCGGCCGTCCGGAGGGGTGCCCCACGACGGCGGGCGCGGTCGCGGTCTCGGGTGGGCCCGGCGGCGGGGTGACGTCGGCCGGCAGCGGATCGCCGACCCACCCCTCGCCGTCCCACCACCGCTGCACGCTCGGGTCGGCGGGGTCCTTGTACCACCCGGGTGGAACGCTCACGGCCGCTCCTCGGTCACGCCGCGCATCCTACGGGGTCGGGAAGAGCCGGCCGGGCAGGACGGTCGCGGGCCCCGGGCACGGCGGTGCGGCGGGTGGGCGCCGCACCGCCGTGCCCGGGGTGACCCTGGAGGGTGGGGCGGGTGCGGCCGGCGTCAGAGGTTGCCGCGCCGCGCCTGCTCCCGCTCGATGGCCTCGAACAGTGCCTTGAAGTTGCCCTTGCCGAAGCCCATCGACCCGTGGCGCTCGATCAGCTCGAAGAAGAAGGTGGGGCGGTCCTGCACCGGCTTGGTGAAGATCTGCAGCAGGTAGCCGTCCTCGTCCCGGTCGACGAGGATCCCCCGCGTCTTCAGCTCCTCGATCGGCACCCGCACCGTGCCGATGCGCTCCCGCAGCGCGGGGTCGTCGTAGTACGCGTCCGGAGTGGTGAGGAACTCCACGCCCGCGGCCCGCATGGCGTCCACGCTGGCGATGATGTCCCCGGTGGCGAGCGCCACGTGCTGCGCGCCCGGCCCGCCGTAGAACTCCAGGAACTCGTCGATCTGGGACCTCCGCTTCCCGATCGCGGGCTCGTTGAGGGGGAACTTGACCTTGCGGGTGCCGTCGGCCACCACCTTGCTCATGAGGGCGGAGTACTCGGTGGCGATGTCGTCGCCGATGAACTCGGCCATGTTGGTGAAGCCCATGACGCGGTGGTAGAAGCCCACCCACTCGTCCATCCGGCCGAGCTCAACGTTGCCGACGATGTGGTCGATCGCCTGGAAGAACCGCGCCGGCTCCCGGCCGGCCGCGACCGCCGCCGAGCGGTCGACGATCGGCGACGCGGCGACGAAGCCCGGCAGGAACGGCCCTAAGTAGCGTGAGCGGTCGATGAGCGTGTGGCGCGTGTCGCCGTAGGTCGCGATGGCCGCCGTCCGCACCACGCCGTGCTCGTCCGCCAGGTCGTGCGGTTCGGCCAGGCCGGTCGCGCCCTGGGACGTGGCGTACGCGTACGCGGCGTCCACGTCGGGCACCTCCAGGGCGATGTCGCTGATCCCGTCGCCGTGCCGCGCGTGGTGGGCGGCGGCGGGGGCGTCGGCGTGGATCGCGCCGGTCAGGACGAACCTGGCGCGGCCGGAGGTCACCACGTACGACGCGTGGTCGCGGTCGCCCTGCTCGAGGCCGCGGTAGGCGACGCACGTCATGCCGAACGCGGTGCTGTAGTAGTGCGCCGCCTGCCTCGCGTTGCCCACGATGAAACGCACGTGGTCGATCCCCCGGACGGGGAACGGGTCGGTGGAGCTGTCGTGCGGGACCGCGCCGACGAGTTCGTCGATGCGCAGGTCCTCCGGTGCCTGGGTCATGGCGGCGCTCCTCTCGCAGACTGGACGGACGTTGCCTCGAAGCATGGAACCTGGGGAGCAGATTGTGCAATTGATGTGCGGACTACTGTGCATCTCGTATAGAAGATTGCGTCACCGGTCGGCTGTGGTGTACACCGTGCCCAGAGCCGTGAGGGCCGGTCGCCCGACCGGGTGCCGTCGCCGGTGGCCGGGGTGTCGCCCCGACCCGGCCGACGCGGTACCGTGCCGGAGCGGTCCCGGAGATCCGGGCCCGCTCCGGCACCGACACGTTCCCTGTGGCGAGGGTGAGGCGGCGTGGCCAGTGACAGACCCGTGGACCGGTTGGACGCCCAGCTCATCGCGCTGTTCACCGCGGAGCCGCGGATCGGCGTGCTGGAGGCGTCGCGGCGACTGCGGGTGGCGCGGGGGACGGCTCAGGCCCGGCTGGACAAGCTCGTCGCCCGGGGAGTGATCCAGGGATTCGGCCCGCAGATCTCGCCCGCCGCGCTGGGGTACGGGGTGACCGCCTTCGTCACCCTGCAGATCCGGCAGAGCCGGGGCCACGACGCGGTCGCCGCCCACCTGGCGGAGATCCCGGAGCTGCTCGAGGCGCACACCATCACCGGCAGCGGCGACCTGCTGTGCCGCATCGTGGCCCGCTCCAACAGTGACCTGCAGCGGGTCATCGACCAGATCGTCTCGTACGACGGGATCGAGCGGGCATCGACCTTCATCGCGCTCACCGAGCAGATCCCGTACCGGATCCTGCCGCTGGTGGACGCCGCAGCGGCTCAATAGCGCCATACCGCAGCGACACGGGCGGATCGGGATGGACGTGATCACGCGGCGCGGGCCGGCGCCGGGCCGGCTACGGTGAGTCGGATGTCGAGGGCGTCGGCGTGGCTGCGGCGGCTGCTGTGGCTGCTGGTCGCCGGCCTGCTCTCGCTGCTGGTGGTCGCCGGCATCCTGCCCAACCCGCTGCCGGCGATCTGGGAATGGATCAACCGCGAGCGGCCGCTCGCCGCTGGCATGGAGTGGCAGTTCCGGTTCAGCGGGCGGCCGTCGGGCGCGGTGGCCGTCGACGACCTGGTGGTGGTCGGTGCGGGCGACCAGGTGCAGGTGCGCGAGCGGCTCAGCGGCATGCCGGTGGTCAACGGGTGGGACGCGGAGTGGCTGACCGTGGCCGGGACCGGTCCGGACACCGCCGTCATCACCGGCCGGCTGATGTCCCACGGCTACCAGGTACGCGACCCGGCCACGGGCACGGTCGTCCACGAGGACCACGACGCCCGGGCGGTGTGGGGCTTCCGCGACGCCCGGATCGACCTGCGCTGCACCGGACCCCGCTCCTGCGAGCTGCGCGGCTACCGGCCGCGCGGCGAGCAGCCCCTGTGGTCGGCCGGGCTGCCTGGGGCGGGCGCGAAGCTGGTCGGCCCGGACCCGCCGCTGGGCGGTGCCGCCGTCGACGTCCCCGTGCCGGTCGAGCCGCTGGTCGCCGCCCCGCCTGCGTTGCCGCGGCTGCTCGGCGTTCCGGTGGACCGCAACCGGCTGGTGGTGGTCCACACCGGCACCGGCGAGGTGCTCGCCCAGGTGGCGGCCGAGAGCGGCGAGATGGTCCTGGTGGTGGGCGAGCGGGTGCTGCGGTCGGTGGTGACACGGCAGGACGGCATCTGCCGTCCGGAGGTCACCGCCTACGACCCGGCCACCGGGGCGCCGGTGTGGGGACCGGAGCCCTACCACCTGCGTACCGTCACCGGCGGTGGCTGCGAGCAGCGCGACCGGCCGACGGGGACGGGTGCCGTGCTGGTGGCCGTGGGACCGGACGGCAGCGAGCTGGTCCTCGACGCCAACGACGGCCGGGTGCTGTGGCGGGGTGAGCCCGGCGAGCGGGTGCAGGCCCTGTCGGAGGAGCTGGCCGTGGTGCGCGCCGCCGACGGCGCGGTACGGTACGGCGTCGCGCTGGGCGGCGACGGCTCCCGGCTGTGGGAGCACCCCGCCCACGAGGACGCCGGGGTGGTGCTCGCGGGGTGTGGCGTGGTGGTCGCCGACCGCGACCCGAGCCGGATCCGGATCTGGGACCCGGACACGGGCGAGGAGGTGACCTCCGTGCTGACCTCCGCCCGCCTGCTGGCCTGCGCCGACGACGGGCTCGTGCTGTCCGAGGGCCGCTCGGTGGGGTTCCTGCCGTACCCGGGTGTGGTCGCTCCCACGGACAGCCCGCCCGGACCCGGGCCCGAGCCCGGGCCCGGGCCCCGCGACCCGCAGGCGCCGCCGCCGGACCTGAAGTAGCCCGGCGCCGGGAGCACGTCGCACCCGGCCAAAGCGACGCCGGGAGCGCGGGGCATCGGCCGGGAGCGGCGGCGCGGAAGGGCGCCGCCGTGCCCCCAGTAGGCTGACGCCCATGAGCGCGCCGGACCTCACCTACACCCCGCTGCTACCGACCGGGCCGGACCGCACCGCCTACCGGTTCCTCACCGAGGACGGGATCGACGTGGTGGACGGCCCCGGGCGGCGCCGCTTCCTCGTCGTCGCCCCGGAGACGCTCACCCTCCTGACCGCCGAGGCGATGCACGACATCGCGCACTTCCTGCGGCCGTCCCACCTCGCGCAGCTGCGCGCCGTCGTCGACGACCCGGAGGCGTCGCCCAACGACCGGTTCGTCGCCCTGGACCTGCTGCGCAACGCGAACGTGGCCGCCGGTGGCGTGCTGCCGATGTGCCAGGACACCGGGACCGCGATCGTCATGGGCAAGCGGGGCCGCCACGTGCTCACCGACGGCACCGACGCGGCGGCCATCTCGGCCGGCGTCCACCAGGCGTACACCACCCTCAACCTGCGCTACTCCCAGCTGGCGCCGCTGTCCATGTGGGAGGAACGCAACACCGGTACGAACCTGCCGGCCCAGATCGAGATCTACGCCGAGGACCCGGACGGCAAGCCGGACGTGTACTCGTTGCTGTTCATGGCCAAGGGCGGCGGCTCGGCGAACAAGTCGTTCCTGTTCCAGGAGACCAGGGCGCTGCTGCGCCCGGAGCGGATGATGCGGTTCCTGGAGGAGAAGCTGCGCGCCATCGGCACGTCGGCGTGCCCGCCGTACCACCTGGCCATCGTCATCGGCGGCACCTCGGCGGAGTACGCGCTCAAGACCGCCAAGCTCGCCTCCGCGAAGTACCTCGACGCGCTGCCCACCTCCGGGTCGCCGGCCGGTCACGGCTTCCGGGACCTGGCGATGGAGGCGGAGGTGCTGGAGATGACCCGGCGGTTCGGCATCGGCGCCCAGTTCGGCGGGAAGTACTTCTGCCACGACGTCCGGGTGGTGCGGCTGCCGCGCCACGGTGCCTCGCTGCCGGTGGCGATCGCGGTGTCGTGCGCGGCGGACCGGCAGGCTCTGGCGAAGATCACCCCCAGCGGGGTGTGGCTGGAGCAGCTGGAGACCGACCCGGCCCGCTTCCTGCCGGACGTGGACGACGCCACGCTCGAAAACGGCGAGGTCGTGCACATCGACCTCAACCGGCCCATGGACGAGATCCGGGCGGAGCTGTCCCGCTACCCGGTGAAGACCCGGCTGTCGCTGACCGGGCCGATGGTGGTGGCGCGCGACATCGCCCACGCGAAGATCGCCGAACGGCTGGAGGCCGGGCAGCCGCTGCCGTCGTACCTGCGCGACCACCCGGTCTACTACGCCGGGCCGGCGAAGACCCCGGAGGGGTACGCGTCCGGCTCGTTCGGCCCGACCACGGCCGGCCGGATGGACTCCTACGTGGAGCGCTTCCAGGCGGCCGGCGGGTCGTACGTCATGCTCGCCAAGGGCAACCGTTCGCCCCAGGTCGCCGAGGCGTGCAAGAAGTACGGCGGGTTCTACCTCGGCTCGGTGGGTGGCCCGGCGGCGCGGCTGGCGGCCGACTGCATCACGAAGGTGGAGGTGCTCGAGTATCCCGAGCTCGGGATGGAGGCGGTCTGGCGGATCGAGGTGCGGGAGTTCCCGGCCTTCATCGTCATCGACGACAAGGGCAACGACTTCTACGCCGAGACCGCCAAGCCCGTGCTCACCATCGGCCGCCGGTGAGCCGACGCGGAGCCTCCGGCGGACGCGTGTACTCCGGCGGCCGTCACCCCGGGGCGTCGCACAGGCGGCATCGTCATCCCTCAGGCCCGTGCAACTCCTCCAGCGGCGGGTTCTGTGGGCACGTCACGTTCTTCTCCGATGACGAGGATGCCGAACATTGGCATCCCTACCTCGGAGTGGGACATGTCCCCTACGACGTCTGGGAGGAGATCAACATGAAGTGCCCGCAGACGCCCCCTGAATGAGGCCGGGATCCCATCCATACAAGCGGATCATCCGGGCTGACCGCCGACAAGTGGCGTCTGCGAAGGCACTCCGCGGCCCGTTGACGTCGGTTGGGTGCCGGCCGCGGGGCGCCGTCACCGACGGAGCGGACGCGTCCACCGTGTACCTCGACCCGCGGCACGGGATCGCTGGTGATCCGGGTCACACTCACGAAACGGATCGCGTAGGCTGCCGCGTGAACGGGTCGGTTGCTCCCTGATCGTGCGACGGGACGAAGCGTTGATGACAGATTCACACAGGCCGGGTCGCCGGCTCCCGAGGGTGTCGCGCTGGATCGCCGGGACGGTGGTGGTGCTGGCGCTGGCCGGCGCCGCC
Organism: Natronosporangium sp.; assembly: GCA_035306365.1. GTDB lineage: Bacteria > Actinomycetota > Actinomycetes > Mycobacteriales > Micromonosporaceae > Natronosporangium. The sequence goes on along the minus strand of DATGOE010000191.1, from coordinate 75 downwards.
TACTGGGCGGGGCGGGTGACGGTCGGCTCACCGGTGGCGGACCCGGGTGAGGTGCGGACGGTCACCTACGACGTG
>DATGOE010000190.1:0-37400 GCA_035306365.1 Natronosporangium sp. | reverse complement strand
GGGCCGCAGGCGCGGGGCGCCTGCGGCCCGCCACACCGCCAGCGCGTCGACCGTGGCGCGCACGTCGTGCACGCGTACCCCCCACGCGCCGGCGGCGACCGCGAGCACCGAGGTGGCGACGGTCGCCGCCTCCCGCTCGTGGACGGGCCGCTCCCGCCCGTCCGGGGAGGCGAGCAGCACTCCCAGGTACCGCTTGCGGCTGGCGCCCACCAGCACCGGGAAGCCGAGCTCGAGCAGCTCGTGGAAGCGCCGGGTCAGCTCCCAGTTGTGCTCAGGGGTCTTGGCGAACCCGAGGCCGGGGTCGATGATGATCTTATCTGGGCTGATGCCGACCGCGATCGCCTCCTCCACGCGGGCCCGCAGCTCCGCGCACACGTCGGCGACCACGTCCCGGTAGACCGCCAGCTCCTGCATCCGGCGGGAGTGACCGCGCCAGTGCATGATCACGTACGGGCAGCCGGCCTCGGCCACCACCTTGGTCATCGCCGGGTCGGCCAGGCCGCCGGAGACGTCGTTGACCACGACCGCGCCGGCCTCGAGCGCCGCGGCCGCCACCGCGGCCCGGGTGGTGTCCACGCTCATCGGGACGCCGGCGGCCGCCAGCTCGGTGATGACCGGGAGCACCCTGGCCGTCTCGGTGGCGGCGTCGACCCGCTCCGCTCCCGGGCGGGTGGACTCACCGCCGATGTCCACCAGGTCGGCGCCGGCCTGGCGCATCGCGACCGCATGGGCCACGGCCGCGTCCAGGTCCGCGTACCGGCCGCCGTCGGAGAACGAGTCCGGCGTCACGTTGAGCACGCCCATGACGACCGGCCCGGGGCCCACATGGAACTCCCCCACCCCCGTGACGCTACCAACCTGCCCGGGCTCGAAGCGGTGTGGCGCGACGCGCCGCGGGTCCGGATGCGGCCCGGTCCGCCGGCCGGCGTCCGCCATCGCGGCCGCGTCGGCGACCGCGAACGGGACCTGTCGGCGCGAGCGGCGTACCGCGACCGCGAGCGCCGTCCGGAACCGGGGTACCCGCGTCGGCGCGTACACCCGGCGGGCGCCCGGCCGCGGGTTACCCTGCGGGCAGCGACTCGCGTAGGGGGGCGATGGTCGTGAGGTCACGGATCCGCCGCGCCGCGGCGACCCACCGGCGAGCGGCGGCGCTGGCGGCGGCGGCCGACGCGGCACTGCGGGCGCGCCAACCGGAGCGACTGGGCCCCGCGCACCGGCGCAGCGTGCGGGACCTGGCCGGCCGGCTCTCCTCGCTCGCCGCCGAGCTCGCCCCCGGCTGGCTGAGCGCACCGTTGGAGAGCACGCCACCGCTGCCCGTCGGCGCGGCCGAGCCCGCCCGGTACGTCCGGATCGGCCTGGCGCGACCGCCCGCCGGGGTGTGTTTCCCGGTCGTGGCACCACTGGGCCACCTCGCCTTCGACGCCGACGCCACCGACCCGCGGGTGGCCGGAGTGCTGCGCGCCACGATGGTGCGGGCGTTGGCCGCCGCGGCGGCCGGCACGTTGCTGGTCCGCGCCGTCGACCCGACCGGTGTGGTCACCGGGCCGTTCGCGCAGCTGCAGGAGGCCGGCATCATGCCACCCGCGGCCACCGACGCCGCCGGGTTCGGCCGGGTGCTCGGCGAGGCGGAACGGTGGGTGGCCGGGCCCGCGGACCGACGCCGCCTGCTGGTCGTGATCGCCGGCTGGCCGGCGGCGGCACCACCCGACGCGGCCGCCCGCCTCGTGGCGCTGGCGGCCTCGGCCTCCCCTCGCCTGCACCTGCTCGTCGCCGGGTGGGGCGGTCAGGGACGGGGCGCCACGCTGCCGTACGCGACCCTGGTGACGCTGTCCGACGACGGGGCCCGGGTCAGCGGCCCCACGGACGGCCGGCCGCCGGACCGTCCCGGCCGGCTGGGGCTGACCGCGCCGGTGCGGCTCGACGACGCCGGCGACCGGCTGGTCCACCAGGTCTGCGCGCGGCTCGCCCGCCAGCGACGCGAGCAGCGGGGGGTCACCCTGCGGGACCTGTTGCCGCACCCGCCCGCCGCCGGCCCGATCGTCGGACCGGCCGTCGGGGCCCCCACCGGTCCGGTCGTCCCGGTCGGCCGGGCCGGCCGGACGCCGGTCCGGCTGCGGCTGGGTCGGGGCAGCTGGCACTGGCTGATCGGGGGGCACGCAGGCTCCGGCAAGACCGCCCTGCTGCAGGTCATCCTGCTCGGGCTCACCGCCGGCTACGACCCGGACGAGGTGGCGCTGTACCTGCTCGACCCGGCGGGGGACGCGTTCGGCCCGGACCTGGCCGGCCTGCCCCACGTCCGGGACACCGCCACCGACGCGGTCCGGGCCGGCGAGGTGCTGCGTCACCTGGCCGCGGACGGCGGCCCGGGCACACCGCACACGGTGTGCCTGCTCGACAACCTCCACCTGCTCGGCGGCGAGACGGCCGAACAGGCGCTGCGGACGCTCGCCGGCACCGGGGAGGAGGCCGGGATCCACCTGGTGGTGGCGGTCGCGGGCCCACCCCCACCGGCGGTGGCCGCGCACTGCCGGGTGCGGATCGCGCTCCCCGGCGGGCGGGTCCTCGACCCGTCCAACCGGGCGGCGGACGGGATCACGCTGGGGACCGCGGTGGTCAACACCGCCGGTGGGCTGGGCGGGCCGCGCGGGATCGTCCGGGCGCACGAGCAGCTGGTCCGCTTCCCCGACCCGTACGGCGACCCGGCCACCGTGGAGCGGCTGCGCCGGGAGCTGTCGCGGTTGGGGGGTGCGGCGTGACCGTCCGGCAGCGGAGCCGTCGGGCCACGGTCGGGTCGTGGCAGGACTACTTCGCGGCCGCCCAGTGGCTGGACGCGCTGTGCGCGGCACCGGCGGGGCGGCGGGGAACCGACGACGCGCGGGCCGACGCGGCCTCGGCCCGGGCGGAGCTGGCGGAGGTGCGCGCGGAGCTGGCGCGGCAGCGTACCGCCCTGGCGGGTCGTGGCCGGCTCGACGCGACCCCGGCGGAGCTGGCCGCCGCGCGGGCGGAGGTCTCCACCGACCTGGCGAGCATCCGGGAGGCGCTGCACGAGTGCCGGAAGCTGATCCTGGCGGCCGACGCGCTGCTCACCGGGGACCGCGCCGGCCGGTGGTCGCCGGTCGCCCTACGGCACCGGTGGAGCCCGCGGCGGGCGGGCACCGCGGTACGGCGGTCCGGCGCCGCGCTACGGCGAGGCTGGTCGGCCGCGCGGCGGTCGCCGGCCCTGCGGTGGTCGCTGGTCACCCTGCGGCGGGCGGGCGCCACCGCCCTGCGGTGGTCGCTGGCCGGCGGGCGGCGGGCGCTCGTCGCCGCGGGGCGGGCGGGCGCAGCGGCCCGCCGGTCGCCGACCGCCGTGCGGGCCGGGCTGCTGGTGGGGTGCCTGGTGCTCCTGCTCGCCCTCGGCTGAGGCGGCGGGGTCACCGTCCCAGCACCAGTGACATCGCCTCGGAGCGGCTCTTGGCGTCGGTGACGAAGATGCCGCGCACGGCCGACGTCACCGTCGTCGAGCCACCCTTCTGTACCCCGCGGATGGCCATGCACAGGTGCTCGCACTCCAGCACCGCGATCACGCCGCGGGGCTCCAGCGTCTTCATGAGCAGGTCGACGATCTCCGTGGTCAGGCGCTCCTGCACCTGTGGCCGCCGGGCGAACACCTCCACCAGGCGGGCCAGCTTGGACAGCCCGGTGATCCGACCGTGCTCGCCCGGGATGTAGCCGATGTGGGCGCTGCCGTAGAACGGCAGCAGATGGTGCTCGCACAGGCTGATGACCTGGATGTCCCGCACCAGCACCAGTTCCTGGTGGTCGGCCTCGAAGGTGGTGGTGACCACCGACTCCGGGTCCACCCGCAGGCCGGCGAACAGCTCGGCGTAGACCCGTGCGACCCGGGCCGGGGTGTCGCGCAGGCCGTCGCGGTCGGGGTCCTCGCCGATCGCGATGAGGATCTCGCGGACGGCCTTCTCGATCCGCGCCAGGTCGACGGTCTGCTCGACCGGCACCCCCGTCAACCGGCCGTTGACCAGCCTCGCCGCAATGTGGTCCAGCTCCGGGCCCGGACCCCCGAGCAGGAGGTCGTCGTCATCCGGCTCGGTGCACGACCGGGTGGCCGGCGTCCGCCGCATCGCTCACCGTGACCCTTCTGAGACGTCGTCGCGGGACATCTGGTCCGTCCCGCTCCATGACGAGTCACGAACGGGCTCCGGCTGCGGTTCAGAGGCCACCGGCACCGGCTGGGTGGCCGGAGGACGCCGCTTGCCGTACCCGTTGTACGGCGAGATCGGCTTGCGCTTGACCACCCGGGCGCAGATGCGCTCCATGTCCTTCTGGGAGATGGTCTCCTTCTCCATGAGCTCGGTGACCATCGTGTCCAGCACGTCCCGGTACTCCACCAGGATCTCCCACGCCTCGTCGTGGGCGAGCTCGATGAGCGTTCGCACCTCGTTGTCGATCTCGGCGGCGATCGCGTCGGAGTAGTCGCGCTCGTGACCGTACGTGCGGCCCAGGAACGGCTCGCTGGTGTTGCTGCCGTAGCGGACCGCGCCCAGCTTCGCGCTCATCCCGTACTGCGTGACCATGGCGCGGGCCAGCTGCGTGGCCTTCTGGATGTCGTCGCCGGCGCCGGTGGTGGGCTCCTGGAAGACCAGCTCCTCGGCGGCCCGCCCACCCAGCGCGTACGCGAGCGTGTCGATCATCTCGGCACGGGTCTGGGTGTACTTGTCCTCGGTCGGCAGCACAAGCGTGTGTCCCAGCGACCGGCCCCGCGGCAGGATGGTGACCTTGTGCACCGGCGCCAGGCCGGGCAGGGCCCAGGCGACCAGGGCGTGGCCCGCCTCGTGGTAGGCGGTGATCTTCTTCTCGTGCTCGCTCATCGCCCGGGTCTTGCGCTCCGGGCCGGCCACCACCCGGTCGATCGCCTCCTCGAGGAACTCGTTGGTGATCGCCCGCTTGTTGTGGCGCGCGGCCAGCAACGCCGCCTCGTTGATGACGTTGGCCAGGTCGGCGCCGGAGAAGCCGGGGGTCCGGCGCGCCACCGCGTTCAGGTCCACGTCCGGCGCGAACGGCTTGCCGCGCGCGTGCACCCGCAGGATGGCCTTGCGCCCCTCCATGTCCGGCGTGTCCACCGCGATCTGGCGGTCGAACCGCCCCGGGCGCAGCAGCGCCGGGTCCAGGATGTCGGGCCGGTTCGTGGCGGCGATCATGATGACGCCGCCCTTGGTGTCGAACCCGTCCATCTCCACCAGGAGCTGGTTGAGGGTCTGCTCCCGCTCGTCGTGGCCGCCGCCCATGCCGGCGCCGCGGTGGCGGCCCACCGCGTCGATCTCGTCCACGAACACGATCGCCGGGGCGTTCTGCTTGGCCTGCTCGAACAGGTCCCGCACCCGGGAGGCGCCGACGCCGACGAACATCTCCACGAAGTCGGAGCCGCTGATGGAGTAGAACGGCACTCCGGCCTCGCCGGCGACCGCCCGCGCCAGCAGGGTCTTACCGGTGCCGGGCGGCCCGAACAGCAGCACGCCCTTGGGGATCTTCGCGCCCAGCGCCTGGTACTTCGCCGGGTTCTGCAGGAAGTCCTTGATCTCCTGCAGCTCCTCGACCGCCTCGTCGGCACCGGCGACGTCCGCGAACGTCGTCTTCGGCATGTCCTTGGTGATCTGCTTGGCCCGGGACTTGCCGAAGTTGAGCACCCTCGAGCCGCCGCCCTGCACCTGCGACATGAAGAACAGGATGAGGATGACCAGGATCGCCACCGGGATCAGGTAGATCAGCAGCGTGCCCCAGATGCTCTCCTGGCTGACCTCGACGTCGGTGGTGCCGGTGATGAGGCCCCTGGCCTTGGCCTCGCGGACCTGCTCGTCGATCACCGCACCGGCGCTCTCCATGAACGAGGCTCTGATCTTGTCGGTCTCGGTGCCGTTGACCGTCATGGGCTCCGCGAGATCGATCTTGATGACCTGCTCGCGGTCCTCGACCACCACCGACTCGATCCCGCCCCGCTGGAGCCGCTCCAGGGCGACCGAGGTCTCGACCTCGGTGTAGTCGTCGCCACCGGTGAACAGCGAGCTGAGGGCGATCGCACCGATGATCACCAGAAGGATCCAGACCACCGGCCGGCGGAAGAAACGGGTCCGTTCCATGCTGTGTGAGCGCCTCGCGCCCGACCCCTCCTGCTAGACGTCCAGACCGTGTGCCGACCGCGCCACGGGCGGCGATGGCGGCGGCCCGTGGTCGGGCGCTGATCCGCCGCACCCTCGGGCCCGACGCGCCCGGTCGGTGATTCGACCGTACACCGTCACCCCCCGGATCGGCTGCAGCCGGCCGCCCCCGCCGGGGGATGAGGCACGTCATCCCCCGACGCGCCGGTAGACCTCGGGCTTCAGCACCGCGAGAAACGGTAGCTCTCGGTACTTTTCAGCATAATCGAGCCCGTACCCGATGACGAAGTCCGAAGGTATGTCGAACCCGACGTATTTCAGCGGCGGTGCCGTGCGCATCGCGCCCGGCTTGCGGAACAGCGCCGCCACCTCCACAGTCGCCGGCGACCGGCTCGCCAGGTACTTCAGCAGCCAGGACAGGGTCAGGCCGGAGTCGACGATGTCCTCCACCACCAGGACGTGGGCGCCGCCGATGTCCCGGTCGAGGTCCTTGAGGATCCGGACCACCCCGGAGGACGTGGTGCCCTGGCGGTAGGAGGAGATGGCCATGAACTCCAGCTCCACCGGCGTGCCGTAGCGGCCCAGCGCCCGGGCGAAGTCGGCGGTGAACATGAGGGCGCCCTTGAGCACCGACACCAGCAGCAGCCGGTCCACGCCCTGGTAGTCGGCGCTGACCTGCTTGGCCAGCTCGGCGGTACGGGTGGCGATCTGCTCCTCGGTGACGATCACCCGTTCGACGTCACGCTCGTACCAGAGCCGCTCGCCACCCATGACGCGCACATTATCGCGCCGCCGGCGGGCCGGCGCGGACCGGCGCGGAAACCGACGCCGGACCTGTGCCCGCACCGGAGCGGGGCCGGCGCGCCGGCGCGGGGTCGGCGGGTCAGTACCCGACCGCGCAGCCGTCGGCGCGCGGCTCGGAACCGGCCACGTACCCGCCGTCGGTCCGCCAGACCGCCTGCCCGAAGCCGAACCGCGGGGACCCGGTCTCGGCGACGGTGACCTCGTGCCCCCGCTCCCGGAGCCCCGCCACCAGCGCGGCCCCCTCCGCGCCGGCGGCCATCGGCTCCTCCAGCAGCACCTGCCGGCCGGTGTGCCAGTACCACCGGGGGGCGTCCAGGGCGGCCTGCGGGTCCAGCCCGGAGTCCACCGTGGCGAGCACCACCTGCAGGTGGCCCTGCGGCTGCATGTGCCCGCCCATGACGCCGAACGGCCCCACCGGCTCCCCGTCCCGGGTGAGGAACCCGGGCATGATCGTGTGGAACGGGCGCTTCCCGGGAGCGACCACGTTGGGGTGGTCCGGGTCCAGGGAGAAACCCGCGGCGCGGTTCTGCAACCCGAACCCGTAGCCGGGCAGCACCACGAACGAGCCGAACCCCATGTAGTTGGACTGGATGAGGCTGACCATCATCCCGTCCTCGTCCGCGGTGCACAGGTACACCGTGCCGCCGCGGGACGGTTCCCCCGGCCGCGGATCGGCCGCGGTCGGTCCGATCTCCGCCCGCCGGCGCCGGGCGTACCCGGGGCTGAGCAGCGCCGCGGTCGGCACCTCGACGTGGTCGGGATCGGCGACGTAGGCGTGGGCGTCGGCGAACGCCAGCTTCATCGCCTCGATCTGGACGTGCCGCCGCTCCACCTCGTCGGCGTCCCGCAGGTCCATCCCGTCGAGGATCTGCAGCGCGATGAGCGCCGCCACGCCCTGCGTGTTCGGCGGCAGCTCCCACACCTGGTGACCGCGGTAGTGCCCGCACACCGGATCGACCCAGGTGGAGCTGTGGCCGGCCAGGTCCTCGGCGGCCAGGAACCCACCGGTGCGCTTGGAGAACTCCACCAGCGCGCGGGCGATCTCGCCGTGGTAGAACTCCTCGGCCCGGCTGTCGGCGATCAGCCGCAGGCTGCGGGCGGCGTCGGGGTTGCGCCACCGCTCGCCGGCGCGCGGCGCCCGGCCATCGATGGTCCACACCCGGCGCCACTCGGCGAACTCCTCGCCGACCAGGCCGGCGTGGCGCTCCACCCCACGCACCCAGCCCCGGGCCACCGTCGGGGAGACCGGGTACCCGCGCTCGGCGTACGCGATCGCGTCGGCGAACAGGTCCGCGAACGGCAGCCGTCCGAACCGCTCGTGCAGGTCCCGCCACCCGGCCGGGGCACCCGGCACCGTGACCGACGCCCAACCGACCGCCGGCATCGCGCCGTGTCCCGCCTGGTGGGCCTGCGCGCCGCCGTGGGCCTCGGTCGCGGCCGGTGCCGCGCCGGTCTCCAGCACCGCCTGCCGGGTGAGCGCCGCGGGCGCCCGGCCGGAGGCGTTGAGGCCGTGCAGGCGCTGGCCGTCCCACACGATCGCGAACAGGTCCCCGCCGATGTCGTTGGAACCCGGCTGGACGACGGTGAGGGCGACCGCCGCCGCGACCGCGGCGTCCACGGCGGTGCCCCCACGCCGCAGTGCGGCCAGCCCGGCGGAGGCGGCCAGCGGCTGGCTGGTGGCGCACACCCCGCGCGGGGCGTGGAGGGGCTTGCGGTAATGGGTCACCCGCTTATCACACCTGACCGCCCGCGGTTGCGCCACCCCGGAGCGGTTCCGCCTGCAACCGGTCGCCGCGGCGGCGGACGACCCAACCCCCCGGCAGGTACGCCGGCCCCTGTCCGTGCCAGTCGCCGACCAGCGCGTCCAGCGCGGCGACGTGCCGGTGCGACAGCGCGGCGCCGGGCACGCCGAGGCCACGGGCCCAGGCGTGCAGCACCCGGGTCCGCACCGCCGCCGGAAGGTCCCGCAGCCCGGCCACCGGCACTTCCCGCTCCGTGGCGGGCAGTTCCGCCAGGACCCGCTTCGCCCACTGCGTCAGCGCGGCGTCGTCGGCGGCGAGCATCGCCGCGGTCCGCGCCAGGTTGTCCACGACCCGGTCTCCGAGCGCCTCCACCAGCGCGGGCAGGGCGGTCATGCGTACCCGTGCCCGGGCGTACGCCGGATCGGTGTTGTGCGGGTCCTCCCAGTACTCCAGCCCCAGGGCGGCGCAGGCGGCGCGGGTCTGGTCCCGCCGGACCGACAGCAGCGGGCGCAGCCACAGCACCCCGTCGCGCTCGCGCCGTGCCGGCATGCCCGCCAGTCCCCGCGGCCCGGCACCGCGCGCCAGCGCGAGCAGGACGGTCTCCGCCTGGTCGTCGCGGGTGTGGCCGAGCAGCACGGCGGAGGCGCCGAGCCGGGTCGCGGCGTCCGCCAGCGCCCGGTACCGGGCGTCGCGCGCGGCCGCCTCCGGGCCACCGCGACCGGAGACGGTCACCGGCAGCACCTCCACCGGGGCGAACCCGGCCCGGCGCGCCCAGGTCGCCACCGCCTCGGCCCGCGCCCGGGAACCGTCCTGCAGCCCGTGGTCCACCGTGACCACCCCGACCCGCCAGCCCAGGCGCGGGCCCACGAAGCCCGCGGCCTCCGCCAGCGCCATCGAGTCCGCCCCGCCCGAGCAGGCCACCAGCGCCAGCGGTCCGGCCGCCGGCGGGGCAGTCGCCCGCGAGGGTGGCGGTGCCGCGAGCGGCGCGGCGTCCCGCAGCGCCGTCCGTACCGCCGTGCGGACCGCCGCCACCGCGGGCGCGACCCGGCTCATGGTCAGGTCGTGACCGGGCCGTGCACCCGCGCCACCCACGCCCCGGGGTCGGCGAGCTCGGACAGCCGCGGCAGCGTGTCGGGCGACTCGTACACCCGGTTGAACCCGGCCATGCCGACCCGCTCCACGACGGCGTGCACGAACCGGCGTCCCTCGGCGTACTGGCGCAGCTTGACCTCCACGCCGAGCAACCGCCGCACCAGCTTCTCCAGCGGGTTGGCGGCCTGGCGGCGCCGGTTGAACTTCTCGCGGATCGTCGCCACGCTCGGGATCACGTCCGGCCCCACGCCGTCCATCACGAACTCGGCGTGCCCCTCCAGCAGCGTCATCAGCGCCGTGAGGCGGTCGAGCACCTTGCGCTGCGCCGGTGTCTGCACCACGTCCAGCACGCTGCTGCGGCTGTCCGGGTCGCGGACCGCGTCGGCCAGCGCGGCGACGCCGGCGCGCAGGCGCTCCGCCAACGGCGTCCCGTCGGCGCGGGAGGCGTCCACGAACGCCCGCACCTCGGACAGGAAGTGGCCGCGCAGCCACGGCACCGCGGTGAACTGGGTCCGGTGCGTCACCTCGTGCAGGCACACCCACAGGCGGAAGTCCCGCGGGTCGGCCGACAGCTTGCGCTCCGCCTCGACGATGTTGGGAGCCACGAGCAGCAGCTGGCCGGGGTCGCCGGAGAAGACCTCGTACTGTCCGAGGACCCTGCCCGACAGGTACGCCAGCACGGTCCCCGCCTGGGCACCGGTGATCCGCGAGCCGAGCCGGGCGGCCGGCCCGTCGTCGACCGCGCGCACGCCCGCGAGGTCGGCCAGCAGCGGGGTGATGACCTCGCGCAGGCCGGCGATGTTGATGCCGGCCCAGTCGGCGCGGTCGACCACCCGTACCGGCGGGTGGTCGACCCTGGCGCGCAGCCCGGTGTACGTGGCCACGTGCTCGTCCGCCTCGTCGGTGAGCCGGCGCAGGTCGGCCACGACCGCCCGGGCATGCTCGGGCCCGATGTTCGGGCCCGGTCCACGGAGCACGCGGGCCGTCGCTGCGGCCAGATCCCAGTCCACCAGCTGCGCCATACCGACCACCGTACCCGTGACGGCGAAACCCGCCGCTGGCTCGGTGACGCGGGTGTCACCCGGCACAGCCGCATCCGGCGAGCGTGGCGGCCACCTCGTCGAGCAGGTCGGCGGTGCCGTCCGGTGCGCCGTTGGCCACCAGCGCGAACACCAGCAGCCGTCCGTCGGCGGTGACGAGCACGCCGGCGAGCGAGCTCACGCCGGACAGGGTGCCGGTCTTGGCGCGCACCACCCCCGCACCGGCCGCGGTGCCGGGCTGCGGCGGCCGGTAGCGGTCGGCGAGCGTGCCCGACCACCCCGCCACCGGCAGGCCGGAGACCACACCCGCCAGGTCCGGGCGCGCGAGCGCGGTGGTGAGCAGGTCGGTGAGCAGGGTGGCGCTCAACCGGTTGCGGCGGGACAGGCCGCTGCCGTCGGCCAGCCGGCTGCCGTCGACCCGCAGGTCCAGGTCGGCCAGCGCACCGACGACCGCGTCGCCCGCGCCCTGGAACGTCACCGGCTGCCCGCGGGCGGCGGCGACCAGCCGCGCCAACGCCTCGGCCAGCACGTTGTCACTGGTGGCGAGCATGATGTCCACCAGCCGCAGCAACGGTGGGGAGAACACCCGGCCGAGCTCCGTGCCGGGTGCCGGCCCGCCCGTCGCCGGTGCCGCCGTCGGCGCGGCCGGCGTCGGCGAGGGCGTCCCCGGCGGCGACGTGGCGGCCGGTGGGCCGGGTGACGGCGCCACCGGGGGCGTGGGCGCCCGACCCCGGGTCACGCCGTCCGGATCGGCCCCGAGCAGCTCGGCGAACGCGCGTCCCGCCGCCAGGTCGGGCTCGGTGAACCGTTCCGCGGGGGTGCCGGCCTCCGGGTCCACCCGCCCGCCGTCGGTCATCAACGCGGTGACCGGTCCGGCGTACCCGCCGGTCGGGACGTCGGCGTCCCAGGGACCGTAGACGTCCCCGGTGAACAGGCTGGAGTCGACCGTGACCCGGGTGACCGCGGCGCCACCGAGCGCGCGGCGCACCTGCGCCGCCAGGTCTTCCAGCCGGGCGGCCTGCGGGTACGCCGCGTCCTCGTCGACGGCCAGCGTCGGGTCGCCCCCGCCGACCAGCACCACCTCCCCGGCCCGGGAGCCGGCGACGGCGACGGTGGGGATGCGGTGGGCCGGTCCGAGGGTGGCGAGGACGGCGGCCGCCGTCGCGAGCTTGGTGGCGGAGGCGGGAACGGCCGGCACGTCGGCGTCGCGTTCGTAGAGGACGGTGCCGGTGGCGGCGTCGACCACCCGGGCACCCACGAGGTCCGCGGTCGACCGGGCCAGCACGCCGTCGACCGCGGCGGCCACCCCGCCGGCGTCGGGCATCGGTGCGGTGGCGTCGATGGCCGACAGCACCGCTGGGACGGGTGCCGGCATCCTCCGGACGAGCGCTTCCGGCCCGGGTCCGACCCCGAACGGCCGCACGAGGGCGACGGCGGCCACGGCCGCGACCAACGGCAGCCCGACCGCGGCCAGCCACGCCCGCCGCGGCCCCCCTCGCGCCACCCAGAGTCTCCTTTCCGCTCCGCGCCGGCCGCCTCCCCGTACGATCCGTAGCCGAGACTATGGCAGTCCGGGCGGCGGCGCGGCAGGGGGCGGAATGCGGTTCGACGTGACGGTGGAGATCCCGAAGGGCAACCGGAACAAGTACGAGATGGATCACGCGAGCGGCCGGATCCGACTGGACCGGACGCTGTTCACCGCCACCCAGTACCCGGCGGACTACGGGTTCATCGAAGGCACGCTCGGCCAGGACGGCGATCCCCTGGACGCCCTGGTGCTGGTGCCCGAGCCCACGTTCCCGGGATGCCTGATCCGCTGCCGGGCGATCGGCATGTTCCGCATGCGCGACGAGGCCGGCGCCGACGACAAGGTGCTCTGCGTGCCGGCCGACGACCCCCGGCTGGCGCACGTGCAGGACATTCAGGACGTTGCCGAGTACGAGCGGCTCGAGATCGAACACTTCTTCACCGTCTACAAGGACCTGGAGCCGGGCAAGAGCGTGGAGGGCGCCACCTGGGTGGGCCGCGCGGAGGCGGAGGCGGAGATCGAGGCGTCGCTGCGCCGCCGGCTGGCCGGCTGAGCCCGGAGTAGCGTCCCGGAAGACCGTCCCCAGTGGCGGCTCGGCGGTTGCGGCGACCTTTATAGATTTATTACGATGCATTAGAGGTTCGTCTCGCTGTGCAAGGGCGATCGCCATTGCCCGATCTTCGGGCCGGATGGCGGTCCGGACCGCCCGGGGGATTGGGCATGAGCGGTGTGGAGCATCCGCAGGAACTCCCCGCCGGCGCGCGGGATCCAGCGCAGCGGGAGCCGGAGGCGCCGGGAGCTGCCGAGGAGTCGGACCAGTCGCGGAAGCGGCGCGGCGTATCGATACCGGCTCAGCGACCGGGCGAGGCCCACGTCGAGCTGCAGTCGGTGGACGGGCCACCGGGGCGGTTCGACGACCCAGCCCTCGACCAGCAGGCGGAGAGCCGGACCCGCATGCGGCGGGGCGTACACGCGACGACCGCCACCGAGCTGTTGCTGAGCCTCCCGAGCTTCGTGTTCAGCCTCGCGGTGATGATCGTGGCGGGTCAGCTGGTGGCCACGATCACCGGCGCCGCCGTCTGGGCGTACGTGATTGTGGCGGGCTGGCTGGCGTCCGGGCTGCTGGCGCTGTGGCGACCGGTCGAGAACGTGGTCGCCGTGGTGGTGATGAGGCTGCGCCGCCCGACACTGCGCGAGAACGAGGTGCTCGAGTCCGCCTGGACGGCGGTGACCCAGGCGGCGGGAAGTCGTGGAAGCTACCGGCTGTGGGTAGAGGAGAGCGAAACGGTCAACGGGTCTGCGACGACCGGCCATACCATCGCGGTCACCCGTTGGGCGTTGAAGCTGCCGCCCCGGCAGCTGGAGGCGATCCTCGCCCACGAGCTCGGCCACCACCTCGCCGGCCACACCTGGACCGGGTTCCTCGGTTACTGGTACGCGCTGCCGGGCTGGCTCGCATGGAAGGCCGCGTGGTTCCTGCTCTGGCTGGTCCTTGCGATTCTGTCTCATATGGGCTGGCTCGGAAGCCTCCTCGCCCTCGCCGTCGTAGCGGGCGTCGTGTGTGCCGGCCTCACGGCGGTGACACAGTTTCCGCCGGTGCTCCTGCTGTTCGCGCTTCCGTTCCTGCAGGCGTTCGTCATGAGGCGGGGTGAGCTGTACGCCGACCGGGTCGCCGCGCGACTGGGCTACGGCCAGCCGATGCTGGAGGTGCTGTACCAGTTCCTGGAGGAGGGCGAGGACGTGGCGCGCCGGGAGGCCCGCTGGCGGGAGCGGCTGCTCGCGTCCCATCCCCCGGTCGCCACCCGTATCCGGGCGCTGGAGCGGTACCTCAGTCAGCTCGAGTCATGAGGCGGCCGGACCGCCCCGAGGCGCCGTGGGAGTGGGTACGGCGGCAGCACCCCCGCACCGCTGCGGTGCTCGACGCGTTGCGGGCGGACCCGCAGCGGGACGTGGACCTGGCACGGCTGGCTCACGCCCTCCTCGCTGCGGTTGGCGACGACGCGGCGGTGGCGGAGATCGCCCGGCAGATCGAGGTCCACGGCGCCGACTTCGGGCTGCCCGCCTCCGGGCAGCGCAGCCTGCCGGGTGCGCGGTTCGCGCGGCACAACCTCCTGGCGGGACAGGTGCGGTTGGGGCGAGTGGTGCCGGACTCGCGCAACGATGACGCGGTCACCGGCGACTTCGGCCTCGACCAGGACGTGCTCCGCACGTCATTGCTGGTGGTGGGCCCGCCCGGCTCGGGGAAGACCCGGGGCGTGGCCACGCCGATCGTGGAGCACCTGTCCCTGAGTGCGCTGGCGGCCCGATCGAGCGTGGTGGTGGTCGATCCCAAGGGCGTCGACTTCGCCTACGACGGATGGTTCGACATCACTATCGACCCGCTCGACCCGACCTGCGGGTTCGACATGTTCGGCGGCTCGCCCGCCGCGGACATCGCCGCCGACCGGCTGGCGTCGGCGCTGCTGCCCCCGAACGTCAGCGACGACAAAGCGTACTTCGTCGACGCCTCCCGCAACGCGCTCTACGCCTGCCTGGCTCCCTTCCGCGAAGCTTTCGGCCGGTTCCCTACCGTCCCGGAGCTCCACGCGCTGCTGCGTGCCGACCAGGCTGCCATGGACAAGGTCAAGAGCGCGCTCAAGGGATCGCAAGGCAGGTCGCTCCGCGCGCTGCTGGACACCCGCCGGGCGCAGGCGCGGGCGCGGGTCGACCCGGCGGCCGGGCTGGTGGAACGGTTCGGGCTGCTCGACCGCCCTGCGTGGCGGCGGCTGTTCGACCTGCCGCGGCCGCGGTTCGCGATGCGCGACATCAACCGCCCGCTGCGGGTGCGGGTGGCCCTCCCGGAGGCCGAGTATCCGGACGGGTCGATGATCCTGGCCAGGCTGGTGGTCTCCCAGTTCGTACAGGTCGTGTCGTCGGCCGACAGCAACCGCTCCATCTACAAGGGCCTGGTCATCGACGAGGCCGGCAGGTATGTCGACGACTACGTCGCCCGGGGCGTGCAGCGGGTCCGGTCCCACAACGCCGGGCTGGTCCTGCTCACCCAGTCCCTGCCCGACTTCCGGGCTGACGTGCGGGAGACCGTCTTCGGCTCGACCGGCTGCAAGGCCGTCTTCGCGGGCGTGAACCCGGACGACGCGCGCACCTTCTCCGCCTGGTTCGGCGACCACTACCGCTTCGACGTCACGCGGGGTCGCAGCCAGCATGCCGGCTGGTACGACGACGGCATCCGGACCGGGGAGACCCACGGCGAGACGCGCTCGGTCAGCATCCGGCAGGTCGAGCGGCCCCGCTGGAGCGCGTCGGACATCATCACCGGCATCCCGGCCGGTCACGCCTTGATCTCGCTGGCCCGCTCCAGCGGCAGGCGCGCCGGGCCGTTCCTGGTCAACCTGCGCGCCCAGGCACCCGCATAGCGGCCCGGCGGCGCCTCGCGGAGACCGGAACGCCACTCGGAGAAGGCACCGCGGACCGCTATGCGGTCGGCCGGCTTCACCGGTGTAGCAGCACCTCCACCGGCACCCCACCACGATACCAACCGGACCGCCCTTCGGCCGACCCGAGGAAACGGAAACCCCGATGGGCGGGGTCCGTACCGACGTGTCCGGCTGAGCGCTCCACTGTGATGTCACTGGCACGCGAGGCGGTCTCTCGCGCCGTTCCCGAAGCGGGGCGGGCACGACCTGACATCGATCGCGATCATGGTCCCCGCATAGCGGCCCCGCGGCGCCTCGCGGAGAACGGAACGCCACTCGGAGAAGACGCCGCGGGCCGCCATGCGGTCGGCCGGCTTCACCGGTGTGCCAGCACCTCCACCGGCACCCCACCACGATACCCCCGGACCCGTCCCCGGGGTGGCCCGCGCCGGGCGCCACACGCTGGCCGCATCTTTAATGAGCATCTATACTTGGAGATCCAAGTGGACACGTGCCACTCGGGATCCGACATCACTTCTCGGGTTCCGAGTGGCTGTAGCAGCGGTCATCCGGAACCCGACCGACCCAATGGAGACCGGATGATCCGTTGCCACACCCACCGGCACGCGACGAGGTCGCTCCACGAACGGATCACCAGACTGATCCACCACGTGGAGGACCTGACCCGCCTGGCGGTGGCGCTCCGGCGGCTGCTGTGGCAGCTGCTCGGCATCGCCATCGTCGGCACGGTCATCCTCGCCGTGCTGACGGGGCGTGCCACGACCGTGCTCACCGGACTGCCGCTCCCGCGGCTGTTCCGGTGACGCGGACGTGTGGTCCGGTCCAGCGCCGGACCACACGCACGACAGGCGGCATCATCCGGACGGCTGGGCAGAGATCACGCTCGACACCGCGCCGGCGGGGCCGACGGCCCGGGTCAGCCGCCGACGGCGGCCATGAGCTCGGCCGCGCGGCCGTACAGGCCCAGCACCCCGGCGGCCAGCGGCACCGCGCCGACGACCGCGACCTGGTCGGCCGCGGCGGCGAGGCGGGTCGTGAGTGGGCCGTCCTCGATCGCGCCGGCTCCCACCACGGCCAGGGCCGCACCGGCCGCGACCGCGACGACCGCGGCGAGCGCGCCCGGCGGGAGCGCGGCGACCAGCCCCACGGCCGCCACCACCGCGGTGGCCGTACCCCCGACCACCATCACCAGCCGGTGCCGGACCGCGGCGAAGTGACGGGCGCGGAGCAGCAGGGCCGTCGCGGTGAGCCCGGCGAGCGCCAGCCCGGCCGTACCGCCCCGGTTGACCAGCGCCACCGCGCACCCCACCGCGAGCACGCACCAGGCCGCCAGCGCGCCGGCCAGCATCTGGTCGGCGCGGGCGACCCGGTCCGCGCCCGGGAGCCGGCCGGCGTGGCCGGGGAGCGCGGCGTCCGCCACCGGGGGCGGCGGCAGCCCCGCCAGCCGTAGCACCGCCAGCGGCAGCGCCGCGAACCCGCACACCAGCACGCACGCCAGCACGGCGGCCGCCCCGGCCGCTCCCCACGCGCCCGCGGCCAGCGCGGCCGGACCGCCCAGCACGGCGACGGTCGCGCCGGCGGCGTAGCCGGCGCGACCGTCGCACGACGACACCGGTGGCGACCCCTTCCCTGGTGCCCGGACAGGCACCGGGCGAGCGGTCGCCACCCACCCGGCGAGCGCCGCCACCAGCAACGCTCCCGTGCCCGCCACCACGGGGTTGGCCGGCGACCACGCCGCCGCGGCGGCGGACGCGTACGGCATCGCCGCCCACCCGAACAGCACCCCGGCGCGCCCGTCCCGACCGCTCCTGGCGGCCCAGGCCGCGGCGGCGAGCAGACCGGCCGCTACCGCCGCCGGCGCCGCCGCTCCCACGGCGTCCGGGCGCGCCAGCACCACCGCCAGGCCGCCGGTGAGCAGGACCGCGGCGGTCGCGAGCGCGACCGCCCGCGTGGCTCCCGCGTTCCACACCGGACCACGCGCGGCGGCGGCCAGCGCCGCCGCCGGGTCGTCGTACCCGGGCTCCGGCCAGCGCAGGCCCACCGGGACGAGGTAGAGCACCTCCCCGTCCCGCACCCCCTGGTCGCGGAGCGCCCGGGAGGGCACCAGCTCCTCGCCCGCCGCGCGGCGGAGCACCCACCCACGCGGTTCCGCCGACGGCACCGGCGCGCCGGCCAACCGCAGCAGCTCGGGTAGCAGCTCCGCGACGGGAGCCCGGTCCGGCACCGCCACGTCCAGCCGACGGTGCGGCGTGTCCACGGTGATCCGTGACAGTCCGATGTCCACGACGCCTGCCCTCCGGTCCACGGTGGCCTGCCGGGCCGTCACCCCGGGCGGCCGGACGACGAGCCGGCCGCGGGTACGTCCACAGAGCGTACGCACCACCGTGGCCGCCCGCGGGCCACGCGGATACCATCGGCGGCCATGAGTACGGTACGGGTACGGCGGCCGGCCCGGTGCCCGGCCCCGCCGGTCCCGGGCGACCCGGTCGAGGTGGCCGCGCCGCCGGCGGCCCCGCGACCCCCCACCTCCGCCCGGTACACCCGGCCGCTGCTGGCCCTGCCGCTGCTCGGCGGTGCCGTGGCCACCGCGCTCGTGGCCAGCCAGGGCACCGGCCCCCAGACCTGGCTGGTGGGCGGCCTGCTCGGCGTCTCCGCGCTGGCGATGCTGGTCACCGGATGGGGCGGCGCGCCGGACCACCGCACCCGGCGGGAGGCGGCCGCCGACCGCCGCGACTACCTGCGGTACCTCGCCGGTGTCCGCGCGCGCCTGCGGCGGCTGGCGGCTGAGCAGCACCGGGCCGCCCACCACCGCCACCCCGACCCGCGCTGGCTGTGGTCCATGGTGCCCGGCCCGCGGCTGTGGGAGCGCCGGCCCGCCGACCCCGACTTCGGCGAGGTCCGGCTCGGGACCGGGGCCACGCCGCTGGCCGCCCCCGTGCGCGCCGCCGAGCCGGAGCCGGCCGACCGGCCGTCCGGACCGGTCACCGGCGGTGCGGGCAGCCGGCCGGACCGGGTCGCCGCGGCCGCCCGGGACCGGCTGGTCGACACCTACCGCCGGGTGGCGGACGTGCCGCTGCCACTGCCGCTGCCGGCGTACCGGTGGCTCGGGCTGGTCGGGGACCGGGAGGCTGCCGCCGGCCTGGTCCGCGCGCTCGTCGCCCAGCTCGCGGTGTTCCACGCCCCGGACGACCTGCGCGTCGCGGTCTGCGCGGCGGCCCGCCACCGCCCCGACTGGGAGTGGGTCAAGTGGCTCCCGCACGCGTGGCATCCGGTACGCCGCGACGCCACCGGCCCGCTGCGGCTGGTCGCCGACTCGCCGGCCCGGTTGCGCGGACTGATCGAGGACCTACCCGCTGGCGGTGGCCGGCCGTACCTGGTGGTCGTGCGCGACGGTGGCGGAGGCGGTGACCTTCCCGGCCGGGACGGGGTGACCGTGCTCGACCTCGATCCGGCACCGGACCGCCCGGCCGGGTCGGCGGAGGCGGTCGTCGAGCTGTCCGCCGAGCGGGTCACCGTGGTCGGCTCCGGCCACGATGGACAGCAGGTCGCGGACACGGTCACGGGCACGCCCGCCGGCCCGGTCACGGGCACGCTCACGGGGGCACCCGACCGGCTGAGCCTGTCCGAGGCCGAGGCGCTCGCCCGCCGCCTGGCGCCGCTGCGCCTGGCCGACGGCGGCGCGCCCGGGAGCAGGACCAGCCTGGCCGCGCTGCTGGGCCTGGACCGGCCGGACCGGTTCGACCCGGCCGTCGCCTGGTCGGTCCGACCACCGGCCGAGCAGCTTCGGGTGCCGATCGGCACCGACCCGGACGGCAACCCCGTGCTACTCGACCTGAAGGAGTCCGCCGCTGGCGGGATCGGGCCGCACGGCCTGCTGGTGGGTGCGACCGGCTCGGGCAAGTCGGAGCTGCTGCGCACCATCGTGCTGGGGCTGGCCGCCACCCACTCCAGCGAGCACCTCAACCTGGTGCTCATCGACTACAAGGGCGGGGCCACGTTCGCCAGTCTCGACCGGCTGCCCCACACCGCCGCGGTCATCACCAACCTCGCCGACCAGCTGCCGCTGGTGGAACGCATGGGCGACGCGCTCAACGGCGAGCTGGTGCGCCGCCAGGAGCTGCTGCGCGACGCCGGCAACCTTCCCAGCCGGGACGCGTACGAGCGGGCGCGCGCGGCCGGGGCGCGGCTGCCGCCGCTGCCGGTGCTGCTGGTCGTCTGCGACGAGTTCTCCGAGCTGCTCGCGGCCGAGCCCGACTTCATCGACCTGTTCGTCCAGATCGGACGCGTCGGCCGTTCGCTCGGGGTGCACCTGCTGCTGGCCTCCCAACGGCTGGACGAGGGCCGGCTCCGGGGGCTGGAGACCCACCTGTCCTACCGGATCGGCCTGCGCACCTTCTCGGCGCTGGAGTCCCGGGCGGTGCTCGGGATCCCGGACGCCTTCGAGCTGCCGGCCGAGCCCGGGCACGGGTACCTCGCCTCCGGCGCCGGGAAGCCGATCCGGTTCCGGGCGGCGCCGGCGTCGGTACCCGTCGCGGCCCCGCCCGGGCGGCCCGACCGCGCCCCGGCACCGCCGCCGGGCGCCGGCGCCGGTGCCAGTGCCACCGCCGGCGGCCCGGGTGCGACCTCCAGCGGCTGGGGTGCCAGCCGCGCGGGTGCCACCGTGGCCGTCCTGCCGTACGGCACCCGCCCGGTGACCGCCCCCGTGCCGGACGCGCCCGACGACACCCCGCCGACCCTGCTGGACGTGCTCGTCTCCCGCATGGCCGGGGCCGGCCCGCCCGCGCACCGGGTGTGGCTGCCGCCCCTGTCCGAACCACCGGACCTGGGCGACCTGCTCGGGCCCCTGCGGCGGGACCCGGTCCGCGGCTTCGGCGTCGGCGATCCCGCCCTTCGCGGCACCCTGACCGTGCCGGTGGCGGTGGTGGACCGGCCGTTCCAGCAGCGTCGGGAGCCGCTGTGGCTGCGCCTGGACGGCGGTGCCGGGCACGTGGCGGTCGTGGGCGCGCCCCGCAGCGGCAAGTCGACCGCGGTGGCGACGCTGCTGTGCGCGCTGGCGCTCACCCACGCCCCGACCGAGGTGACGGTGTACTGCCTGGACTTCGGCGGCGGAAGCCTGGCCCGGTTGCGCGGCCTGCCCCACGTGGGCGGGGTGGCCGGCCGGTCGGAGCCGGACGCGGTCCGGCGCACCGTCGGCGAGGTCGCCGCCCTGCTGGCGCGCCGGGAGCAGCGGGCACGGGAACCGGCGGGCGACGGCCGGCCCGCCGACCCGTACGGCGAGGTGTTCCTGGTGGTCGACGGCTGGCCGGCCCTGCGGGGCGAGTTCGAGGACCTGGCCGAGTCGGTCGTGGACATCGCCGGGCGCGGCCTGTCGCACGGCATCCACGTGGTCGCCACCGCCAACCGCTGGCTGGACTTCCGGCCCGGCGTCCGGGACCTGTTCGGCAGCCGGCTGGAGCTGCGCCTGGGCGAGCCGGCCGACTCACTGGCCGGCTACCGGGCGGCCGCGGCCGTGCCCGAGGGCGTACCCGGTCGCGGCCTGACCGCCGACGGGCTGCACCTGCTCACGGCCCTGCCGCGGGTGTCCGGTGTGGACCTCGTCGCCGAGGTGGCGGACGCGTGGGACGGTCCGGCCGCGCCACCGGTCCGGCTGCTGCCCGAGCGGATCCCGTACGGGCGGATCGCACCGCGGCCGGGCGGGCCGGACCTGGCCGCGGGGCTGCGCCTGCCGGTCGGTGTGGCCGAGTCCGACCTGTCGACCGTGGAGATCGACTTCGGTGCCGACGCGCACCTGCTCGTCTTCGGCGGGACCGAGTCCGGCAAGTCGTCGTTCCTGCGCACCCTGGCCGCGTCGATCACCCGCCGGCTCGCGCCCGAGCAGGCCCGGATCGTGCTGGTCGACTACCGCCGCAGCCTGCTGGACGCGGTCACCACCGACCACCGGATCGGGTACGGGACCGCGGCCGAGCCGACCACCCGCCTGCTGGAGTCCGTCGCCGCGTACCTGCAGCGACGCCTGCCAGGGCCGGACGTGACGGCCGGGCAGCTGCGGGACCGGTCGTGGTGGACCGGCCCGGAGTGCTTCGTGCTGGTCGACGACTACGACCTCGTCGCCGCGGCGGGTGTCAACCCGGTCGCGGCGCTGCTGCCCTACCTGGCCCAGGCCCGGGACGTCGGGCTGCACCTCGTCGTCGCCCGCCGCAGCGGTGGGGCCGCCCGGGCCATGTACGAGCCGGTGCTGCAGCGACTGCGGGAGCTGCAGGTCCCTGGCCTGGTGATGTCCGGCGACCCGGGCGAAGGTCCGCTGGTCGGCTCGGTCGCACCGGAACCACTACCGCCCGGTCGGGGCTGGCTGGTGACCCGGCGTCACCACCGGCGGCTGGTCCAGATCGCACTGCCTCCCGACGCCGGACCGGACCCCGCCGGTGACGGGTAGGGCGGTGCCCGGGCCGGCCGGCCGCCCCGGGAGCGGGAAGGCCGCCGCGGTGGGCGTCAAGTTCTGGGAAAATCGGGTCGTGCCCGTGCACGCCCGGTCCCGCGCCGTCGCGGCCGTCGCCGTGGCGGCGGTGCTGCTCGTGCCCGTGGCGGCCACCGGCGCGAGCGATGCCACGGCCGGGGCCGCGGCATCCGTCGGGGCCACCGGGACCGCAGCGTCCGCGGGGACCGCCGGGACCGCAGGTTCCACACGCGCCGACAAGATCGCGGGGACGGCCGGGGTCGCCCAGCCCACGGCGGAGGACGAGGCCGCGCCGATCGGCCCGCTGGAGTGGCTCGATCCCGAACGGGCCTGGTCGCACTCCACCGGCTCCGGCATCACCGTCGCGGTGGTGGACTCCGGGGTGGACGCCTCCCACGACGAGCTGTCCGGCCGGGTGCTGGCGGGAGCGGACTTCGTGGACGGTTCCACGGACGGGCGGACCGACCCGGTCGGGCACGGCACGGCGGTCGCCTCGCTGATCGCCGGCTCCCGCAGCGGTCTCGCCCCGGACGCCACCATCCTGCCGGTAAGGGTCCTGGACGAGGAGAACCGCTACCGCAGCGCGTCCACCGTGGCCGAAGGCGTGATCTGGGCGGTGCGGCACGGCGCGGACGTGATCAACCTGTCGCTGGGCGGTGCCGGCCGGAGCCCCACCCTCCGCGCGGCGATCGACATGGCGATGGCCCACGACGTGGTCATCGTGGCGTGCACGGGCAACCTCAAGGACGACGAGCACGTCCAGGTCTGGTACCCGGCGCGGGAGCCGGGCGTCATCGCCGTGGCGGGGTTGACCTGGTCCGCGGACGGCCCCGCGCACTGGGAGCGGTCGGTGACCGGTCGGGAGACGGTGCTCGCCGCGCCGGCCCTCCTCATCGCGGCCGCGCCGGGCGACGGCTACCGCCAGGTGCAGGGCACCAGCTTCTCGGCCGCGCTGGTCACCGCAGCCGCCGCCCTGGTGCGCGCCCGGTGGCCGGAGGCGCCGGCCGGCGAGGTGGTGTACCGGCTGGTCACGACCGCTGACGACCTCGGCGAGCCGGGCCGCGACCGGCTCTACGGGTTCGGGATGGTCGACCCGGTGGAGGCGCTGACCGCCGAGCTGTCGCGGGTCTCCGGAAACCCGCTGGACACCCGTGCCCGCCACGGGGACGGCGCGCTGGGTCCGGCACCCTCGCCGACGCCCGAACCGGACGGCACACCCGTCCGGCCGCCGCACCACGACCGGGAGCGGTCCGGCGCCGCTGTCGAGCCGGGCGGCGAGGCGCCCGGCTCGACAGCGGCCGGCTGGGCGCTGGCCGGGGGTCTGCTCGTCGCGGTCGGCGTACCGCTGCTGGCGGCCACCGTCGGGCCGGTCAGGCGCAGGACCCGGTCCCGGTGAGGCGGGTCCGGCCGGCGCCGGCCTCGGCGGCCTCCTCGACCTGCCGGGCGCTGAGCGCGAAACCGGTGTTCGGGTCGTCCGCGGCGGCCGCGAAGATCACTCCGAGGACCTCGCCGGACGGGGCCACCAGCGGGCCGCCGGAGTTTCCGCCGCGCACCAGCGCGCGGATGCTGTAGACCTCCCGGGTGACGTGCCGGGACCCGTAGATGTCCGGACCGGAGATGTCCCGCAGCTCGCGTACGCGTGCCTCCTGGGCGTCGAACGGCCCGTCCAGCGGGTAACCCAGCACGATCGCGTCGGCGCCCCGGTCCGCCGGCGCGCTGGCGAAGCTCATCGCCGGCAGGTCCAGCCCGGGCACGTGCAGCACGGCGACGTCCAGGTCCGAGTCGAACAGCACCACGCCCGCGTCGTACCGCCCGCCGCCCGCCTCCACGGTCACCGCCCCGGTGCCCGCGACCACGTGGGCGTTGGTCATCACGTACCCCGGCTCGTAGACGAACCCGGACCCCTCCATCCGGCGGGAGCACGCCGGCGCGTCACCGTAGACCTTCACCACCGACCCGGCGACCGCCAGCACCGCCGGCAGGTCGGCGATGGTCGGGTCCGGCGGCCCTACCTCCGGCACCCGGGTCGGGGTGAGGCCGGCGAACACGTCCGGGAAGCCTCGGGTGTCCACCACGTCCCGCAATGTCCGGGACAGGTCCCGCAACAGCTGCGGCGTCAACCGGTCGATGTGGTGGAGCACGGCGGAGTCCCGCACCGAGCGGGCCAGCCACGGCAGCGAGGACGACGCCAACGGCCCGGCGACCATCCCGGCGACCAGCACGACCGCCAGCACGGCGACCACCGCGCCGCCGACGTCGTCGACCCGCCGGCCCGACCGGCTGCGGATCGTCCCCCGCAGCCTGGTGCCGACCCAGCCCGCCAGCGCCTGTCCCAGCACCGCCAGGCCGAAGACCAGCAGGAGGGCCACCAGCACCCGCCCGCCCGGGTCCTGCAGCCGGTCCGCCGCCGCGGGTCCCACGTGCAGGCCGAGCAGCGCGCCGCTGATGAACCCGGTGAACGAGAACGCGCCGACCAGGAACCCCTGCCGGTAGCCGCCGGCCGCGAACAGCAGCATCAGCGCGACGAGCAGCGGGTCGAGCGGCGACACGGGCTCAGCGTACGGGTCGGCGGCCGGTCGGCAGGTCCAGCACCCGGGTCGGGTCCCACGGTCGGGCCCATCCGCCGAGCTCCAGCACGGTGGACAGCACGCCGGCGGTGAACCCCCACACCACCATGCCGCCGACGTCGAACGCCGGACCCACGTGCCCGCTGGGGTGGCGGACCCGCAGCCGGTTGGCCGGGTCGGCGAGCTCGGACAGTGGCAGCCGCGCCACCCTCGCCACCTCGGCACGGTCCCGCGGGCTCACCGGGTGGGGAGCGTGCCACCACGCCAGCACCGGCGTGACGACGTAGTTGCTCACGGGGATCCACAGTCGGGGCAGCTGGGCCACGACCGTCACGCTCGACGGGTCCACCCCGGCCTCCTCGTTGGCCTCCCGGAGCGCGGTGTGGGTGGGGTCGCGGTCGCCGGGCTCGACCGTGCCGCCGGGGAAAGCGGGCTGGCCGGCATGCGTGCGCAACGCCGCCGACCGCTCCACCAGGAGCACGTCCGGCGACCCGCCGTCCTCGCCCAGCAGGATCAGCACCGCACTGGGCCGGGCCCCGTCGTCCGGCGTCGGCCAGCGGGTGAAGTCGGAGGTGGTGGCGCCGGCCACCCGGGTCCGGAGCGGCTCCCACCAGTGCGGCAGGACCAGGTCGGTGCCGGTCACGGCAGCACCACCCCGAGGTGCTCGGTCGCCAGCGCCGCCAGGGTGCGGTCGTCCAGCGGCGCGTTGTGCAGGTGGCGGACCCGGCCCTCGGCGTCCACGAACAGCGTCAGCGGCAGCCCGACGGCGGGCAGCCGGTCGAGCAGGCGGCCCTCCACGTCGTGGACGGCGGGGAACGTGACGCCGGTGTCGCGGGCCAGCCAGACCGCCCGGGTGCGGGTGTCCTCGGTCACCACGCCCACCACGTGTACCCGACCGACGGTCCGGTCGGCGAAGCGCTGCAGCGCCGGTAGCTCGTCCCGGCAGGGCGCGCACCAGGACGCCCACAGGTTGACCACCGCCGGACCCGCCAGGCGGCCGAGGGCCACCGGCTCACCGCCGGTCACGCACGGCAGCGTCAGGTCGGGCAGCCGGTCCGGGAGCGCGGGTGCGGCGCCGTCCCCTGCCTGCCGGCCCGCCCGTGGACCGGCCGCCGGCGGCGGGGTGGTGAGGTCGGCGCACTCGGCCAGCGGCGAGACCGGTTCGGTCGGCGCCGGCCGGGCCGACGGGTCGGTCCGGGACGGGCCGGACGCCGCACCTTTGCCGTCGCCGCCGACGGTGCACCCGCCGGCGACGAGTGCCGCCAGCAGCGCCGCCGCTGCCACCGCCGCCCGGGTGCTCATCGGCCCTCCACGAGCGCGGCCAGCTCCGCGGCCCGCGGTCCCTTGAGGAGCTTGACCGCGGTCGCCCGGTCGGTCGGTCCGGTGCCGTAGGACGGGCACCAGCGGGCCAGCGTGCACGCGCCGCACGCGGGCCGGCGGGCGTGGCAGACGCGACGGCCGTGGAAGATCACCCGGTGCGAGAGCATGGTCCACTCGCGCGGCTCGATCAGCTGCGCCACCGCCCGCTCGATCTTCTCCGGGTCCTTCTCGTCGGTCCACCGCCACCGCCGGACCAGCCGCTGGAAGTGGGTGTCCACGGTCAGGCCGGGCACGCCGAAGGCGTTGCCGAGGATCACGTTGGCGGTCTTGCGGCCGATCCACGGCAGGCTGAGCAGGTCCTCCATCCGCCGCGGTACCTCGCCGCCGAACCGCTCCTCCAGCTGACGGCCCAGGGAGATCAGCGCCTTCGCCTTGTTGCGGTAGAAGCCGGTGGGCCGCAGCAGCTCCTCCAGCTCCGCGGGATCGGCCGCGGCGTAGTCGGCCGCGGTCGGGTAGCGGGCGAACAGCTTGGGGGTGACCTCGTTGACCCGTGCGTCGGTGGTCTGGGCCGACAGGATGGTGGCGACGGTGAGCTGCAGCGGGTTCTGGAAGTCCAGCTCGCACCGGGCGTCCGGGTGCGTGACCGCCAGCTCCCGGGCCATCCGGCGGGCCCGCCGCTTGAGTGCCAGGGGCGTCTCCTCAGCCGTCGTCACAGCGGCAAGCGTACGCGCCCCCGGCGACGCCACCGCCGGTCACGAGCCGGCGCCGGCCACCGGTCGGGTGGCCGCCCGAGCGATCGGCACGTGGCGGGGATCAGGACGGTGGCGGGGAGATCCGCCCGTCGTCGTCGAGGAGCGCACCGGTCCCGGGGAAGTCCCGCGCGGTCACGTCCCGGACCAGGGCGAGTGCCCGCTGCTGCGGGTCGACGTTGGGCAGGCCGGCGTCATACATGTGGGTGGAGACGAACCGGCCGTCGACGAACTCGCCCTCCGGGGTCAGCGAGACCTTGAGCACCGCCCCCAGGCCGAGCACACCGCTGTTGCTGAGCGCGCCCCCGCCGCCGGCGAAGTTGCCCAGGCTGTACGCGATCAGGCGGCCGCGGTAGAACTCCAGTCCCCGCAGCACGTGCGGGCCGTGACCGATCACCAGGTCCGCTCCGGCGTCGATGACCGCCCGGGAGAACGCCATCGGGTCGCCGCGGTTCTCGCCGAAGAACGTCTCGGTGCCGGGGGACACGCGGGTCTGGTCGGAGCCCTCCGCCCCCATGTGGGCCTGCACGATCACCAGGTCGGCCTGTTCGGCGGCCCGCGCCACGACCGAGGCCGCCTGGGACAGGTCCACCACGCTGTTGGTCCACTCGTACGGGCTGAAGCCCAGCACGGCGACCGTGACCCCCTCGACCTCGGTCACGGTGATCTGGTCGCGCGCCCCGGTGTGCGCGATGCCGTGCTCCTCCAGGGCGGCCCGGGTGTTGGCCCGACCATCCGGCCCGTAGTCGTTGCCGTGGTTGTTGGCGAGGTTCATCAGCTCGAACCCCGCGTCCCGCAGATGGGCGGCGTAGTGCGGGGGTGCCCGGAACGCGTGGCAGGCCGTGCTGTCCTCGCCGCACTTGCGGTAGCCGGTGTCGTCGGTCAACGGCTGTTCGAGGTTGCCCATGACGAGATCGGCGGCCAGCGCCTCGGCGACCCCGTCGAAGAAGCCCTTGCCGTCGTTGGGCGGCAGCGCGCCCGCGTTGCCGAAGATGATGTCTCCGACCGCCGAGAACGTCACCGTCGGC
Organism: Natronosporangium sp.; assembly: GCA_035306365.1. Classification (GTDB taxonomy): domain Bacteria; phylum Actinomycetota; class Actinomycetes; order Mycobacteriales; family Micromonosporaceae; genus Natronosporangium. The sequence continues at coordinate 9,493 of DATGOE010000190.1, read as the reverse complement.
GGCGGGGCCGGGGTGGTGGGCGGCGGTGTCGGGGTGGCGCCCGCGCCGGGCGCCACCGTCCAGCGGGCCGGGTCGCCGTCGTCCCGATCGAACAGCCCGGCCACCGCGGTCCCCGTCAGGAACAGGCTGAGGATCACCGCGAGAATCGCGGTGACGGAGGCGATGGGGCGGCGCCGCACCTGCTCTCCCAGGAAGGCGACGACCGCACGGGCGTCCGGGCGCATCGTACGGGCAGCGTACCGGCCCCGGGCACGGGCACCGCCGCAACCACCTCGGGGTCACCCGTTCGGAGGCGTCCGCGGCACCCGGGTGGGCGTCACCGGCGGGGTGGACCGCTGGCGGCAGCGCCCGTTCCGGGCGAATAGACTTACCCGAGGGCGGCAGCGTGACGCGGAGCAGCGGGGCCGGCCCGGTTCACCCGCTGATGAGGAGGTGCGGGATGGAAGAGGTGCTGGCCCGCAGTGGCATCTTCCAGGGCGTCGACCCGGAGGCGGCCGAGGACCTGGCCAAGGAGATGGAGACGGTCGAGGTCCGCCGCGGAGAGGTCATCTTCAACGAGGGTGAGCCCGGCGACAGCCTGTACATCGTGCTGTCGGGCAAGGTGAAGGTGGGCCGGCGGGCCGCCGACGGCCGCCAGAACCTCATCGCCATCATGGGCCCGTCGGACATGCTCGGCGAGCTGTCGCTGTTCGACCCGGGGCCGCGCACCGCGACCGCCACCGCGGTCGTCGACAGCCGGCTGGCGCGCCTGCGCAAGCAGAGCCTGCGCCCCTGGCTGACCAACCGGCCGGAGATCGCCGAGCAGCTGTTGCGGGTGCTGGCGCGCCGGCTGCGGCGCACCAACGACGCCCTGGCCGACCTCATCTTCACCGACGTGCCGGGCCGGGTGGCGAAGAACCTGCTGCAGATGGCCGGCCGGTTCGGCACCCGGGACGGCGGCGTGCTGCGGGTCACCCACGACCTGACTCAGGAGGAGCTCGCCCAGCTCGTCGGGGCGTCGCGGGAGACGGTCAACAAGGCGCTGGCCGACTTCGCCTCCCGCGGCTGGCTGCGGCTGGACGGCAAGAGCGTGATCATCCTGGACCCGGAGCGGCTGGCACGTCGGGCGCGCGTCTGACCACCCGTCAGACCCCCGCGGCCGGCCACGCGTCCGGGCGCGTCCGACCACCTCGATTCACCGGTCCTGACCACCCCGTCCGGCACTGATCACCCCCGCCGGGCACGCGGGGGTCTTGATCGCCTCGGGCAGGGCCGGTCCGCCGGCCGGTCAGCCCGCCTGCCTGCGGCGCCGCAGGCCCAGATCGCGACCCGGTCGCCGGGGCGGAGGCACGGCCGCGGAGGTGACCCGCGCCGGCGGCGCCAGATGGGCAGGCGCCGGGGGCACCGGGGCGACCGCCCGGACCGTGTCCCGCCCGGTGTGGCCGAGCGGCAGCGCGGCCAGCAGCTCCCGCAACCGCGCCGCGGTCGGGCGCAGCGCCGGGTCGTTCGCCATGCCGGCGCGCAGCAGCTCCAGGAAGGGCGCGGGCACCCCGGGCACGTCCGCGATCGGCATGTCGAACACGTCCATCATCGTGGCGAGGCTGGGGCTGCGCTGGTACTCCCACCGCGGCGGCCGCCCGCTCAGCAGCGCGTAGAGCGTCGCGCACAGCGAGTAGACGTCGACCGCGGCGGTGGGCGGTTGCGACCGGAAGGTCTCCGGCGGGGAGTACGCCGGGGTCAGCATCTCCATCGTGATCGAGGTTTCCCTGGTCTCGGCCAGCACCGCGAGCCCGAAGTCGGCCAGCTGCGGCTCTCCCCACCGGCTGATCAGCAGGTTCGCCGGCTTCACGTCCCGGTGCAGCACTCCCAGGCTGTGCGCCTGCGCCAGGGCGTCGGCGATCTTCACGCCCACGTCCCTGGTCTCGGCGGGGGTCAGCGGCGCGACCTGCAGGCGGTCGGCGTACGAGCCGTCGCACAGCTCCATGATCATGTACGGGTGCCGGTCCTCCGTGACCCCGACGTCGTGCAGGTCGACCACGTGCGGGTGCGACGACATCTGACCGGCCGCCCTCGCCTCGCGGAGAAACCGGCGACGGTCGCGGTCGTTGTCCAGGATCCGGTTCTCCACCTTGACGGCGACCTCGCGGCCGACCCAGTCCTGCGTGGCACGGTAGATGGTCGCGTACCCGCCCCTGGCCAGCACCGTCAGGCCGGACAACCCGGGGATCACGGGCACTGGATCGGACGCGTTCATCGGCTAGACGGTAGCGCAGAGAGGTCACGGATGAGCGGGCCCGGACCCGCCCACACCGGTTTCTGCCGCTCGCGCGATCCGGCGCCGGACCACGTCGGCGGCGGGACGCTCGCTGACCTGCTCGGTCGCGTGCGCCAGGCGTACCGCCTCGTCGGCGACGATCGTGGCCTGCTCCATGTCGCCGACCGCCGCCAGCGCGCGGGCCAGCACCCGGGCGCTGACCACCCGGCTGCGGACGTCCTCGGCCGGCACCCGTTCGGCCCGGCGCGCCCACTCCAGCGCCTCCCGGACCCGGCCCTGCTCCAGCAGCACGACGGCGTACTGGGCCACGGCGAGCCGGCGCGGGAACAGCACCGACGGCGCGTCCGCCTCGGCCGCGATCCGCTCCAGCACCGCCTCGGCGCGCTCCAGGTCACCCCGTGCGTAGCACGCCCCGGCCAGAAGCGCACGCGGGCCCACCTGCGCCGGTTCCAGCACCCCGTGCCCCTCCACCACGTTGAGCACGAGCTCCGCCTGGTCCACCGCCGCCTGCGGATCTCCCATGTCCAGCGCCACCAGGCCGCGCAGCGTGCGGGCCATGCCGATCAGCAGCGGCTGTCCGGTCCGCTCGGCGTAACCGATGGCGTCGTCCAGCAGGTCCGCCGCGTGGTCGGCCGCAGCCAGCCCGCGGGCGACCACGCCACGCACGACCAGCGCGAACCCGCGGCCCCAGTCGTCGTCGGTGGCGGCGAAGTCCCGGTACGCCCGGCGGGCGAGCCGGTCGGCCTCGGTCAGCTCGCCGAGCTCGGCGGCGGCGAACGCGTCGACCGCGCGCAGGGTGCCCACCGCCCACACGTCGCCGACCCGCTCCCCGAACGGCAGGAACATGTGCGCCAGCCGCCGCGCGTCGACCAGCCGGCCCGCCATGAGCCGGGTGAACGCGGTGGTGCCGCGCATCCACGCCCGCCCGAACTGGTCGTGCTGCTCGGCGAACAGCCGGGCGGCGCGCCCCAGGGCGAGGTTGGCGCCGGCGAAGTCGCCGCGGGCGGTGGTGACCCAGGCGAGGTTGTGCAGCGACCACGCCTGGCTGCGCCGGTCCCCCACCGACTCGGCGATCTCATGCGCCTCGGCGAACCGTTCCGCGGCCTTGTCGAGCCGGCCGGCGACGAAGTCCGCCATGCCCAGCAGCCGCAGCGCCTCCGTCCTGGGTCCGGCCAGGTCGGACTCGCCGGCGAGGCTGAGCACCTCCTGCCACGCCCGCACCGCGCGACCTGTGTCGCCGAGCGTCCGGTGGGCGCGGCCGGCGATGAGCAGCGCCCGGGCCCGCGCCTCCCGGTCCTCGCCGGCGTTGGCGTAGACCTTCTCGGCCATCTCCCGGGCCTCCGCCACCCGACCGGTCTGCAGCAGGGCACGGGCGTGGACCAGCCGCTCGCGCAGCCCCAGCGCCTCCGGGGCCAGCCGGGTCGCCCGCTCGCAGTAGTCCACCGCCAGCGCCGGCTCCCCCTCGGCGAGCGCCCGCTGGGCGGCCCGGTTGAGCGCGGCCAGGCCCAGCGGGACGACCAGCCGCGGGTTGGAATCCGGCGCCAGGCCGACCAGGTCGGCCAGCTCGGCGGCCCGCTCGACGTGGCGGGCGACGAACGCGTCCGCCTCCTCGGGAGGCAGCCCGCCCTTCGCCCCCCACCGGGCCAGGAACGCGTGCCGCTCGGCCAGCTCGGCCTTGCCCAGGCCGGCGTACGCGGCCTCCTGCAGCAACGGTGTGGCGAACTCGTACCCGTCCTTGGTGCGGTGCAGCATCCGACGGTAGAGCAGCTCGTCGATCGCCTGCTCCAGCTCCATCTGCACCACCGCCGCCGGCCGGCCCGACCGGCCGGTGCGGCGCTCCGACAGGCTCACCAGCGCGCCGGCGGGCACGGTGCCACCCACGACGGCGGCGTCCCGCAGCACCGAGCGGGCACCGGCGGGAAGGGCGTCGATGCGGGCGGCCAGCACCGCGGCGAGGTCCCGCGACAGCAGGCGGCTGTTGAGCGACCCGGGCGCCAGCCGCCACTCGTCCTCCCGCCGCCAGCCGGCGCCCACGGCGGCGGCCCGGCGGGTGGTGCGGCCGGCGGCAGCGGCGGCGGGCCGGCCGGCGACCGGGGCGGGCGCGCGGGTGAGCGCCCCCCGCTCCATGAGCAGCGTGACCAGCTCCGCCAGGTAGAACGGGTTGCCCTGGGCGGTGGCGAGCAGCCGGCTCTCGTCAGTCGGTGGCAGCCTGCCCCCGCCGAGGTAGGAGCTGAGCAGTCGGGCCATGTCCACTCCCCGCAGCGCGGGCAGCGTGGCCACCTCCGCGTCGGGCACCTCGGCGAGCGCACGGCTGGTGCGGACCAGCTCCGGGCGCCCCAGCAGCAGCACCAGCACCGGGCCGGACAGGCGGGAGAGGGTGGCGCCGAGCGTCTCCACCATCTCGTGGGTGGCGTTGTGGAGATCGTCGACGATCACCAGCACCGGCGACTCGGTGGCGAGCCCCGACAGCAGCGCCGCCACCGCGGCCGACACCGCACCCAGGTCGATGCGGTTCCCGTCGGGAACCCACTCCCCGCCGCGCTCGGGCAGCTCGCCGAATCCCAACAGGCCCAGCAGCACGTCGTACTGCAGCGGCGTGTCCAGCCGTTGCCCCAGCCGGCGCAACCGCCGGACGGCGACCCCCTGCGCGCCCGCGCCGTCCAGCTCACCGGTCAGCCCGATCGCCTCGCGGACCAGGTCGGCCAGCGGGGCCAGGCGCCGCCGCTCGCCGTACGCGGCGCAGCGGACCGACAGCACCCGGGCGGGCGTGGAGTAGTTCACCGCGTACCGCGCCACCTCCGCGGCGAACCGGGTCTTGCCGACGCCGGCCTCCGCGGTCATCACCAGCACCCTCGGCTCGCCGCGGTCGACCACCTCGGCCAGCCGGCCCACCACACGGCCCAGCTCGGCCTCACGGCCGACGAACGGCGCCTCGTCGCCCAGCGCGGTCCGGGTGCCCGGGGTGTCCCGCAGGCCGAGCAGCTCGTACGCCTCGACCGGGTCCCGCTTGCCCTTCAGCCGCAACGGCCGCAGCTGACGCCACGACGCCAGGCGCCGGGTGGCCGCCGCGGTGGCGGCACCGGCGTAGATCGCGCCCACCGCGGCCGAGTCGGCGAGCCGGGCGGCGGTGTTGACGGTGTCCCCGACCACGGTGTAGTCGAGCGAGGCCTGGACGCCGGCGACGACCACCCCGGTGTTCAGCCCCACCCGCAGACCCAGTGGCCCGCCGCCGCCCTGCTCGTCGGCGAGCATCCGGCGGATCGTCCGCTGCATCGACAGCGCGGCCCGCACCGCCCGTTCCGCGTCGTCCTCGTGCGCCACCGGGGCGCCGAAGACCGCCATGATCCCGTCGCCGGTCAGCTTGTCGACGTGCCCCCCGAACGTGCGCACCGTACCGGCGAGCGCCGCGAGGACCCGGTCGGTGACCGCGCCGACCCGTTCCGGGTCGAGATCCTCCGACCACGCGGTGAAGTCGGACAGGTCCCCGAAGAGCACCGTCACGACGCGCCGCTCCGTCGTCGGAGAAGTGGACGCCTCTGCCAGCACCGCGCCGCAGTGGTGGCAGAACCGCGCGCCGCGCACGGCTCGGGTCCCGCATATGGCGCACGTCACAGTCGGTCCAACATCGTAGGGCCGGCCCGGGATTCCGGACCGTTGTCCGGTTCCGCCGAGGGCGAACGGCTCTCCCGGCGTAGATGTTCCAGCTGCGCCCGCACCGACCACTCGGCCGCCTGTCGCAGGGCGGGGTCGAGGTCCGGATAGACCCGCGCCACCACGTCCGCCGGTGAGGTGGCGCCGTCGGCGACCGCCCGCCGGACCTGTTCCAGCCGGTCCCGGCGGTGACGCAGGTAGTACGCGGCGGCGGCGGCGCAGTCGGCCAGCATCGGCCCGTGTCCGGGCAGCACCTGCACCGGACCGAGCTCCACCAGCCGCCGCAGGCTGGCCAGGTAGTCGCCGAGGTTTCCGTCGGGCCAGGCGACGACGGTCGTGCCCCGGCCCAGGATCGTGTCACCGGTGAGCACCGCCCGCTCGCCGCCGCCCTCGACGAGATAGCAGACCGAGTCCGCGGTGTGGCCCGGTGTCGCCACCGCGGTGATCCGCAGGCCCGCCAGGTCCGCCGGGGACCCGTCCGAGAGGGTCGCCACGTCCGCGCCGCTGAGCTCGCGGAACCTGGCCAGCCCCCCGACGTGGTCGGGGTGGCCGTGGGTGACCAGGACCGCGGCGACCGGACCGTGCGCCGCGACGGCGCGCAGGTGCCCCTCGTCGGCGGGGCCGGGGTCGACCACCACCGCCGGCGTGGCCGCGGTCGCCCGGAGCACCCAGGTGTTGGTCCCGTCGAGGGTCATCGGCCCTGGGTTCGGCGCCCGCACCAGCGTCGCCCAGCTCGGCGGCTGCGCGGCCACCGCAGCCACCGGAGTCGTGATGTGGGCGACGGGTCGACTCCCCGCCATGCCTGCGATACTACGGCCCGGATGCGACCGCCGACCCTGCCCGTACCTGGACAATCGCGCTCAGGCGACCTCGGCGATGACCTCCACCTCGACCGGCGTACCCAGCGGTAGCTCGGCCACGCCCACCGCGCTGCGGGCGTGCCGGCCGGCATCGCCGAACACGCGGGCGAACAGCTCCGAAGCGCCGTTGATGACCCCGGGCTGGCCGGTGAAACCGGGTGCGGAGGCGACGAAGCCGGTGACCTTGACGATCCGCACCACGGCCGACAGGCCCACCAGATCCTCGATGGCGGCCAGCGCGTTGAGCGCGCACCGGGCGGCGAGCTCCTTGGCCTGCTCCGGCGACACCTCCGCACCCACCTTTCCGGTGGCGGGAAGCGCGCCGTCGACAAACGGCAGCTGACCGGAGACGTACACGTAGCTGCCCGTGCGCACCGCCGGGACGTACGCGGCCACCGGCGGGGTCACCGCGGGAAGGGTCAGGCCGAGCTCGGCGAGACGGGCGTGAACATCGCTCACGACACTCACTCCTTCGGCCGCTTGAGGTAGGCGACGAGCTGCTCCGGGTTCGGGCCGGGGACCACCGCGACGAGCTCCCAGCCGTCCTCACCCCAGTTGTCCAGGATCTGCTTGGTTGCGTGCACCAGTAGCGGTACGGTCGCGTACTCCCACTTCTGCATGCGGGCACCCTACAACCCGTCCGGCGGCACGGCCGGTGACGACCGTCCGCTCCGCCCCCGGTCCGGTCGCGCCCTCCCGGTAGAGTCGGGTCGCGTCACGCGACCCCTCCCGGGAGGCCTCATGACCCAGCCACCGGACGGCGACCGGCCGGCGCCGGGAGAGCCGCACCCGGTGGCGGGCCGGTACCGGCCGGGAGGGCCGTACCCGCTGGACGAGCCGGATCCGGTGGAGGACCCACACGCGGTGGAGGAGCCACACCCGCTGGAGGAGCCAAATCCGCTGCAGGAGCCACACCCGGTGGACGACCCGCGCCCGGGCATGGGCTCACACCCGGGCGCGGCCCCGCTCGGGCCGGAGGCCGCCGTGCCGCCGCCCCGCCGCTCGCAGGGTCTCGTGCTGGCCGCGATCGCGGTCGTCACCGTCCTGCTTCTGGGCGGCGGCAGCTTCGGGGCGTGGCTGCTGTTGCGCGACAGCGACCGGGGCGGCGCCCTGACCCCGGGCGACGCCGTCGAGGCCTTCCTGCGCGCGGTGTACCTGGACCGGGACGCCGCGGCGGCCAGCTCGCTGGTGTGCTCAGAGGCCCGGGACGAGAAGTCGCTCGCAGCGAAGATCGACACCATCCGCGCGTACGCCGACACGTACCTCAGCCCCCGCTTCACGTGGAGCGGGCCGGCGGTGGTCGACCGCGGCGAGGGGTCGGTGGTGGTGCGGGTGAGGATCACCATGATCACCGGCGACGAGCGCATCGCCGACCAGACCCTCCACATCACCGTCGTGGACAAGGGCGGCGAGGGCGGCTGGTGGGTCTGCGACGTGGAGGCGGCGCCGCAGGACCGGGTCGGTGCCACACCCGGCGCCACGCCGGACGCCACGGCCACCCCGGCGGACACCGGGGCGGACCCGGGCGGGGACGGCGACCGCGGGTAACCTCCAGCTCGTGCAGGTGATGAGCGGCGCCCCGGTGCACCCCGGGTGGCCGGCGCGCCTGCACGTGGTCACGGGCAAGGGCGGCACGGGCAAGACGACGGTCGCCGCCGCGCTGGCGCTGGCGCTGGCCGCGGGCGGCCACCGGACGCTGCTGGTGGAGGTGGAGGGCCGGCAGGCCATCGGCCAGCTGTTCGGGACCGGACCGCTCCCCTACCAGGAGCGGCGGGTGGCGCGGACCGAGGACGGCGGCGAGGTGTGGGGGCTGGCGGTCGACCCCGAGCAGGCGCTGCTGGAGTACCTCGACCGCTTCTACAAGCTGGGCGCCGCCGGCCGGGTCCTGCGCCGGGTCGGAGCGATCGACTTCGCCACCACCATCGCCCCCGGCCTGCGCGACGTCCTGCTCACCGGCAAGGTGAAGGAAGCCACCACCCGGGTCGACAACGGTCGGCGGGTGTACCGGTCGGTGGTGCTCGACGCCCCGCCGGCGGGCCGGATCGGCCGGTTTCTCAACGTCACCACCGAGACCGCCCGGCTGGCGAAGATCGGCCCCATCAAGACCCAGAGCGAGGGGGTCGCCGCGCTCCTGCGCTCCCCGATGACCGCGGTCCACGTGGTGACCCTGCTGGAGGAGATGCCGGTCCAGGAGACCGTTGACGCGCTGGCCGAGCTCCAGCAGTTGCGGATCCCCGTCGGGAAGATCATCATCAACGCGGCCCGTACCCCGGTGGCGACCACGGTGAGTCGGGCGGCGCTGCGCCGCGGCCTGGTCGCCGCCGGGCTGCCGGCCGACGAGGCGACCGTACGCGGCCTGCACGCCGAAGCGAGCCACCGCCTGGCCCGCGAGCGCCTGGAGGCCACGCTGCGCACCGAGCTCGCCCGCCTCGGCCGGCCGGTCGTGGAGCTGCCGCTGGTCACGACGGGGATCACGCGTGAGTCCCTGGCGGACCTGGCGGCCGTCATCGGCCGGGCGGGCTGAGCCCATGCCGTGCGGTCGCCGCCGACCGCCAGCCGGACCGACCGGCACCGTTACGCTCGGATGGTGTCCCACCACCTCACGCTGGAGGCGGACGCACTGCTGGCGGACCCCGGCGTGCGGATCGTCGTCTGCTGCGGTGCCGGCGGGGTCGGCAAGACCACGACCGCGGCGGCGCTGGCGCTCCGCGCGGCCGAGGAGCACGGC
>DATGOE010000189.1:0-16176 GCA_035306365.1 Natronosporangium sp. | reverse complement strand
GCTGGCGCACCATGTCGACCACGCGGCGCCACAGCATCGAGCCGGTGGGCCGCCGCAGCAGCGCCCACCGCCCACCGGGGCCACGCCGGTCGCCGGCCACGGAGCTGGCGCTGACCTCGGTGCCGGCGTGCCGGGACGCCTCGGCCGCGGCGCGGGGCAGCGACCGCACCTTCTGTGCGGGCAGCACCCGCGGGTCGACCGCGCCAAGGGCGGCCAACGCGGTCGGCAACATGACCGCCGCGGCCGCGGCGTAGCCGTCGGCCGACGGGTGGAACCGGTCGAAGCTGAACATGCGGGCCGGTTCGGCCGCGAACCGTGGTCCGAGCAGGTCACCCAGCGACACCGTCCACGCGCCCGCCTCCACCGCCGCGACGGTCTGGGCGGCCGCCAGCTTGCGGCTCCAGTGGCCGGCGATCCACCGCAACGGCGGGCGGATCGGCCGGATCGTGCCCAGGTCGGGGCAGGTTCCCACGACGACCTGCGCACCGGCCTCCCGCAGCTGCCGGACCGCCCGCGCCAGATGGCGTACGGCCGCGGCCCGGTTGGCCCGGTGGGTGATGTCGTTGCCACCCACGACGATCACCGCCAGGTCCGGCGACACCTCCAGGGCGGCCTCGACCTGGGGCGCCAGCCGGCTGGACGTGGCGCCGACCACGGCCAGGCAGTGCAGGCGCACCGGGCGTCCCAGTCGCCGGGAGATGCCCGTGGCCAGCAGCGCCCCCGGGGTCTGGCGGGGCTTGTGAACCCCGTAGCCGGCCGCCGACGAGTCGCCGAGCATCGCCAACACCAACGGTGGGCGCCCGCGCGGACCCCCGTACCAGCCGCTGGCCCGCGGCGGCGGCGCCTCGGCGCGTGGGATGTCGCGGCGCGCCTGGCGCACCTGCGCCGCCAGCAGACCGGCACCGGCCACTGCGGTGCTGACCGTCACCGCAGCAGCGTAACGGAGCAGCCGACCCACCGGCTCCAGCTCTGCCTTTCCCACGACGTGAGGTTAGCCCGCCGCGACGGGCGGGTGCACAGGCGGCGACCGTCGGGTGTACCGGCGGCGACCGCCAGGTGCACAGGCGGTGACCGTCCGGTGCCCGACGGCGACCGGCGGGTGTGCCGGCGGATGCTCCCGGTGGCGACGGGCGGAGGCGCACGGGCCGCCCGACGGCGTGCGCGGCGATAGGCTGCCAGGGTGCGTTACTACCACAACGTCGTCGAGCTCATCGGCAACACCCCGCTGGTGAAGCTGAACCGGGTCACCGAGGGGATCCCGGCGCTGGTGCTGGCCAAGGTCGAGTACCTCAACCCCGGTGGCTCGGTCAAGGACCGGATCGCCCTGAAGATGATCGAGGCCGCCGAACGCGAGGGGCTCCTGCGCCCCGGTGGCACGATCGTGGAACCCACCAGCGGCAACACCGGGGTGGGGCTGGCCCTGGTGGCGCAGATGCGCGGGTACCGGTGCGTGTTCGTCTGCCCGGACAAGGTCAGCGAGGACAAGCTGAACGTCCTGCGCGCCTACGGTGCCGAGGTGGTGGTGTGCCCCACCGCGGTGGCCCCGGAGGACCCGCGCTCGTACTACTCGGTCTCCGACCGGCTGGCCCGGCAGATCCCCGGAGCGTGGAAGCCGAACCAGTACGCCAACCCGAACAACCCGGGGTCGCACTACGAGTCCACCGGACCGGAGCTGTGGGAGCAGACCGAGGGGCGGATAACCCACTTCGTCGCCGGCGTGGGCACCGGCGGCACGATCAGCGGCACCGGCCGCTACCTCAAGGAGGTCTCCGGCGGCCGGGTACGCGTCATCGGCGCCGACCCGGAGGGGTCGGTGTACTCCGGCGGGAGCGGCCGGCCGTACCTCGTCGAGGGGGTGGGGGAGGACTTCTGGCCGGAGACGTACGACCGGACCATCTGCGACGAGATCATCGAGGTGACCGACCGGGAGTCGTTCGCCATGACCCGCCGCCTCGCCCGAGAGGAGGGCCTGCTGGTCGGCGGTTCCTGCGGCATGGCGGTGGTGGCGGCGCTGAAGGTGGCTGCAGCCGCGTCACCTGACGACGTGGTCGTGGTGCTGCTGCCCGACGGCGGGCGCGGCTACCTGTCGAAGATCTTCAACGACGAGTGGATGAGCCGGTACGGGTTCCTGTCCAGCCCCGGCGAGACCGTGGCGGACATCCTCGCCGGCAAGCAGGGCACCCTGCCACCGCTGGTGCACACCCATCCCAGCGAGACGGTGCGGGAGGCGATCGACGTCATGCGCGAGTACGGCGTGTCGCAGCTGCCCGTGCTCAGGGCCGAGCCCCCGGTGGTCACCGGCGAGGTGGTCGGGTCCATCTCCGAGCGGGCGCTGCTGGACGCCCTGTTCCGCGACGGCGCCAACCTCCACGACATGGTGGAGGCCCACATGGACCCGCCGCTGCCGGTCATCGGCGGGGGTCAGCCGGTCTCCGAGGCGGTCGCGCTGCTGGCGAAGGCCGACGCCGCCATGGTGCTCATCGATGGGAAGCCGGCCGGGGTGATCACGCGGCAGGACCTGCTCGGTCACGTGCCGGGCTGACGCGCGACCGCGCGCCGCGCCCTGGCGGTCCGACCGCTCCGCGGCCCGGTCACAGCTCGGCCAGCGTCGTGATGACGTCGACGAACGCGTTGCGGCGGAGCACGGTCACCGGCAGGTCCCGGCCGATCGCGCCGGTCCCGAGCATGAGCCGCTGGAGCGCCTGGACGGTCTGGATGGGCTGGCGGCCGGCGGACACGATGATGTCCTCCAGGTGGATGCCGGCGGTCGCGGCCGGGCTGCCCGGCACCACCTCCACCACCCGCAGCCCGTTGCGCTGGTCCAGCCGCTGGGCCACCGGTGGGGGCAGCGGCACCGGCACGGCCCCGACGCCGAGCCAGGCCCGCCGGACCCGGCCGTGGCTGATGAGCTCACCGATGATGGTCCGCGTCGTCGAGTTGACCGGGATCGCCAGCCCCAGGCCGTAGCCGGCCACGGCGGTGTTGATGCCCACGACCTGGCCGGAGGAGTCGACCAGAGCCCCACCGGAGTTGCCGGGGTTGAGGGCGGCGTCGGTCTGGATGACGTTGTCGATCAGCCGCAACCGCCGGCCGTCGTGTGCCGGCAGCGACCGCCCGAGGCCCGACACCACCCCGGCGGTGACCGAGCCGGCCAGCCCCAGCGGATTGCCCAGCGCCACCACCAGTTGGCCGACCCGCAGACGGTCGGCGTCGCCGAGCGGAGCCGGCGGGCCGCCGGCGGCGCGGACCCGCAGCACCGCGAGGTCCGACAGGGGGTCCGCACCCACCACGTCGAACCGGGTGGCCTCGCCGTCGCTGAAGGTGGCGCCGCCACCGCTGACGCCGGCGACGACGTGGGCGCTGGTCAGCAGGAGACCGTCGGCGGTGAAGACGACCGCCGAGCCGGCACCCGCACCGCGGCGGCTGCGGACCGTGAGTGCTACCACAGATGGCAGCACCCCGGCGGCCACCGTGGTCACAATGCGGCTGTATGCGTCGAGCGCCTCGTGCTCGCGGTCGGGAACGTCCATGTCCCCGACAACGCGTGGGCCGGTCCGGGCATGCCGGACGTCCGCTTAGCGCGAACGTGCGAGACCGCTCAAAAGGTGCGGTACCCGTTTGCGGGTACGCCCGTTGAGCAGGTTGCGGAGAGCTAGTGGTCTGTCCGCATGGGGGTGATCCGATCATGGGAGAAGGGACGCCGTCACGGTCAGAGATCATCGATCCGCTGCTGTGGCGTGACGCGCAACTCATGCTGGGGAGGCATGCGGAGCCCGGATACGACAACCGGTGCGTGTGGTGCGGCTTCCGGTGGCCGTGCCCGGCGCGCCGGCTGGCCGAGCGTGCCCTCGCGGCCGCGTGCCGGCCGTACCGGGGGGTGAACGGGCACAGGCCCGACGTGGACCGGACCGACGGGGGCACGCTCGGGACCGACGCGGACGCGTTCGGGACCGGGGGGGACGCGTACCGCGCCGGCGGGGACGCGTACCGCACCGACGGGGACGTCGACCGGCACGGCTACCGCGCGAACGGCCGCCACGGACGTCGCGACGGGCGGGAGGCGACCGGCACGGCCGGCGTGGACGGCGCCGGCGCGGCGGGATGGAACGAGCCGGCGCGCGACGGCGGTAGCGGCCGGCGACTCCAGTGGCGGGCACCGCGGCCGGCGGGCTGGAGCGACACGCGGCCGGACGGCTGGGACGAGGAACGGTCGCGAGCGTGGACGCGGACCCTACCGGCGGGCTGGAACGACACCGACGCGGACGGCCGCGCGGTCTCCGGGGCCGGCGCCGGCGCGGTCGGCTCGCCGGTGAGCGTGCCCGCCGCCCGCGATGCCGATGAGGAGCATCTGGTCGGCTCGGGGTGATCGGCGGGTGCGCCGCCGCTGGCGTCCGGTCCCCGGACAGGGGCGACCCCCGGGGTTCCGCACGCCAGCGGCGGGCGGCACCGGCTGGACAAGGGCCGGCGCCCCGGGGGCCGGGTGTCTGCCTGGGATTCGCCGCGTCGCCGTCACGCGGTCCCGGCACGGTGTCCGAGAGAACGGCGACTAGCGGACAGCCACCTCACGAGTCCTACAGCTATCCAACGTCGGACCACCTCCTCTCCCGTGTAGGCACAACCTAGCCGGGTGGGGCAGGGCGGGCAAGCAGGTTGCGGGGTCAGCGGGACCGCCCGGCGTACCGTCCGGCCCCGCCCGGCAGGGCCGGCGGCACGCCGGCGTCCTCAGCGTCCTCAGCCTCCTCAGCCTCCTCCAGCAGCTCCTCGCGCCACAGGCGTCGCATCTCGGGGCAGGTGCGCAGCAGGTCCGGCAGCGGCCCGGTGCCGACCACGTACCCGCGGTCGAGCACGACCACCTGGTCGGCCCGCTCCAGCGCCGCCCGCCGGTGCGAGACCACCAGCACCGTGCCCGGGCCCCTCCCGCTGGTGGCGGCGCCCGCGAGCCGGTCCCACAGCAGCCTCTCGGTGGTGACGTCCAGAGCGGAGGACAGGTCGTCGACGACCAGCAGGTCGGGTCGCCGCACCAACGCCCGCGCGGCGGTCGCCCGCTGCGCCTGGCCACCCGACAGGCGTACCCCGCGCGGGCCCACCACGGTGGACAGCCCGTCCGGCATCGCCGCCAGGTCCTCGTCCAGGGCGGCCAGCTCGATCGCGTGGCGCACCGCCTCGTCGCCGACCGACCACCCCAGCAGCAGGTTCTCCCGCAGCGAGGCGGAGAACAGCCGCGGCACCTGGCCGGCGTAGGCCGCCCGGTCCGGCACCAGTAACGTGCCGGGATCCTCCACCTCCCGGCCGTTCCAGCGGATCGTCCCGCCGGCGGCGGGAAGGAGCCCCAGCAGCCCGCGGACGAGCGTGGTCTTCCCGGCGCCGACCGCCCCGGTGACGACCGTGAACGACCCGCTCTCCAGGCGCAGCGAGACGTCGGTCACGCCGGGCGTCCCGTCGGGGTGGAGCACCGTGAGCCGCTCCACCTCCAGCACGCGCAGCGGGTCGTCGCGCACCGGCCGGGCCACCCGGTCGGGTGGAGGCGCCCCCGTGAACCACAGCCGCGTGGGCCGGGACAGGTGGTCGGCGTTCTCGTGCCGGGCCATCAGCCGGGTCAGCCGCTGGGTGGCGACCGCGCCCTGCGGCACCCGGTACAGCATCCGGCCCAGGTACCGCGGCATCCTGGTCAGCCATCCGATGTAGCTGGTGAACAGGGCGAAGTCGCCGACGGTGAAGTCGCCGGTGCGCATCGCCGGGGCGGCCAGCAGCAGCACCAGGCCGATGCTCACCTCGATCGACGCCCCGGTGACCGTGTCCACCATGTCCATCGCCAGCCGGTCCTTCACGGCCGCGCCCCGCCGCCGCCGGTTGTGCGCGCGCAGGCGCCGCAGGACCGCCGCCTCCGCCCCGCCGGTCTTGACCGCGAGCACGCCGGCGAACATGTCACCGATGAACGCGGTGACCACCGCACCCAGCTGGCGGGCACGCGCGTGGACCCGCCGGATCACCGTGCTGAGCAGCCGGGTGAGGATCAGCACGCCGGTCAGCGGCAGCACCAGCACCAGCGTCACCAGCGGGTCGATCGACGCCATGATCACGAGGGCACCGGTGCCGAACGCGAGCGCGCCGGCCAGGTCGACCAGGCTGTCGGCGAGGACCTGCAGGTCCCGCACGTCGTCGCGGAGGCGGGCGACGGCCTCGCCGGAGGAGTGGGGCAGCCGGGTGGCGGCCGGGCCGGGGGCGGTCAGCACCGACCGGAGGATGTTCGCGCGCAGGGTGGTCTCCCCACCCTGCCACCAGTACGGCCACAGGCTGATCGCGACCACGAAGATCGCACCGCGGACCGCCTCGGCCGCCACGAACGCCGCGCACAGCCACACCGCGGCGTCCAGGCTGGCCGGCCGGTCACCGCTGAGGACGTCGAACAGGACCTTGAGCACCAGGCCGGAGGCGAGCGGGGCGACCCAGAACAGCGCCCACAGGCAGCCGCCGAGCACGTACCTGCCGGGTGCGACGCGGATCAGGCGGCGCACCACCAGCCACACCTGCGAGCGGACGGGGTCGGGCGCGCGGGTCGTCGCCTGCGGGCGGCTCATCGCGCCACTCCGGCCGCGTCCAGGAGCCGCCCGAACCGGCTGTCCGGGTCGGCGGCGAGCGTCGCCCGCGGCCCGTACTCCACCACCCGGCCGCCGTCGACCACCGCGATCTGGTCCACCCGGGACAGTGACGACAGCCGGTGGGCGATGAGCACACCGGTCCGGCGGTGCAGCAGCCGGGCCACCGCGGCCTCGACCCGCTCCTCGGTGGCCGGGTCCAGCCGGCTGGAGGCCTCGTCCAGCACCACCAGGCCCGGCTCGGTGAGGAACGCCCGGGCGAACGCGAGCAGCTGCGCCTGGCCGGCGGAGACCCCGCCACCTTGCGGGCCCAGCTCGGTGTCCAGGCCGTCGGGCAGCCCGGCCAGCCACGCGCCCAAACCCACCTCCTCCAGCACCTCCCGTAGGCGCGCGTCGTCGGCCAGGCCCGGCCGGAACAGGGTGAGGTTGTCCCGCACGCTGGCGGCGAACAGCTGCACGTCCTGGGTCACCACCGCGATCCGGCGCCGGAGGGAGGTCGGGTCCGCCTCGCGCAGGTCGACCCCGCCCACCCGGACCGTGCCCGCGGTCGGGTCGTACAGCCGCAGCACCATCCGGGCGATGGTGGTCTTGCCACTGCCGGTGCGACCCACCAGGCCGATCGTCTCGCCGGGAGCGAGCCGCAGGGTGACGTCGGACAGCACCGGCTCGTCGTCGTCGGGGTAGGCGAAGCTGACCCGGTCCAGCTCCAGGCTGAGCGGTCCGTGTGCGGGAAGCTCTCGCGGCCGCGGCGCGACCGTCAGGCTCGGGCGCTGCGACAGCAGCTCGCCCACCCGCGCGACCGCGGCCAGCGCCCGCTGGTACTGCGGCAGCTGGTCGATGAGCCGCTCGAACGGGGTGCGGATCATCTGGGTGTACTGGAACAGCAGCACCGCGGTACCGACCGTGAGCGCGCCCGACCGTTGGGTCCACGCCGCCAGCCCGAGCACCACCGCGGTACCGGCCGCGAACGCCACCGTGGTGCCCGCGAACAGGCCGCCGCCGACCCGTTCGGCCCGCAGGTTGGCGCGGAAGACCTCGGCACTGGTGGCGTGGAAGCGGTTGACCGTGTGGTCACCGGCGCCGTTGGCGCGGATGTCCTCGGCCCCGGCGAGCCGCTCCTCGAGGAAGCCGTAGAGTGCGGCGAACCGCTGCCGCTCGCGGGTCATCGCCGGCACCGCCAGCCGCTGGGCGCGGGCCATCCCGTAGCCGACCAGCGCGCAGTAGGCGAGCAGGACGGTGCCGATGCGCGGGTCGACGGCGAGCACCACGACCAGCACGCCGGCCAGCAGCAGCAGGCTGGCGATGACGTCGAGCAGGAACGACACGATGAACTCGGCCAGCGCGACCACGTCGCCGTCGACCCGTTCGATCATCTCGCCGGGGGTGCGCTGGCCGTGGTAGGCCATGTCCAGCCCGAGCGCGTGCTCGGCCAGGGCCTCCCGCAGGCGGTTGGTGCCGTCCCACGCCAGCCGGCTGGCCAGCCACGCGGTGAGCATCCGGGCCAGCTGGCCGGAGACGGCGAGCCCGAGGTACCCGAGGGCGATCATCACCAGGCCCCGGATGCTCTCACCGGCGATCGCCCCGTCAACGAAGCGTCGGGTCAGCTGCGGCGCCGCCAGGGGCAGCGCGGTGGCCGCCAGCACCGCCGCGACCAGGAATGCGGCGTCGCGCCGCCCGGGCGCGAGCTGGCGCAGGACGGTACGGCGGACGGAGCTGGGGGCGGCCATGGCGGAGCCATGACGTTACGGACGGTGCGTACCGGTGGCAACGCGATTTCGGGTGGCGGGGTCGGCGGCGAGCGCGGCGAACAGCTCCTCCCACTGCCGCCGTACGGCGGGCACCGCGTAGCGCCGGGCGTCCCGGCGGGCCGCCGCTCCCATCGCCCGCGGCCGGTCCGGGTTCCCGATGAGGTCGGCGACGGCGGCAGCGAGCGCGGGGACGTCGCCGGCGGGTACCAGCAGGCCGTTGCGGCCGTGGACGACCACCTCCGCCGTACCGGCCCCGCAGTCGAACGCCACCACCGGCAGCCCGGCGGCCATCGCCTCCAGCAGCACCATGGGCAGCCCCTCGTGGCGGGAGCTGAGCACGAACGCGGACGCCTCCGCCAGCTGCCGGTCCAGGTGCGGGGTGGCGCCCTTGAGGTGCGCCCGTCCGGCCAGGCCGAGGCGCTGCACCTGCGCGGCGAGCCGGTCCCGCTCCGGGCCGCCACCGAAGATCCACAACTGCCAGTCGGGGTGCCTGGCCGCGACGATCGCGAACGCCTCCAGGAGAAGATCGAAGCCCTTCTCCGGACGCAGGCGCCCGGCCGCGACGAGCACCTTCGACTCCAGCGCCGCCGGTGGCAGCGCCGGCTCGGGTACGGCGTTGGGAATGTGGACGACCCGGGTACGCGAGCCGGCCAGGGCGCGCCGGTAGAAGTCGAGGTCGGCAGTGGACAGGACGGCGACCGCGTCCAGCCGCCGGTAGGCGCGCACGAGTGTGTCACGCACCGCCGGCGCGTACGACTCGTGGCTGCGGTGGTCCTGCGCCACCCGGACGAGGCGGCGTGGCGCCAGCCGGGCGGCCAGCAGGCTCAGCCCGGGGCGGGTGGTCACCAGGACGCCGTCGCGCTGGCGCCGCAGGTATCTGACCAGTGCCAGGTCGGCGACCGGGTCCCAGGGCCGGAACCGGAAGTCGTACCGGTGCGGGAACGGGTTGGGCGGGCGGAGCCACCACGGCCGCGCCTTCGCGGTCCGGTCGGTGAGGGGAACCAGTGGCACGCGCGGGTCAACCGCGAACGGCAGGTGGTCGCGGGACCGGTAGAGGCTGGCGATCTCGGCGTCGTGCGTGTCGCACAGGGCGTTGGCCTGGTTGACGACCGACCGCACGGTGCCGCCGACCCCGTACGCGTTGAACAGCACGTACCGGATCCGCACCTGCGGGAGTGTACGTCCGCGGTGCCAGGGCGCCGCGCGGACGACCTCTGTCCGCCCGCCCGTGGACGACCTCTATCCGCCCGTCCTGGCCACGCCGATCGGGCACGTCATGCCGTTGGGTCCGGTATGGCAGTAGCCGCCCGGGTTCTTGTGCAGGTACTGCTGGTGGTAGTCCTCGGCGTAGTAGAACCGGTCCAGCCTGCCGATCTCGGTGGTGATCTCCCCGTACCCGGCGCGGGCCACCACCGGCGCGAACGCGTCGCGGGAGGCGCGGGCGGCCGCCAGCTGCGCGTCGTCGGTCGCGTAGATCACCGAGCGGTACTGCGTGCCGATGTCGTTGCCCTGCCGCATCCCCTGGGTCGGGTCGTGGTTCTCCCAGAACGCCTTGAGCAGCTGCTCGTACCCGATCCGGGCGGGGTCGAAGACCACCTGCACCACCTCGGCGTGCCCGGTCAGCCCGGTGCACACCTCCTCGTACGTCGGGTTCGGGGTGAGGCCCCCGGCGTACCCGGCGGCGGTCGAGAACACCCCGGCCATCCGCCAGAACAGCTGCTCGGCTCCCCAGAAGCAGCCCATGCCGAACACCGCCACCGACAGCCCTTCCGGCCACGGGCCCCGCATCGGCGTGCCGAGCACGGCGTGCCGCTCCGGCACCGGCATCGGGGTGTCCCGCCCGGGTAGCGCCTCCTCGGGCGTGGGCAGGGTCAGCTTCGCGGCTGGTCCGAACATTCCCCAATTATGCCGCCGGGTCGGGTTCGCGACGATCGAGTGCGGCGGCGATCCGGTCCCGGTACGAGGCGGCCTCCGCCTCGTCGGCGTACCGGCGCCGGGGCCACAGGAAGCCGCGCAGGCCGTCGCCGCGGGTCCGCGGGATCACGTGGGTGTGCAGGTGGGGCACGGACTGGGACACCCGGTTGTTGATCGCGACGAACGTGCCGCCGGCCCTCAGGCCGGACTCCACCGCCGCCGCCAGCCGCCGCACCTGACCGAAGTAGCCGCCGAGCCGCTCCGGCGGCAGGTCCACCAGCGTCTCCACGTGGTCGCGGGGCACCACCAGCACGTGGCCCTTGAACACCGGCCGGATGTCGAGGAACGCGACCGCGTCCGGGTGGTCGAGCACCACGTGCCCGCCCGACCCGGACACGATCGCGCAGAAGGGGCAGCCGTCCACGGGCCCGACCCTAGTGGAGGAGCGAGATCCCCGGCGAGGTCTACCATCAGCGGGTGGGCTCACACGGCTTCGACACCAGGGCGATCCACGCCGGGCAGGACCCGGAGCCGCGGACCGGCGCGGTGGTGCCCCCGATCTTCCAGACCTCTACGTACGCCCAGCCGGAGGTCGGCGCGCCCCGGCTGGGATACGAGTACAGCCGGTCGGGCAACCCGACCCGGGACGCGCTGCAGGAGTGCCTGGCCTCCCTGGAGGGCGGGACCCGCGCGCTGGCGTTCGCCAGCGGCCTGGCCGCCGAGGACACGCTGCTGCGGACCGTGTGCCGGCCGGGCGACCACGTGGTGATCCCCGACGACGCGTACGGCGGGACCTACCGCCTGTTCGCGAAGGTCGCGCAGCGGTGGGGCCTGGAGTGGAGCGCGGCGAGTGTGGCCGACCCGGACGCGGTCGCGGCCGCGATCCGGCCCCGCACCCGGCTGATCTGGACCGAGAGCCCGACCAACCCGCTGCTGGGGATTGCGGACCTGGCGGCGCTGGCGGACGTGGCTCACAGCCACGGCGCCCTGCTCGTGGTCGACAACACCTTCGCCTCCCCGTACCTGCAGCAACCGCTGGCGCTCGGCGCGGACGTCGTGGTGCACTCCACCACCAAGTACCTGGGCGGCCACTCCGACGTCGTGGGCGGCGCGCTGGTCGTCTCAGACCCGGGCCTGGCCGAGGAGCTGGCGTTCCACCAGAATGCGATGGGCGCGGTCGCCGGCCCGTTCGACGCCTGGCTCACCCTGCGCGGCATCCGCACCCTGGGGGTGCGGATGGAGCGGCACTGCGACAACGCGGAACGGGTCGCGGAGTTCCTGACCCGGCACCCGGCGGTGACCCGGGTGCTCTACCCGGGCCTGCCCGACCACCCGGGCCACAAGACCGCCGCGGCGCAGATGCGCCGGTTCGGCGGCATGGTGTCGTTCCAGGTCGCGGGCGGGGAGCCGGCCGCGGTGGCGGTCTGCAACCGGGCCCGCCTGTTCACGCTCGCGGAGTCGCTGGGCGGGGTGGAGTCGCTGATCGAACACCCGGGCCGGATGACACACGCCTCCGCGGCCGGCTCCCCGCTGGAGGTGCCCGGGGACCTGGTGCGCCTGTCGGTCGGGATCGAGACGGTCGACGATCTGCTCGCCGACCTGGACCAGGCGCTGGCCGCGGCGGTGGACCCGGGCACCGCGCGGGTGCCACGCTGACGGTCGGATCGGGAGGGACCGTGGAACGTTCCGGCTGGGTGGGGGCGACCGCGAAGGAGATCGCCCGGGCGGTGCGCCGGGGTGACGTCTCGGCCACCCAGGTGGTCGCCGACCACCTCGACCACATCCGCGCCCATGAGCGCACCCTGGGCGCGCTGCGGATGGTGCGGGACGTGGAGGCGCTGGCCGAGGCCGAGCAGGTCGACCAGCAGGAGGACCTGTCCGGGGCCTGGCTGGCCGGGGTGCCGGTGGTGGTCAAGGAACACGCCGCCGTGGCCGGGCTACCGGTCTGGCACGGGTCGGCCGCCGCCCGGACGGCGGTGGCCGAGGCCGACCACGAGGTGGTCCGTCGGCTGCGCGGCGCCGGCGCGGTGGTGGTCGGGCTGTCCCGCATGCCGGAGCTGGGCCTGTGGGCCACCACCGACGACGCGACCGCGGTGACCCGCAACCCGTGGCATCCGGGGCGGACCCCGGGCGGCTCGTCCGGCGGCGCGGCCGCGGCGGTCGCCGCCGGCCTTGTGCCGCTCGCCCACGGCACCGACGGCCTGGGCTCGGTACGCATCCCGGCCGCCTGCTGCGGGCTGGTGGGCCTCAAGCCGGGTCGGGGCAGCGTGCCCCGCGACCTGGGTGCGGGTGACTGGTTCGGGCTGGTCGAGCACGGCGTCCTGGCCACCACGGTCGCCGACGCCGTGGTGGGTTTCGCGGTGCTGGCCGGGAAGCGGCCGGCCGCGCTGGCCGAACCGGACCGGCTCCGGGTGGCGGTGTCGGTGCGCGGCCCCACCGGGCTGCCGCCGGACGGGCCGAACCGGCAGGCCGTGACCATCGCCGGCCGCGCCCTGGTGGCGGCCGGGCACGACCTGGTCCGGGCGGACCCCGCGTACCCGGTGTGGCTGAGCCCGGTGGGCCTCGCGACCTGGGTCGCCGGCGCGTACGTGGTCGCCGAGGAGGTGGGGCTTCCGCCGGAGGCGATGCAGCCGCGCACCCGCCGGCACGCCGCCCTCGGCCGGGTGGCGTGGCGGCGGGGGCTGGTCCGGGAGATCGACCGCGACCGGTGGCGGGACCGTTGCCTGGCCTTCCTGGACTCCTACGACGTGCTGATGACGCCCGCGCTGGCGGCCGCACCACCCCGGGCGGTGGCCTGGCACCGCCGGACGTGGGCCGCCAACCTCGTGGCGAACATCAGGTACGCACCGTACGCGGCGCCGTGGAACCTGGCCGGCCTGCCCGCGCTCGTGGTCCCGGTGGGCACCCGCCCCGACGGGCTGCCACTGGCGGTCCAGCTGGTCGGCCGACCGGGGGCGGAGCTGCTGCTGCTGGCTGTCGCCGGCCAGCTGGAGCGGCAGCTGCCGTGGCGGCGCCACGCCCCCGGCTGGCCGCGGTGGTCACCGGCGTGAGGCGCGTCGACCCACCGCGCCGAGCGGGCGCGCAGGCCCTTCCCGCCGCTGACCGGGTGGGTCGCCGTCCCGCCGCGGACGGCCGCGGCGCCGGGCGGCCGGTCGTGCCGACGCGGACCGTCGGGTGCGGTCGGGAGGCGACCGCCGGGTCCGGTCAGGAGAACGGGCGGACGGTCATGAGGACCACGATCGCGGCGTAGGTCACCACCAGCAGCCAGCCGGCGCCGGTGATGCGGGCGGCGATCCGGTCCAGGCGTCGGCGGCGCGCCTCCTCCCGCTCCGACCCGGCCCGCGGCCCCGCGGGCGGCGGCGGTCCGGCGTCCCGCTCCGGTCCGCCGTCGCCCTCCGGCCGGTGGTCGGGTCCCGGCTCCGCGCCGCCCCCCGGTCCGGGTGCGGTATCGCCGGTCGGTGCGGGCGCCGCCGTGATGGCCGCCGCCCGGCGCAGCGCCGGCACCAGGTAACCCCAGGTCAGACCCAACGCCACCACGACCAGCGTGGCGGAGATGAGCACCCACGGGGTGGTCATCGTCCACCGGTCGCCGCTGAGCACGGTCCCCACGCCCACCAGGGCCACGACCACCGACCCGGCGCCGAACAGCGCCGCCTGGTTGGCGGCCAGTCGCACCACCCGCGGCTCCCGGCGCGCGATCGCCCGCCGGCCCACCAGGGGCGCTGTCACCAACGGCCCGATGACCAGCACGGCCAGCAGCACGTGCAGGGCGTTGAGGAACGTGCTCACGGTCCACAGCGTACGGGCCGGCCGGTCCGGTGACCGGGTGCCACGCGCGACCCGCCCGGGAGGCGGCCGGCGCCCCGCGATGGCACGATCGGACCATGACAACCCTGGTCACCCTCGACGACGTGCGCCGCGCCCGCCACGAGCTGGCCGGCGTCGTCCGCACCACGCCCCTGGAACCGTGCCGGCCGCTGGGCGCCGCGCTCGGCGGCGACGCCTGGCTGAAGTGCGAAAACCTGCAGCGCGCCGGGTCCTACAAGGTGCGCGGTGCGTACGTACGGATCGGCCGGCTGTCCGAGGCGGAGCGTGCACACGGGGTGGTCGCCGCCAGTGCCGGCAACCACGCCCAGGGCGTGGCGCTGGCCGCCCAGCTGTGCGGGACCGCCGCCACGGTCTTCATGCCCGCCGGTGCGGCGCTGCCCAAGGTGGCGGCCACCAGAGGGTACGGGGCGACGGTGGAGCTGGGCAGCCGCACCGTGGACGAGGCGCTGGTCGCGGCGCAACAGTACGCCGACCGGGTGGGTGCGGTGTTCATCCATCCCTTCGACCATCCGGACGTCATCGCCGGACAGGGCACCGTCGGTCTGGAGATCGTGGAGCAGTGCCCGGACGTCGCCACGATCATCGCCGGGGTCGGCGGGGGCGGCCTGATCTCGGGCATCGCCGTGGCCGCCAAGGGGCTGCGGCCGCAGGTGCGGGTGATCGGGGTCCAGGCGGCCGGGGCCGCGGCGTTCCCACCCTCGCTGCGGGCCGGCCGGCCGGTCCGGCTGCCGTCGTACGCCACCATCGCCGACGGGATCGCCGTCGGGCGCCCGGGGGACCTGACGTTCGCGCACGTGAGCAAGCTGGTCGACGACGTGGTGACGGTGACCGACGAGGACATCTCCCAGGCGCTGCTCATGCTGCTGGAGCGGATCAAGCTCGTGGTGGAGCCGGCGGGTGCGGTCGCGGTCGCGGCCCTGTTGTCCGGCGCGGTGAAGGTGGAGCCGCCGGTGGTGGCCGTGCTGTCCGGAGGCAACATCGACCCGTTGCTCATGCTGCGGGTCATCGAGCACGGCCTCGCCGCCGCCGGCCGGTTCCTGCGGTTCACCGTCCGGTGTGACGACCGGCCGGGCCAGCTCGCCGCCGTGCTCGCCATGATCGCCGAGCACGGGGCGAACGTGGTGGACGTGGCTCACCAGCGCCACGATCCCAGGCTGCACCTGGGCGAGGTGGAGGTGGCGTTGTCGGTGGAGACCCGCGGCGCCGCCCACTCCGACCAGCTGCTGGGGGCGCTGCGGGAGGCCGGCTACGAGGTCTCGCTGGCCTCCGGGCCGTGAGCGCGGCCGGGGACGCGGGAGTCCGAGCGGGACGGTGCGCCCGCGCGGGACGGTGGGTGCGGGCGGAGCCGTGAGCGGGCGGGGTCTCAGCCGCGGTACGGTGCCACGTTGGTGACCGTCACCTTTATCTCCGCCCCGCTGGGCGCGGTGTACGTCACCGTCTGGCCGGGCCGCGCACCCAGGATCGCGCGGCCGAGGGCCGACTCGGGACTGTAGACCGTCAGGTCGGTGGTGCCCGCCAGCTGCCTGGAACCGAGCAGGAACGTCTCGGTGTCGTCGGTGTCGTCGTCGAAGTGGACCGTCACCACGGTTCCCGGCTCCACGGTGCCGTTGCTCGGCGGCTCGCCCACCCGGGCGTTGCGCAGCAGCTCCTGCAGCGCCCGGATGCGCGCCTCCTGGCGCCCCTGCTCCTCCTTGGCGGCGTGGTAGCCGCCGTTCTCACGCAGGTCGCCCTCTTCCCTACGGGCGTTGATCTCCGCCGCGAGTACCGGACGGTTCGCGATCAGCTCGTCGAGCTCTGCCCGGAGCCGGTCGTACCCCTCCTGGGTGAGCCAGGTGACCGGACCCTCGCTACCAGTTGACACCGACATCCTCCTCGATCGACGCAGGTCTGGTCGTAGGGCAAACCTCCAAGTTACCAGGAGCGGGGTCCCCGACCCGACGGTGCCCGGTCGACCGCCAAGCGGGCTCCCCTCCTGCTACAGCAGGGGAGCCCTCTTGCGGCAGCAGGGCGCCCCTCTTAGTGCAACCGGGGAGCCCTCTTGTAGCAACAGGGCTCCCCTCTTGTTGCAGCAGGGGAGCCCTCTTGACACA
>DATGOE010000188.1:0-7490 GCA_035306365.1 Natronosporangium sp. | reverse complement strand
TCGAGGAGGCGGCGGCCAGTGACGACCACCGCCGGCGCCACGGCGGGCGCGGGCCGCTGGAGGGTGTCCCGGTGCTGCTCAAGGACAACATCGACACCGCGGACGGGATGCGCACCACCGCCGGGTCGTACGCGCTGCTGGGCGCCCGCCCCGCCCGGGACGCGTTCCACGTCCGCCGGCTGCGGGCCGCCGGCGCGGTCATCCTCGGCAAGGCCAACCTGTCGGAGTGGGCCAACTTCCGCTCGCTGAAGTCGTCCAGCGGGTGGAGCGCCCGGGGCGGGCAGGCGAACAACCCGTACGTGCTGGACCGCAACCCGTGCGGCTCCAGCAGCGGCTCTGCGGTGGCGGCCGCGGCGAACCTGGCGGCGGTGACGATCGGGACCGAGACCAACGGGTCGATCGTCTGCCCGGCGAGCACCAACGGCGTGGTGGGGCTCAAGCCCACCGTGGGGCTGGTCAGCCGGCAGGGGATCGTGCCCATCTCCGCCCAGCAGGACACCGCCGGGCCGATCACCCGCAACGTGACCGACGCCGCCGCGGTCCTCAACGTGATCCAGGGCGTGGACCCGGACGACCCGGCGACCGCGGACGCCGGGCCGTTCGCCGACCGGGACTACCTGGCCGCGCTGGACCCGGAGGCGCTCGCCGGCCGGCGGATCGGGGTGTGGCGAGAGCCCGCGGCCGACCACCCGGAGGTCAGCGCGGTGCTGGAGACGGTGCTGGCGGCGCTGGCCTCCCGGGGCGCGACCATCGTCGACCCGGTGGAGCTGCCCGGCCTCACCGGGACCCGCCTGGCGGAGCTGCCGGCGCTGCTGGTCGAGTTCAAGCACGACCTCAACGCCTACCTCGCCGCCACCCCGGGCGAGCACCCGGCCGACCTCGCCGGGCTGATCCGGTTCAACCTCGACCACGCCGACGTCGAGCTGCCGTACTTCGGGCAGGAGATCTTCGAGCAGGCCGAGGCCACCAGCGGGGACCTGACCGACCCCGCGTACCTGACCGAGCGCACGACCATGACCGGCACCGCCCGGGCCGCCATCGACACGGCGCTGGAGGTCCACCAGCTGGACGCGATCGTGGCGCCCAGCAACGGCCCGGCGTGGCGGACCGACCTGGCCGGTGGCGATGACCGCAGCAGGTTCGTCAGCTCCTCCATGCCGGCGGCGGTCTCCGGCTACCCGAACATCACCGTGCCGGCCGGGTACCTGCACGGTGTGCTGCCGGTGGGCGTGTCGTTCATCGGCCCCCGGTTCGGCGAGCCGACGCTGCTGTCGATCGCGTACGCGTTCGAGCAGGCGACCACGGTCCGCCGCCCGCCGACCTACCTGCCGACCGTACCGGTGTGACGGTCGCCATGGCCGCCCACCGTACGGGTGCGACACCCGCCGGCGGCCGTACGGGTGCCGCGGGCCGCTGACCGTCCACCCGGCGCCGCAGCCGTCGACCGTACGGTGTGGCCGGCGGCGGGACGTGCCGGCCGGTCCGGCGTGACCCCGGCGGAGCGCCCGCTCCCGGGGACGTATGGACGGTTCACCGGATCGCCCCGCAATTCTCATCACGTTCTATATCAAGACTTGCCCATCTATGTTCATTTTTTGCCCGTTGAGCTCGCTCAGACGCTCTGCGAAGCTGGCCTACAGCGCACCGTGTCCAGCCGGGTCCGGCAGGTGTCCGTGAACGGGTCCCGGCTGGACGAGCAGCGGCCGGAGGCCACATGCCCCGACCGCGGCCCGTACCCCGCATCCAGAAGGAAGGGCCCATGACACACCTGAGATCACGCCGGGGCAGGTACCTCCTGTCCAACCGGAGACCGGGCCTCGGGACCGCCCTCACCGCCGTCGCCGTCACGGCCGCACTGGTCGTCACGCAGTCGGCGGCGCAGGGCCAGACGCCCACTGACGACGGCGCGTCACCCCCGGACGCGCCGGCCAACCTCGACCTTTCCGCCGCCACCGATGGCACCGCGCCAACCGCCGCCCAGCTCGACGCGGTGGCCGCGCTCGGCGCGACCGCGAGCTGGTCATCGTCGGGCACCCCGCGGTCGCTCATCCGCTACGGCGACGCGCTCGCCACCGGCATCCGGGCCAGCAGCCCGACCGCCGCGGCCCGTGCCTTCCTGAACGACCACCGCGACCTCTACCGGCTGGAGTCCGTCCACGGCCTGCAGGAGTACGCCGAGATCCCCCTCACCGAGGACGCGTACGTGGTCGTCATGCGCCAGTTCATCGGCGGGCTGCCGGTCTCCCCCGGCGGCATCACGTCGGTCGGTGTCACCGGCTCACCCGAGTCCGGCTGGGACATCGTCTACGTATCCTCCACAATGGTGCCGTCCGGCGACCCGGTCGCCAGCGCGACCGCCGCCGGCGGGATCTCCATGGAGGAGGCCCTGGTCGCGGCGGCCGCCGACGTCGGGCACGAGATCCACCTCGCCGACTCCACCACGGCGGGGATCCAAGCGTCACCCTCCGAGTGGACCACCTTCCAGGCCGAGGGCATCGAGGATGCGCAACTGGTGCGCCGGGTGGCGTTCCCGGCCGCCGACGGCATCCGTCCGGCGTACGAGACCCACTACTTTGACGGCGACCAGGTCGCCTACCGGCACATCATCGACGCCGCCACCGGCGACGTGCTCCTGCGCGAGAACGTCGTCCACGAGGCGGACCCGGAGGCGGTCTGGGACGTCTTCCCGGCACGGCCGCCGATGACCGGGATGTCCAAGCCGCCGTGGAACTACCCCAGCGCCGACACCCGCCAGCAGTGGTGCTGGAGCGACGCGCCCAGGTGCCGTATGGTGGTCGGCAATGACGCGGCCGGCCTGGCCTGGGACATCGACCCGGCCACCGGAGAGTCGACCGGCACCACCAGGGGCAACGCGGTGGACGCGGCCGAGTGGTGGCTCAACGTACCCGGCCAGCGGCCGAGCAGCCCGGACCGGCGGTACCAGTTCCCGTGGACCAACGTCTGGTACGAGACCGGATGCCACTCCGACAACTTCACCACCGGCGGCAACGACATCGACGCGTCGGTGACCAACCTGTTCGTGGCCGCGTGGCGGATGCACGACTGGTCGTACCGCCTCGGCTTCACCGAGGAGACATGGAACGCCCAGCAGGACAACTTCGGCCGTGGCACCGCCGACGGCGACCCGGTCATCGCGCGCGCCCAGGCCGGTGCCGTCTCCCCCGGCTCGCGCAACAACGCCACCATGGCGACCCGGCCGGACGGCGTCTCATCGATCATGAGCATGTTCCTGTGGCAGCCGCAGGCCGCCGCGTTCTACGGGCCGTGCGCCGTCGGCGACTACGACATGACCGTCATCGGCCACGAGTACACCCACATGATCGAGAACCGCCTGATCGGAAAGGGCGGCAACCGGTCCGGCTTCCACGCCGGCGCCATGGGCGAGAGCTGGTCGGACTTCATCGCGACCGAGTACCTCAACGAGTACCGTCTGCTGACCGGCCCGGCCGACCCGTGGACCGTCGGCGCGTACGTGACCGGCCACCCGGTCCGCGGTATCCGCAACTACAACATGTCCTTCCCGTCCGCCGGTGAGTTCCCGCAGCCGGGCAGGGACGTCCACGTCGGCACGCTGAACTTCGGTTCGATGGGGTACGACATCACCGGCCCGCAGGTGCACGCCGACAGCCAGATCTGGAGTGCCGTCAACCACGACCTGCGCTCGCTGTACCTGGAGCGGTACCCGAGCCAGGGCACGGCGCACCAGCGGCAGTGCGCCGACGGCCTGCTGCCGGTCGACGAGTGCCCGGGCAACCGGCGGTGGATCCAGACCGTGTTCGACGCGATGCTGCTCATGCCGACCGCGCCGACCATGCTGGACGCCCGCGACGCGTACTTCGCCGCGGACCTGCTGCGCTTCGGCGGGGCCAACCAGGACCTGCTGTGGCTGGGCTTCGCCCGCCGCGGCTTCGGTGAGCACGCGTCCGTGGCCGGCCCCCAGAACACCGACCCGGTGCCGAGCTTCGAGTCGCCGCTGCACGAGGAGGCGACGCTGCGCTTCGAGGGGGTCGCCAAGGACGAGGGCGGCACGCCGGTCGAGTTCGAGGTGTACGTGGGCAACTACGAGGCCCGCGCCACCCCGATCGACAAGGTGGAGCGGTTCGTCCCCGACCCGGACGGCTACAACTTCGTGGCCCGGGCCGACGGGTACGGCCACGTGCGGTTCCTCGTGAAGAACCTCAAGCCCGGTGAGGACCGTACGATCACCATCCACTTCCCGACCAACGTCGCGTCGGTGTCGCAGGGCGCCACCGCCTCCGGCGACGGGCAGCGCCACGCCGACCTCATCGACGACACCGAGGCCACCAACTGGGGCAGCGCGGCGAGCCTGCCCAACGTGGTGGTCGTCGACCCGCCGTCGCCGGCGGCCGGGACGTACGGCGCCTCGGGCGCGGACTTCGGCCCCGACCCGGGCGACGGGTTCTCCGGCCAGATCGTGCTCGTCGACGACGGCAGCGCCGAGCCGACGCTCGGCTGCGAGCCGCTGGTCGGGTTCCCGGCCGGGGCGATCGCGCTGGTCGACCGCGGCGAGTGCCCGTTCACCCAGAAGGTGGCCAACGCCCAGGCGGCGGGCGCGGTGGCGGTCATCGTCGCCAACAACGTGCCCGGTGACCCCATCACCATGGGCGGCGCCGACCCGACGATCGAGATCCCGTCGGTGATGGTCTCGCTCGACAACGGCGACGCCATCAAGGCCGGCCTGCCGGCCACGGGCACGGTGGCGGCCGTGCAGTCCAAGCCGGTGGAGGGCACGCAGGTGACGATCTCGCTCGGCGGCCTGCGGCAGATCAACCGGGCACAGGCGAGCGCGATGCTGCTGCCGAACCAGAACCGGTTCACCGCCCTGCGGCAGTTCGAGCTGTACGCCTGCACGGCGGGCGCCGACCCGGCGAACCCCACGTGTGCCGCCGGGATCGAGGCTGGCTGGAAGCGGATCCTGCGCAGCAGCGCGGACGCCTTCCCGGCGCCCAACCCCCGGCCGTCGT
Organism: Natronosporangium sp.; assembly: GCA_035306365.1. Lineage (GTDB taxonomy): Bacteria > Actinomycetota > Actinomycetes > Mycobacteriales > Micromonosporaceae > Natronosporangium. The sequence continues at coordinate 2,484 of DATGOE010000188.1, read as the reverse complement.
CGCCGGACCTGGTGCTGCGGGCGTTCGAGCTGCCGAGGACGACCGCGACCCACGTGAAGTTCGTGGTGCTGACCAACCAGTGCACGGGCAACCCGGACTACCACGGCGAGCAGCACAGCGACCCGCTCGCGCCCAGTCCGGACTGCCGGAACACTCCGATCGCGGAGCAGGTCAACGCCGCCGAGCTGCAGCTGCTGAGCAGCAAGCCGCGGGTGGACGGCGCGACCCGGGTCGGCTGACCGGTTCCCGACCCGGTCGGGTGACCGGTCGGCGGGTCACCGCCGCGGACCCGGTCGGCACCGGCCCGTGCGGCCGCGGGCTCCGGGACACTCCCGGAGCCCGCGGCCGCACCGCTACGCCTCCCTCACCTGCCGGCTCGGGCGCGCGTCTCGAGACCGCTCAGCTCCCCGAGCAGCCGGATCATCACGATCCGCCGGCTAGCATCGGCGACGTGCCGCGCCGCTCCCTCCTCCCCCACCCCGCCCGACTCGCTCGGCTCTTCCCCGGGCTGGTGCTGTTCGGCGTCAGCGTCGCCCTCATGGTGCGTGCCGACCTCGGCCTGGCCTCCTGGGACGTCTTCCACCAGGGACTGTCGCGCCGGACCGGCATGCCGATCGGGGTGGCGACCATCGTCGTGTCCGTGGCCGTGCTCCTGTTGTGGATTCCGCTGCGGCAACGGCCCGGGCTCGGCACCCTCTGCAACGCCCTGCTCGTCGGCCTGTCCATGGACGCCACCCTGGCGGTGCTACCCGAGACGGACCACCTCGTGGTCCGCTCCACCCTGCTGGTGGCCGGCGTCGTCCTCAACGGCGTCGCCACCGGCCTGTACATCGGCGCCGGCCTGGGTCCCGGCCCGCGCGACGGACTCATGACCGGCCTGGCGGCCCGTGGTCTGTCCATCCGCCTGGCCCGCACCCTCATCGAGCTGTCCGTCCTCGCCCTCGGCTTCCTGCTCGGCGGCACCGTGGGCGTGGGCACCGTGCTGTACGCGCTGGCGATCGGCCCGCTCGCGCACTACTTCATCCCCAGACTGACGTACCGTCCGCCGGCTGTCGCAAAGCCGCGCCCCGCCTGACCGCCACCCTCGCCGACACCCGCCCGGACCGGGTGGGCGTCCGGCCGGCCGCGCCCAGGTCACCGGTTGTCGGCGACCGCGGCCACTGCCTCGATCTCGATGAGGAACTCCGGCCGGACCAGGCCGGCCACCCGTACCAGGGTGCTCGTCGGAGGTCGCGAGACGTCGACGAACTCGTCGCGTACCGCCCGGACGGTGTCCAGCGGCGGCGTGCCCACCACGTAGAAGGTCAGCTTGAACACGTCGCGCCAGGTCGCCCCACCCGCCGCCAGCGCGAGCCCGACGTTGCGCATGGCCTGACGGGTCTGCGCCTCCCAGTCATCCGCCGGCGCCGGCGTCCCGTCCGGGCCCACCGCCACCTGCCCCGCGGTCCAGACCAGGCGGCTACCGGGCGGCACCACCGCGACGTGGCTGTAGCCGGCGGGCGCCGGCAGGGTCGTCGGGTTGTGCAGGTCGACATGGGTCACGACGGTCCTCCTTGCTGCCACAGGTGAACGACACCGCCAAGCCACGGCGTGTACGCGTCCGGATCCTCGGCCAGCCCGCTGGCCAGCTCCGAGGCGGTGACCCACCGCAGCGCCGCCACCTCGGCCGGATCCGGGTCCAGCGGCTGCCCCGCGGCCACGCGGCCGAGCAGGACATGGTCGTACTCGTGCTCCACCTGCCCGCTGGCCGGGTCGTCGGCGCGGTACACGTACGCCCCCAGCTCGGTCAACGCCACCCCCCGTACGCCCAGCTCCTCGACCAGGCGGCGGGACGCCTCCGCCGCCACCGGCGCCCCGGGCGCCGGGTGGCCGCAGCAGGCGTTGGCCCAGCGCAGCGGGAAGCGGGTCTTGCCCGCGGCCCGCTGCTGCAGCAGCAGCCGGCCGGCCGGGTCGAGCAGCAGTACGGAGAACGCCCGGTGCAGCCGGCCCGGCGGCCGGTGGGCGGCCGCCACGGTGGCGGTGCCGGCGGCCCGCCCGGCCTCCGTCACCAGCTCCACCAGGTCCTGTTCCCGGGTGGTGGCGCCGGTCACGCCAGCCTGCCGGTGACGATGTCCTCCAGGGCATCCAGCGGCACCGGGCCGTGCCCGAGCACGCGGTCGTGGAACTCGCGCAGGTCGAACCCGTCACCCGCGGCGGCGCGCATCCGGTCGCGCAGCGACCGGATGCGCAGCCGGCCGACCATGTACGCCAGCGCCTGGCCCGGCGAGGCGATGTACCGGTCGACCTCGTTGGCGATGTTCGTCTCCGTCAGGGCGGTGTTGTCCCGCATGAACGCGATCGCCTGCTCCCGCGACCATCCGTAGTGGTGCATCCCGGTGTCGACGACCAGCCGGCACGCCCGCCAGGCGTCGAACGACACCATGCCCATCCGGGACAGCTCGTCGCTGTACAGCCCGAGCTCGTCGCACAGCCGCTCGGTGTACA
>DATGOE010000187.1:0-10911 GCA_035306365.1 Natronosporangium sp. | reverse complement strand
CCGGACCAGCTCGCCGGCCCGCAGCGGCCGGTACCGCCCCGGGCGACCGGATCCGCCCACCTGACCAACCTCCTCGGCCGTCGTCGTACGCCGCCATCGTCGTCGCTAGCGCCGAGCGTAAGGGACGCGGGACCGCTAAGGGCGACGAACCGTACTTCTCGGCACGATAACCGTATAGTGGGCACACTGCGGGCGGCGTACTTCCCCGGGCCTGCCGGCCGTCAACGGCGAGCGCTACCTGGCCGAGGCGCCGGCGGCGCTGCGCGTCCAGACCCTGACCGACATCAAAGGGGCCATCGCCGGCGACGCCTCCACCGGCCGCCGGAGATCGCGGTCAGCGCGGGCGCGCGGACGGTGGCCGCACGACCGGCCCCCGCACCGGCCGGGCGCTGCCCAGCAGGCGTCGCAGCCGCCCCAGCCGCCGGGCCGCGACCAACCGGTGGCGGCGCAGGTAGAACCGCGCCACCTGCGCCCGCGCGCGGCGGCGCCCGGCGGCGCCGAGGTCGCTGTCGGCGACGTGGCGCAGCAGATCCCGGCACAGCAGCACGGTGGACACGTACACCTGCCAGGTCGGTAGGCCCAGCTTGCGCGCCACCTCCCGCGGCCGCTCCGAGTCGTCCCGGACGCGCCACGCCAGCGGCTCCGGGATGTGGCCCCAGGGTCCGGCAAGCGCCAGCCTGGCCGCGAGCAGCTGGTCCTCCCGGTACGAGTTGACCCGCGGCAGCGCCGCCACGGTGGCGCGCCGCATCATGCCGTAGAGCGGGTCGATCACCAGGTAGCTCTCGTTGAGCAGCCGGAGGATCTCGGCGAACCGCACCGAGGGGTCCGCCGACGCCAGGCCGGTTCCGTCGTACGTACCTGTCCGCGTCGTCCCGTCGGGACTGACGTAACAGATCTGCGTGGTCACCAGCACGCGGCGCTCGTCCTCGGCGAAGGCGGCCACACACCGCGAGACGTACGCCGGATGCAGCGTGTCCCCGTCGCCGATCCACCGCAGGTACACCCCGCGCGCCCGCCGCATCGCGGCGACGAAGTTGTCCAGCAACCGGACGCCGTCGCGCTGGCGGTGGTAGACGATCCGGTCGTCGTGGCGGGCGAGCTCGCGACAGATCTCCTCCGTGCCGTCCGTGGACGCGTTGTCGGAGATCACCAGCTCGAGGTGGGGGTGGTCCTGGGACAGCACGGACCGGATCACCTCGGCGAGCCGGCGCTCGCCGTTGCGGACCGGCAGACAGACCGAGACCAGCGGCTCAGCCGGTGCCCTACGCATCGCCCGCCGCCGGGTCGCCGACCCGCTCCAACCACAGCTCCCGCCAGTAGATCGGGATCGCCCGTGGACAGTTGGCGCTGTACGCACCCTCGCAGACCACACCCGTCAGCACGATGCAGGGGTCCTTCATGCGCCGCATCCGGCCGGTGCGCTCGTCGACGATCCGTTCCACCCGCCGCTCCACCCGGGCGGTGTGGGAGCAGTAGCGCAGCATCTCCGCGTCGAACCCCAGGCCGCGGTTGCGCAGGTTCGGGTCGAGCGTCTTCATGATCTCCTTCTTCGGCCTGACCCGCACCAGCTCGCCGGGTTGCAGGCCGGTGTGCACCGACGGGGTCCCGCCGGTGGCGGTGCCGCGCAGGAAGCCCCACCGCCGGCCCTGGCGGAACCGCAGCCACCGGGGCAGGTGCGCGCGGCTGGTGTCCTGGATCCGGTTGAACACCCCCACCAGGTACGCGCGCAGCGCCCATCCGAGGCCGACGTTGCCCGACCGCACGTCCCGCAGGTAGTGACCCGGTCGGCGCAGCGCCAGCGGCTGCGGCGCGGCGCGGAGCAGCTCGGTGGCCTGGCAGCGGTACGTCGGGCTGCCGTCGGGCGCGGGCCCGCCCCGGCTGGCGGAGGTGAGCAGTGGCAGCAGCCGCCCTACCCCGCCGGGGGCCGGCGGCTGCGGCGCGGGGCCTTCCGCCCCGCCGAGGTCGGTCGGGTGCGGCGCCGCCGGCGTGACCGGCCGCAGCCACGCGGTCTTCCAGTAGATCAGGCACGCGGCCTGGCAACCGTCGTGGGCGGACCCGTCGCAGCGCACGCCGGCGAGGTGGACGGCGTCGTCCATCCGCCGGTAGCCGGTGCCGGTGATGGTGTCGCAGGTCTTGTGCGCCACCTTGGCCACGGTGAACCGGCGACCGCAGTACCGCGGCATCTCCGGCATGAACGGCAGCGAGTCCAGCTCGCCCCGCTCGTCCAGGGTCGCCAGGATCTCGTGTGGTGCGCGGACCTCGACCACGTCACCGGCGCGCAGCCGGGGCGGACCGGCCGAACCCCTCGTCGGCATCTGTCTGCGGACCTCCTCCGGTGGCCAACGGACCCGACCGCCACCAGCCGGGTCGGGCGGACTCCGGTCGCCTCATAGCGTAGATAACGCACTATAAGCGGAGAAACACGACATATAGGTACGGTCGGTGTCATGGTCTCGCGCGGCACGATCCTCACCGGTGTCTCCAGCGGCCTGGGGGAGGCCCTGTTCGACGAGTTGAACGCCGCCGGAGACCGGATCCTCGCCATCGGGCGGCGCTTCACCGGCCCGCAGCTGGCGGCCGCGGACCGCGAACCGCACCGCATCCGGCTGCACACCTCGGACCTGGCGGACCTCTCCACGCTGCCGGACAGTAGGGAGCTGGCGTCCTTCGCCGGCGAGGTCGAAGCCGTCGCGATGATCCACAACGCGGCCGTGATCGGACCGTTCGACGCCATCGGGGCGCTGCCGGCAGGCGAGATCGACGCCGCGGTCACCGTCAACCTCGTCGCGCCGATGGTGCTGACCAATGCCCTGCTCGCCGGTGGCCTGCGCGGGGACCGCGGTGGGGAGCCCGGCGGCGAGGGGAGCCGGCGGGTCAGCGTGCTGTTCATCTCGTCCTCGGCGGCACACCGGGTCAGTGGCGGGCGGTCGGTCTACTCGGCCACGAAGCGCGGCGGGGAGGCGTTCTTCGAGGCGCTGGCGGCGCAGTACGCGGGTGACGACCGGGTGTACGTGGCCGTCGTCGACCCCGGGATCATGGACACGCCGATGCAGGCGACGATCCGACGGGTGGCGCGCAGCGACGCGTACTTCCCGGACCGGGACCGCTTCCTGACCCGGCACCAGCGCGGGGAGCTGCCGCGGCCCGCCGAGGTGGCCCGCCGCATCATCCGTACCCACCTGGGCCGCTAGAGACGGGCCGCCGCCTGGCCACGTGCGTCCGGCCCCGGATCCCGCGATGTGCCCGTAAGTGGAATAAAAACGGCATAACGTTGAGAACGTGCCCGAGCTTACGATCGGCGTGCCGGTCTTCAACGGGGAGCCGTACCTGGCGCAGGCCCTGGCCGGCCTCCGCAGCCAGACCTTTCCCCACTTCCGGGTGGTGATCGCGGACAACGCGTCGACCGACCACACCCCCGACATCGCCAAGCGGGTGGTGGCGGAGGATCCCCGGTTCAGCTACGTGCGCCGGGAGCGGAACATCGGCCTGGTCCCCAACTTCAACCGGCTGTTCCACGAGACCACAGGCGAGTACTTCGCCTGGCACGCCGCCGACGACGTCGTGGAGCCCGACTTCTACCGGGCCTGTGTGGATCTCCTCCGGGCGCGGCCGGAGGCGGTCGCCGCCATGACCGGCGTCGTGCTCATGGACGAGGACGGCGCCGTGCTGGGGCCCGAACCCGAGGCCGTCCGCGCCGACCATCCCGACCGCGCGGTCCGCTTCGCCGACCTGGCCTCCCTGCGCCACTTCAGCCAGTTCACCTACGGCGTGTACCGGCGTGCCGCGATGGCACGGACCCGGCTGATGCTGCCGTTCTTCTGGACCTCCGACCGGGTGTTCCTGGCCGAGCTCGCGCTGCAGGGCCCGCTGGTGCGTGACCCGCGACCGCTCTACCGGGTGCGCCAGCACCACCGGCGCGTGACCCTGGCCGGGCGGGCCGCCTTCTACGCCGGCCGCACACCGCGGCGGGGGACCATGCTGCGGTACAGCCGGGAGCTGGGCCTGGCCATCGACCACGCCGGGCTCGACCCAGCCGAACGCGGCCGGCTGCGGCGCCGGCTGTGGATGTGGCGCCTGCGCCACGGCCACCTGCTGCTGCGCAGCTCGGTCGGCGCGCTCGTCGGCGTCGCGGCCGGATCCGTGCCCCGCCGCAGACCCGCACCACCGACAGCCGTCCGTTCCTGAGTCTGGGGAGCCGCCATGCGCGTCCTGGTCACCGGCCACGAGGGTTACCTCGGCAGCGTCCTGACACCCATGCTGGTCCGGGCCGGCCACGAGGTCGTCGGGCTGGACACCGGGTTGTTCGCCGACGCCACCCTGGGCCCGCCACCGCCCGACGTGGAGACGCTCCGCGTGGACCTGCGCGACGTGCGGCCCGAGCACTGCGCCGGCGTGGACGCGGTGGTGCACCTGGCCGCCATCTGCAACGACCCGGTCGGCGACCTCGACCCGGAGCTGACCTACGTGGTCAACCACCACGCCACCGTCCACCTGGCCCGCACCGCCCGGGCGGCCGGGGTGCGCCGGTTCCTGTTCTCCTCCTCCTGCTCGCTGTACGGCACCGGACCCGGCGACGCGCCGCTGGACGAGACCGCGCCGTTCGCGCCCGTCACCCCGTACGGGCACTCCAAGGTGCGCGCCGAGAGGGGCCTGAGCGAGCTGGCCGGCGACGACTTCTGCCCGGTGTACCTGCGCAACGCCACCGCCTACGGCTACTCGCCGCGGCTGCGCGGCGACCTGGTCGTCAACGACCTGGTCGGGCACGCGTTGCTGACCGGAGAGGTGCGGCTGCGCTCCGACGGGTCGGCGTGGCGGCCCCTGGTGCACGTGGAGGACATCGCCACCGCGTTCCTGGCGCTGCTGGAGGCGCCCGCCGAGGTGGTCCGCGACCGCGCGTACAACGTCGGCCACACCGGTGAGAACTACCGCATCCGGCAGGTCGCCGAGCTGGTGGCCGAGGTGGTGCCGGGCAGCCGGGTGACGCTGGCGGAGGGCTCCGGCGCCGACACGCGCAACTACCGCGTGTCCTGCGAGCGGATCGCCGCCGAGGTCCCGGGCTTCACCCCGCGGTGGACGCTGCGCAAGGGGATCGAGCAGCTCGTCGAGGCGTACCAGCGGCACGACCTCGCGATCGACGACCTCATGGGGCCGCGGCACCAGCGGCTGTTGCGGATCCGGCAGCTGCGCGGGGCCGGCCGGCTCGACGACCGCCTGCGCTGGGTCGGCGAGGTGGCCGGTGTCTGAGTGGACCGGTCGCGCCTGCGACGCGTGCGGCGAGGACGAGCTGGTCCGGTTCGCCGACCTGGGGACCGTGCCGGTGCTCTGCGGCGTGCACTGGCCGGACCGGTCCGCCGCGCTCGCCTCCCCGTCCGGCCGGATGGTGCTGGCGTACTGCCGCACCTGCGCGTACGTGCGCAACGTCGCCTTCGAGCCGGAGCTGCTGGCCTACGACCCGAGCATGGACACCAACCTCCACCACTCCGCCTCGTTCGCACGGTTCTCCGGCGAGCTCGTCGGCCACCTCGCGCGGCGGTTCGAGCTGGCCGGCAAGCGGGTGGTGGACATCGGGTGCGGGCAGGGGGAGTTCCTGCGGGAGCTGTGCCACCACGCCGGCTGCACCGGTGCCGGGTGGGACGCCATGTACGCCGGGCCGACCGGCCCGGACCCCAGCGGCGCGGAGTTCCACGCCGGGTTCGCCCCGCGCGGCGGCGGGCTGGGCCGGTTCGACGCGTTCACCTCCCGCCACTGGTTCGAGCACCTGGACGACCCCTACGAGTTCCTCGTCGACCTGCGCGAGCAGGCCGCCGGGCGACCGGTGCGGGGCTACGTCGAGGTCCCGGACGCCTGCTACGACCTGGCCACCGCCGGCTGGGAGGTCATCTACCCGCACGTGTCCTACTTCGACGCCTACTCCCTGTGCCGCATCTTCCAGCGGGCCGGCTGGCGGGTGGACGACACCGGCACCTACTTCTCCGGCATGTTCCGCTGGATCGAGGTCTCGGCGAACGTGCCGCCGCGCGGCGACGCCCGGCTGCCGACGCTGGCGGACCGCAACCGGCAGCTCGCGGCGGTCGAGGGGTTCGCGGTGCGGTACCGCAAGGAGCGTGACCAGTGGCGGGGCATCGTGGCCGACCTGGCCGACCGCGGCGCCCGGCCGGCGCTCTGGGGTGCCGGCTCCCGCAGCGTCCAGTTCCTCGCCGCCGCCGACCCTAACCGGCGGCTGGCCGCGGTGGTGGACGTCAACCCCCGCAAGTGGGGCCGGTTCCTTCCGGGAGCCGGCCACCGGGTGGACCCGCCGGCCAGCCTGGCGGCGGTACGCCCGGCCGCGGTGATCATCACCAACCCCGCGTACCGCGACGAGATCAGCCGGTCGCTGGCCGAGCTGTCCGTCCACGCCGACCTGCTCGTGGCCTGACCCGCCCGGCCGTCGGGCCGCTGCCGGGGTGTGCCGTGCGTACCCGCCGGGAGGGGTGGGTGAACCGCCACATCGCCCCCGCCGCGCCGGTGAGAATGGACAGGACCAGGGTGTGGGTGGTGAACGCCATCGCGTCGAACAGCGCCGCGACCACGACCGCCGTGGCCTGCGCGGCGATCAGGCACGCGCACAGGTGCCGGTCCACCTCCCGCTCGCTGCGGCGGTACGCGATCACCGCCAGGGTCAGGGCGGTCACGTGCCAGGCCGCGTACGCCGCGGTGCCGACCACCCCGACGGTGATGAGGTGCACCAGCCAGTCGTTGTCGATGTACCGGTAGAGGGTGGGGAGGAACGTCCCGGGCCCGCGCCCCAGCAGCGGCCGCTCGGCGATGTAGGCGAACGCCGGGCCGTAGTCCTCGGTGCGTCCCTGGACGCTGGGGTCGTCGGCGGCGTGCACGAAGATGCTCCGCAGGGTGCCGAGCAGCCCCGGCCGCGCCACCATCAGCACGGCCAGCAGGCCGCAGCCGAGCATGCCGACCGCGTACCGCGTCCGCCAGTTCCAGCAGGCGGACAGCACCAGCAGCCCGACCGCCAGGCCCACCATGCCGGTGCGGGACAGGCTGACCGGGACCGCGGCGGCGAGCAGCACCGCACCGACCGCCGCCGCCGTGCGGCCGGTACCGGTGCGCGCGTGCCGCGCGGCGTGGATGGCGAACGGCACGAGCAGCGCCATCACGGTGCTGAACTCGATGTAGTGCAGGGCGGTGCTGGCCACCTGGAACAGCCCGTCGCCGCGGGCGCGGAACTCGACCGCCTCCCGGTGGTCGACCAGGCCGGGGATCCGGATGCGCTCGACCAGGTTGACCCCGAACGCCACCTGGACGTGCCCGATCAGCGCCATGACCACCCCGAGGGCGACCAGGGTCCGCACCAGGTCGTCGAGCCGGGCACGGCTGGCGATGCCGTCCGCGCACACGAGCGCCACCGCGACGTACACGACGTAGGTCACCACGGCACGGTCGGCGGCCGTGGCCTCCTCCACGGTCAGCGGTCGCAGGAAGCCGGCCGCGTACGCGGCCAGGATCGTGCCCAGGTACGCGGCCGCGGCCCACCGCAGCGGCTGCGGCCCGGGCGTGATCAGGTGCGGGTGCAGGCGGGTGGCGAACCAGCAGACGGCCAGGGCGACGCCGAACACGGTGACGGGCCGGCCGAGCCCGCCGAGTCCCGGCAGGACGAGGTGGCCGGGCACCAGGACCGCCAGCGCCGCCGCCAGCCCGAGCGCCGACGCGGCGTCCAGCAGGTGCCGCCGACGCCGCGACGCGTAGGCGCGGGGGCCGACCAGCGCGGGGTCCAGGTCCGGCGGATGGTGGCGCAGCTCGGCCACCGGCGGGGCGTCGGCGTCCCGCCGCTCGCCACGCGATCCGGTCGCGTCCGGGTCGCTCACATCCGGGTTGCTCACGTGTGGCGTGCCCACGGCGGGTGGCTCAGGTGCGGGTACCGGTCCGGTCCGGACGGTCCAGTGTCGGGCGGTCCGGTTGCCGGTGGTCCGCGTCCGGGTGGTCGGCGTCCGGGCCGGACCGGATGGCGGTCCCGCCGAGCGGCGGAGTGCCGGTCACCGGCGCTGCGGCCGGCGCGTCCACGCCGCCCCGGTCGCCGCCGGTCGGACCCGCCACCGCGGACGGCGTGGCCACCACGGCCGCCACGGCCGCGGTCGCGTACTCCCGCCGCCGGCGGCGGCGGCGCAGCAGGCCGTCGACGGAGACCACGACCGCGACGGTGAGGACCAGCCCCGCCGCCACCGCCGCGACGACGGCGCGACGCAGGCTGGAGGCGGAGGTGGAGACCGACTCGCCGGCCTCGTAGCGCACGCTCTGGATCCGCTCCGCCGGTGGCACCCCGTACGCCCCCTGGAGGCTCTCCACCTCCCGGTCGATCTCGTCCTCGAGCCGGTGGAGCGTGGCCCGCGCCGACTGGGCGCTGGGTGCGATCACGACCAGCGTGATCACCGGCACCTCCCCGGTCACCTCGACGGTCCACTCCCCGCGGTAGCCCTCCCGCGCGAGGGTGTCGCGCAGGCGCCCACCCTCGAGCCGGATCCGGGCGGCCTCGGCGAGCGCCTGCTGGGTCCACGGGCTGACCCGCAGGGTGGTCTCGCCCGGGGCGGCGACCCGCTGCACCGTCGGCGGGAGCACCGCGACGTGGCCGGTCGCCTCGTAGTCCGGCCCTCGCACCTGGACGGTCCAGACCGCGGCGGCGGCCGTGACCGCGATCAGCGGAAGGGTGAGGTACCAGCGCCGGAACATCACCTTGGTCAGATCCCAGAGGTCCATGGCGGCCTTTCTGACCGATGACAGACGTGACATGCACGGACAAGCTTAAACTGGGCATCAACGGCTTTTACGACAAAATGGGATCGGCGAGACGCGCTCCGCCGGCCGCCCGGGTGCGCCCGGGTCGGGCCGTCACCGCCGGTGCGGCGTCGCCGGATCCCCGGCGGAGGGGGTGGAATGTCGACCACCACGGGGCTGCTCCGGTGCCGGCTGTGCGGTCGGGAGCTGACCGAGACGTTCGTGGACCTGGGGATGTCGCCGCTGTGCGAGACCTATCTGAGCGCGGACGAGCTGGACCAGCCGGAGACGTTCTACCCGCTGCACGTGCGGGTCTGCTCCTCCTGCCTGCTGGTGCAGCTGCCCGCGTACGTGCCCGGGGAGCAGATCTTCTCCGACTACGCCTACTTCTCCTCGTACTCCGACTCCTGGGTGGCCCACGCCCGCCGGTACGCCGCGTCGATGACGCAGCGGCTGCGGCTCGGCCCCGACAGCCTCGTCACCGAGGTCGCCAGCAACGACGGCTACCTGCTGCAGCACTTCGTGGCCGCGGGCGTGCCCGTGCTCGGGATCGAGCCGGCGGCCAACATCGCCGAGGTGGCCCGGCGGCGCGGCATCCGCACCGAGACCCGCTTCCTCAGCGCCGACAGCGGGGCCGAGCTCGCCGACCGGTACGGGCGGGCCGACCTCGTGGTGGCCAACAACGTCTACGCGCACGTGCCCGACCTGGTCGGGTTCACCCGGGGCCTGGCCGCGCTCGTCAAGCCCGACGGACTGGTCACCCTGGAGTTCCCGCACCTGCTCCGGCTCATCCAGCGGTGCCAGTACGACACCATCTACCACGAGCACTACCAGTACCTGTCGTTGTTGACCGCCACCCGGGCGCTGGCGACCGGCGGGCTGGCCGTGGTGGACGTGGAGGAGCTGCCCACGCACGGCGGCTCGCTGCGCGTCCACGCCCGCCCGGTCGCGGGCGCCGGCGAGCCCGCGCCGGCGGTCAAGGAGGTGCTCGCGGCCGAGGAGGCGGCCGGCCTGCACACCCTGGCGGGCCACCGGGGCTTCGCCGAGCAGGTCCAACTGGTCAAGAGCGACCTGCTGGGCTTCCTGCTGGCCGCCCGCGTCCAGGGCGCCACGGTCGCGGGATACGGCGCGCCGGGGAAGGGGAACACCCTGCTCAACCACTGCGGCATCCGCACCGACCTGCTGGCGTTCACGGTCGACCGCAACCCGTACAAGCAGGGCAGGTACCTGCCGGGGACGCACATCCCCATCCACGCGCCCGAGCGCATCGCCGAGGTCCGGCCGGACTACGTGCTGGTGCTGCCGTGGAACCTGCGCGAGGAGGTCGGGGCCCAGCTGTCGTACGTGCGCCAGTGGGGCGGTCGGCTCGTGTACCCGATCCCGGCGCTGGAGGTGGTCGCGCCGTGAAGGTCGTCCTGTTCTGCGGCGGTCTGGGAATGCGGATGCGCGAGGGCGCCGGCTCGGTGCCCAAGCCGATGGCGATGATCGGGGACCGGCCGCTGCTGTGGCACGTCATGCGCTACTACGCCCACTTCGGCCACACCGAGTTCATCCTGTGCCTGGGCTACGGGGCCGCGGCGGTCAAGGAGTACTTCCTCCGCTACGACGAGACCCTGTCCAACGACTTCACCCTCACCGGCGGGGGCCGGGAGCTGGAGCTGCACTCGGCCGACATCACGGACTGGAAGATCACGTTCATCGACACCGGTCTGCACGCCTCGATCGGCGAGCGGCTGCTGCGGGTGCGCGCCCACGTCGCCGACGAGCCGATGTTCCTGGCGAACTACGCCGACACGCTGACCGACGTCCGGCTGCCGGACATGATCGAACGGTTCCGGTCGGCCGAGCACGCCGCGGCCTGCCTGCTGGCGGTCCCGCCCGTCTCCACCCACCACCTGCTGGACCTCGGGGACGGCGGCACGGTGCGTCAGGTACGGCCGGCGCGCCAGGTGATGCAGTGGGAGAACGGCGGCTACTTCATCATGCGGCCGACGGTGTTCGACGCACTGCGGGAGGGCGAGGACCTGGTCCCGCACGCGCTCAACCGGCTGGCGCGCGCCGGCGCCCTGATGGCCTACCCGCTGGACGGGTTCTGGCGGGCCGCCGACACGTTCAAGGACCGGGTGGAGCTGGAGGAGATGTACCAGC
>DATGOE010000186.1:0-2339 GCA_035306365.1 Natronosporangium sp. | reverse complement strand
CGCCGCTGGCGGGCGGGATCCGGGTCGGGACGGGAGGCGTCAGAGGCTACGGATCGCGCCGCCGTCGACGGGGATGCTCAGGCCGGTCAGGTAGCTCGCCGCCGGGGAGAGCACGAACGCGGCGACGCGGCCGAACTCTTCCGGGTCGCCGATGCGCCGCAGCGGGATCTCCCGCTCGACGGCTGCGCGGGCGGCTTCGGGGTCGCCGGAGGCGGCCAGCAGCTCCCGGACCCGGTCGGTGTAGATCCGGTTGGGCAGCAGGCTGACCACGCGGACGCCCCGCGGGCCGTACTCGTCGGCCATGTCCTTGGCGACGCCGGCCAGCCCCGGCCGGAGACCGTTGGAGATGCCCAGACCCGTGATCGGGTTGCGGGCCGACGATGAGAGCACCAGCGCGATGGCGCCGCCGTCGGTGAGGGCGGCGGCGACCGTACGGGCCATCCGCACCGCCCCGAGGAAGACCGTCTCGAACGCCGCCCGCCACTGGTCGTCGCTGACCTGCGCGGCGGTGCCGGGCGGGGGGCCGCCGACGGAGACGAGCGCCCCGTCCAGCCGGCCGTACGTCTGCCGGGCGGTCTCCACCAGCCGGGTGGGGGTGTCGGGCGAGCCGAGGTCGGCGACCACACCGGTCGCGTGGTCGGGTCCGCCGAGCTCGTTGACGGCGGCCGCCACCCGGTCCTTGTCGCGGGAGGAGATCACCACTCGGGCACCGTCGGCCACCAGCTCCCGGGCGGTGGCGAACCCCAGCCCGCGGGAGGCGCCGGTCAACACGTAGACGCGATCCTTCAGTCCCAGGTCCATAGCCGCATCCTGCCTCATCGAGGGCCGGCCGGCCGCCCCGGCGCCGCCCGCCGCGGCGATGGAGTGGCGCTCGTGACCAGCCCGCAGCCGGACCGGCCGACGGTGTTTGCCGACCGTCACCCTCCACATCGGTGCCAGGTCCGACGGCCGCCGACCGGACAATCCGGGCGGTCCGCGTGGTCCGGGCCGGTGACGACCCGAACCGCCGGGCCGGGTCTGGACGGCCGGGCCGGATCTGGACCGCCGCGCCGGATCTGGACCGCTCGGCCGGTCGGTCACAGCCAGCCGCGGCGGGCCGCGTGCAGGCCGGCCTGGAAGCGGGTCTCCGCGCCGAGCTGCTGCAGCAGGCTGGCGATCCGGCGGCGGGTGGTGCGGTAGCTCCAGCCCAGATGGCGGGAGATCGCCTCGTCGGTCATCCCGGCGGCCAGCAGCGGCAGCAGCCGCCGCGCGTCCGGTCCGGGCCCAGCGCCGGGCGGCTCGCCGTCGGTGGCGTCCGCCAGGTCCGCCGTCAGCGGTGTCGCCTGCTCCCACAGCCGGTCGAACACGTACAGCAGCACGTCCAGCAGCGAGCACCGGTGCACGACGATCGCGCCGCTGACGTCCCGCTGGTCGAGCGAGTGCGGGACGAACGCCACCTTCCGGTCGAAGGTCGCCAGCTTCAGCGGCAGCCGGGTCGTGACCCGCGCCTGCTCGCCGGCGGCGACGTACGCCAGGATCGCCTCGATCGCCCGTGGGGAGCGCCGTAGCGCCTCCCGGTCGTAGATGGCCTTGCACACCACGCCGCGGCGCAGCACCTCGAACTCCAGGTGGTTGGTACGCGGGCCGGCCTTGCTCGCGTACGGCGGGGTGTCCAGCACCTGGATCTCCTCGGTGGCCGACCGCTGCAACTGGTCGAACCGGTTGAGCACCGCGTCGGAGCCGGTGACGATCTCGAACAGCTCCGACCGGGACGCACGCCGTCCGGCGTGGTAGTCCTCCATCCACTGCTGAGCCACGGTGCGCACCCGACCCAGTTGCGCCTCCCGGTCGAGCACCAGCGCGGCGAGCCCGACGTCCGGTGCGGCCGGCAGGAACTTCGGCACGGCACCGGGGGTGCGGCTGGCCAGCCCCAGCCGCTCCAGTTCGCCCACCGCCCGGCGCAGCCGCACCGGGGAGAGCGCCAGCGTCTCGGCCAGCTCGGACGCGGTGCTGCCGGGGGAGCGCAACAGCGTGCGGTAGACGGTCTCCTCGACCGGCCCGATGCCCAGCGGCGCGAGCGCACCGGTGTCGACGGTGTCCCCGACACCGGCCTGAGCGGGGACAGTTCTGTCCATGGCCATGACTGTCCACGCTACCGCCTGGACACGGCCGGCCGGCCCGCGACAGCATGCTGGCGATCGTCCGGCGTGGCGCGTGGTGGAGGTGACGAACGTGCGGGAGGTGCCGACCGGACCGGTGCGGCGGGTGGGTGCGGCGGTACCGGCCGGTGTGCTGGTCGGGCTGCTGGCGGTGGTGCCCCCGGGGGCCGACCCGCTGGCCGGCGTCACCACCGGCCCGGG
>DATGOE010000185.1:0-21643 GCA_035306365.1 Natronosporangium sp. | reverse complement strand
GTTGGCGCGGTACCGGTCCGGGCTCCCGATGCTCCTGATCCCCGCCGGGCCCCCCGTCCCGCGCAGCACCGCGGCCAGCCGCCCGAACAGCCCCAGCGTCTGCTCCACCTGGTCGCTGCCGGTGCGCCTGGCCATGGCGGTCCCGGCGTCGACCTCGGCGGCGTGGGTATCCAGGGGAGCGATGTCCAGCAGGCCCGGCGCGGTGACGTAGTAGGTGAAGCAGGCGGTCTGGAGGTCCCCACCGCGGATGAGGTGCTCCCGCGCCTGCCGGGCCAGCCGGACGCACTCCTCCAACGGCTCGGCGCCCCAGCCTCCCAGCGCGTACAGGAACCGGGCGTGGGCGGTCTCCGGCTGGTAGCCGCGCGCCTCGCTCTCGCCCACCACCCGCCGCATGAGGCGCAGGCCTGCCCGGCGTTGCCGCCGGACGGCCGCCACCATGCCGAGCTGGCACGTGGGGGCGACGAGGGTACGGCCGGGGCCGTGGTCGCGCCAGAGGCGCCACGCCTGCAGCGCGACCCACGCCTGCTGCAGCTGGTCGGCGAAGTAGGTCGGGGGCAGGAGCCGGTCGAGGGTCCGGCCGACGGCCAGCAGGGTCTCGTCGGTGATCTCCGGACGGCTGGTGTCGGGCGGCGGGTCGTGGTCGCCGAGCCACTCGTAGACCGCCGCCAGCCCGCGCTCCACCTCGGCACCGAGCCGGTCGGCCGGCGGCGGCGTGCAGCCGAGGTCACGCAGCAGGTCGAAACCCAGCCGCACCGCCTCCCGGTGACGGTTGCGGTTGGTCAGGCTGCTCACCTGGACCAGGGTCGCCGCGGTGCGCTGCACCGGGGTCCGGCACAGCCGGTCGATGCGGCCGAACACCTCGTCCGCCTGCTTCAACCGGCCCAGGTGGTACAGGGCCGAGTGCTGGCCGGTCAGGAGCTCGACCTGCAGGGACGCGTCGGAGGGGTCGACCAGCCGGACGGCGGCGGCGAGCGTCTGCGCCACGAGCGCGTGGTTGCCCACCAGCTGCGCCTGCGCGGCGGCCGCCTGCAGCAGGTCGACCACGCGGCGCCGTTCCCGGGCATCGTGCACCGAGTCCAGCACCGGCAGGTACTGCAAGGCCGCGACCGCGGCCAGCTCGGGGACGCCGGCCAGCCGCCGGGCGAGAGCCAGGTGCAGGTCGTGCAGCTGCGGCGGGCTCAGGCGGCGCAGCACCACCTCGCGGACCCGGTCGTGGCGGAACCGCAGGGTCTCCCCGTACCCGTACTCCATGACCAGCATCCGGTCGACCAGCGCCGGTGCGAGCCGCTCGTCCACCTCCTCGGAGGTCAGGCCGGTGGCGGCCCGCAACAGCCGCAGGTCCACCCGGTCACCCAGGCACGCCATGGCGCTGAGCAGCTGCCGCGTGGCCGGCGGCAGCGCCTCGACCTGCTCGGTGAGCAGCTCGGTGACGCTCGGGTGGCCGAGGCGGTAGCGCAGCGCCACCGGGTCCCAGCGCCACCCGTCGGAGCCCAGCTCGATCAGGCCCTCCCGCCGCAGGGAGGCCACCAGCGCCAGCGTGTGGTGGGGGTTGCCGAGAGTGCGGGGCATGAGCAGCGCGGCCAGCTCGCGCGCGGAGGTGGCGTCCAGGCGGAGCACGTCGCCGAGCAGGCTGGCCACGCCGGCGGCCGACAGGTTGCCCAGCCACATCCGGTCCACCCCGGAGTCCAGCCGCTGCCAGCGGGCCAGCATCGCCGACAGCGGGTGGGTGGGGTCGATGTCCTCCTCCCGGTACGTCCCGACGACCAGCAGCCCGTCCAGCGACTCCTCACTGAAGATCTGGTCGAGGATCGCCAGTGACGAGCGGGGTGTCCACTGCAGGTCGTCCAGGGCGAGGACGACCGGGCGGTTCGGGGAGACGACCGCGGCCAGGACCTCGACGGCGCTGCGGCGCAGCCGCCCCGCCAGCGTCTCCGGGTCCCGGGCGACGCGGTCCGGCGCGACCTGCAGGACGGCGCCGTACCCGGGCAGGATCGCGGCCAGCAGCCCCGCGTCCGGACCCAGCGCCTCGCGCAACCGGCGGCGCACCGGAGCCAGCACCTCGTCGGGTTCGGCCAGCAGCATGTGGGCGAGGCCGTCGAACACCTGCCACACCGCGTCGTACCCGTGGTCGCGCCGGTACTGGTCGGACTTGCCGGCCAGGTACCAGCCGCCGCGGACGGTGACCACCCGCCGCAACTCGTCCATCAGCGCGGTCTTGCCGACGCCCGCCGGCCCTCCGATGAGGACTCCCCGCTGCCGGCCCGCGATCGCGTGGGCGAAGGCGAGCTCCAGCGCCGCCACCTCCCGCGCGCGGCCCACCAGCCGGGACGGGGTCAGCGGCCGCACCGGCAGGTCGTGCTCGCCGACCCGGAAGCGGGCCAGCGGTGTCCCGCTGTCCACCATCCGCAGGTCGTACAGCAGGCCCTCGCCGGTCTGGTAGCGGTCGTCCGGCTCCTTCTCCAGCAGGTGCATGATGACGTCGGACAGTGGCCGGCTCACCGCGGGGTTCACCTGGTGGGGCGGTACGGGCACGGTCGCGAGCTGGTCGCGGATGAGCCGGACCGGGTCACCGGTGCCGAACGGCGGGGCGCCGGTGACCATCTCGTAGAGCGTGGCGCCCAGGGCGTAGAGGTCGGCCCGCTGGTCGACCGGGCGGGCGGTGCGGCCGGTCTGCTCCGGGGCGAGGTAGGCCAGCGTGCCGGCGATCTCGTTGTGGTGGGCGAACAGGGGGCGGCTCTCGGTGAACATCGTGGCGTGCGAGAAGTTGACCAGGCACGGCTGCCCCCCGGGGTCGACGAGCAGGATGTTGGTGGGGTTGACGTCCCGGTGCACCACGCCGCGGGCGTGCATCGCGGCCAGGGTGCGCGCCAGCGCGCGCGCCACCCGCACCGCCTCGGGGACGCTCAGCGGCATCCGGCGCGTCGCCAGCGGCGTGCCCTGGATGTCCTCCAGCAGGAGCGCGTCGGGCGGCTGGGGGAGGGCGGAGGAGAGGTGCACGACGCCCGGCACGCCCGCCAGCGCCTCCAGCGCGGCGCGTTCCTGGTGGAGGCGTCGCTTGCGGCCGGGGCCGATCGGCTCCTTGCGGATGACGGTGCCCTGCGGGAGCCGCAACCGGACAACTCTCGCCTCGGCTCCGTTCCGGAGCAGGGTTTCCACCACCGGGGCCGGCAGCGAAGTCGGGGACGGCTGTTCGCCGGTTCCTGCCACGCTCCATCCGCCCTTCGGCCGGACCGTTCTGCCAGGAACTTCCTTTCTACCCCGATCCTGGCTGATCCGGTACTGTCGCCACCCGCCCGTGTGCGCCCGCCGTTCGCCGGCGCCCGCCCGCCGTCCGGCGGCGTCCGCCCCGGGTGCCGAGGAGGCGCTACGGGCGCGGTCGCGGTGCCCAGCGGACGCGGTCACCGCCGTCCCGCTTGGCGCCGTGCAGGGCGCCGTCGGCGAGCTCCACCAGGCCGTGCTCACGCTCACCCGGCAGGGGTACGGCCGCGGCGACGCCGATGCTGACCGTGATCGGCGGCGTCACCGTGTCGGCGGCGCGCCGGCACCTGTCCGCCACGGCCGCCCGGATGCGCTCGGCCGCCGCCGACGCGCCACGCAGGTCCGTCCGGGGCATCAGCACCGCGAACTCCTCGCCCCCGTACCGGGCGGCGAGGTCCCCGCCGCGCACGGTGGTCCTCAGCGCCGCCGCCACGTCCTGCAGGCGACGGTCGCCGGCGGTGTGGCCGTACGTGTCGTTGTAGAGCTTGAAGCTGTCGATGTCGATCATCGCCAGCGCCATCGGCTCGCCGGTGACCTGGGCCTCGGCCCACCGCTGGGCGAGCACCTGCTCCAGGTGGCGCCGGTTGGCCAGGCCGGTGAGCGGGTCGGTGGCGTCCAGCCGCGCCAGCCGCCGGGTGGCGTCGGCGAGGTGCGCGCCACGCTCGTCCATCCGGCGCTCCAGGTCGCGGTACCGACGGGCGCCCTGGAGGCTGATGGCCGCCTGCGCGGCGATGAGGGAGACCGTGTCCCGCAGCCCAGGGGTGAACGCGCCGGCGAGGTGGCGGTTCTCCAGCACCAGCACCGCGTCGGCCCGGTCCCGGTCGCCGACCGGCACCGCCAGCAGCGAGCAGCGGTCGAGGCCGGCCAGGTGCGGGTCGTCGGCGAAGCGCTCGTCGCGGGTGGCGTCGTCGACCACCAGCGGCTGGCCGGTCCGTTCCAGGTGGCGCGCCACCGTCGCGGGCACCGCCGCGGGCCCGTCGGGGGTGGCCGGGCCGGTGGCCGGCACCCAGTCGCCGTCCGGGGCGCGCACCAGCAGGTGGACGTGGGTCGCGCCGGTCATCGCGGACAGGATCTCCACCACCCGCTCCTGGACGCCCCCGGGCGTGGTGGGCGTGCTCAGGTCGTGCGCGCTGGCCAGGAGCGTGGACAGCTCGGCCGCACCGGCCGGAACGCCCTCGGTCGGCCGCACCGGCGGGGCCACCGTGCCGGCCAGACCCGGGTGGGCCCGGTCGAGGTGCGCCACCTTCCCCGCCGCACCCCACCGCAGGTAGCGGTCGCGGGCCTGGGCGAGCAGCGTGGCACCGGTGTGGGCGGCGCCCTGGGCCAGATGGAAGCGGCCCGCCCGCTCCAGGGCGTACGCCAGGTGCCACGGTCGGGGTCGGGCCGCCGCCTGGCCGACGGCCGAGTCGAAGCCGGCGAGGGCGGCCCGCACGTCCCCGACCGCCCAGGCCCGCTCGGCCTCGACCAGGTGTCGCAGGTGCCGCAGGTTGGCCGGTGCCCACTCGGCCCGGTCCGCCAGCCAGCCGGCGACCCGGTCCAGCTCGGCCGCGGCCGGGCCCCGCTCGGCCGGCGGACCGGTGCGTACCCGTTCGGCCAGCGCCAGTGCCCGCAGCAGGTGGGCCTGCACCGCCAGGTAGGTCGACCCGAGCAGCCGCGCCATGGGCATCAGCGCGGAGGTCCGCCGGTGGAGCTCCACCGGGTCGTCGAACAGGGCCGCGCCGAGGGCGCGGGTGAGGTGGTGGCTGGCGGCCAGACCCGGGCGGCCGACCGGGACGTGCGGCCGGTCGGCCGGCGGCCCGCCGGTTCCGCGCAGCCGGTCCAGCAGGTCCCGGTGGCCCTGGAACGCGGCGGCCGCCAGGTCGTCACCGATCCGCCGCGCGAACGCCAGGCCCGCGTCCACCTCGTCGCCGTACCGGTCCAGACCCGGCGCGTACTCCATCAGCAGGGTCACCGAGACCAGGTAGCTGGCGCAGGCGGCGGCCGGGTCGCCGCCTGCCAGCAGCCCGTCCCGGGCCCGCCGGCAGTGGGCGACGCTGTGGTCGAGTGGCTCGAACCAGTGTCCCACGTCCATCGCGTACCGCAGGTGCGCCCGCGAGGCGGCCGGCTCGTACCCGCGGGCCTCGCTGATCGCCAGCACCCGCCGCAGTGCGGCGTGGGCCGCGCGGTGGTCCTGGCGCCGGGCCAGCAGCACACCGGCGAGGTGGCTGACCGGGCCGACCAGATCCGCCTCCGGACCGCGCCCGGCCCACATCCGCAGCGCGGTGAGGGCCAGCCACTGGTGGGTCGGCTCGTCGCAGACGGCCGCCGGCGGCAGCATCCGGTCGATGACCGCGGCCACCGCGGTCGTGGTCGGAGTGGGCGGCACCGGCTCGCCCGGCTCGGACGCCTGCGGGCCGGCCAGCCACTGGTACGCCGCGGCCAGCCCGCGCTCGATCTCCACGTCCAGCCGTTCGTGGCCGGGCGTGGCCACCCCGAGCCGCCGCAGCAGGTGCGTGCCGAGCTCGACGGCGTCCCGGTGCCGGCCGCGACTGGCGAGGCTGTCGATCTGCGCCAGGGTGGCGTCCACCCGGGACAGCGGCTCGACGTTGAGCCGCTGCACGGCCTCGAACGCGGCGTCCGCCTCGGCCAGCCGGCCCAGGCCGCACAGGGCCGCGTGGCGACGGGTGTGGACGTCGGCCAGGGTGGCGGTGTCGTGCGGGTCCACCAGCGGCAGCGCGGCGTCCAGCAGACCGAGCACCGTCGCGTGGTCGCCGAGCAGCTCGGCCTGGCCGGCGGCCCGGCGGAACCGGCCGGCCACGGCGCGCCGCTCGGCCGGGTCGCGGACCTCGTCCACCACGGGCAGGTACAGGTGGGCCGCGTCCGCGTCCGCGCCCGGCCCGGCGTCGGCCAGGCGCCGCGCCAGCGCCAACCGGGTCGCACGCCGGTCGTGGGTACCCGTACGGCGCAGGACCGTCTCGCGGACCACGTCGTGGCGGAACCGCACCGCCTCCGGGCCGGCCGGCGCCAGCAGCCCGTCACGGAAGGCCGGTGCGAGCCGCTGCCGCAGGTCGGCGGGTCCCACGCCGACCGCCGTGCCCAGCAGCGACAGCTCGACCTTCTCGCCGAGGCAGGCCATGGCCTCCAGCACCTCGACGGTGGCCGGCGGCAGGGACGCGACGCGGTCGGCCACCAGGTCGGTGGTGCGCCGCGGGGTGGCCAGGCGGTGGCGCACCGCCCGCGGGTCCCACCGCCACCCCCGCCCGCCGGATGCGGTCAGAAGGCCGTCGCGGCGCAGCGCGTCGAGCACCTCGAGGGCGCGCAGCGGGTTGCCCGCCACGTACGGCGCCAGGAGGGCGGCGAGGTCGGCGGCGCGGTCCGCCTCCAGCCGCAGCGCCGTGCGCAGCAGGACGGCCAGGTCACCGGTGTCCAGGCCGGCCAGGCGCAGGTGCGCCGGCCCGCCGGGATGGCACCAGCGGGGCAGGGACGCCGCCAGGGGGCTGTCGGGGTACAGCTCGTCGGTGCGGTAGGCGGCGACCGTCACCAGCCCCTCCACCGGCTCGCCGAGCAGCAGCCGGTCGAGCAGGCCGAGCGCGGTGGCGTCGGCCCACTGCAGGTCGTCGACGGCGAACACGACCGGCCGCTGGCGGGAGCACACCGCCCGCAGCAGGTCGACCGCGGCCGCGTGGAGCCGGGCCGGCCGGTTGAGGCGGTCGTCGGACGGGGGCCGGGGTCGCAGGTCCAGCAGCGTCGCCAGCTCCGGGACGACCGTGGCCGCCAGGTCGAGGCGGGGACCCAGGGCGCGGCGCAGGCGGTGCCGCAGCGCGGACCGCTCCCGCTCCGGTTCGGCGAGCAGCAGCCGCCCGAGGTGGCGCAGGGCCTGCCGTACCCCGTGGTGGGCGGGGTCGCGGCGGTGCCGGTCGTACCCGCCCGCGACGAACCAGCCACCGTGGTCGGCGACCGATCGCAACCGGTCCACCAGCGCGGTGGTGCCGACCCCGCCCGGACCGCTGACCACCAGCCCCCGGTGCCCGCCGGCGCGGGCGGCGGCGACCGCGGCCTCCAGGGCGGCGATCTCCCGGTCGCGTCCGACCACCCGGCCGGGTGGTGACAGCGGGGCGCCCCGCCCGGCGACCCCTCGCCGCGGCGGGCCCGCGCGGATGACGGCGTTGTCCGGCAGGCGGGTCACGCGGACGTCACCGCGATCGTGGACCGGCTCAGCTCTCGCCCGCCGCATCGACGGCCTCCCCAGGTGACCGGACACCGACCGGTCGATTACTTTCCGTCACTAGCACGTTACGGAAAGTCTATCCCGGTGTCGGGGCGCGTCACGGTCCGTACCCGGGACGCGGGCCGGTGCGGCACGGGCCCCGCAGCGGACCCGCCACGTCCCACGCCGGGCGTCCCCGCGGGGGTCACCTGCCCGCGCGGCGGCCGAGGTCGAGCACCGCCCGGTGCACGGGCCTTTCCCGGGGGCCGGCGTTGCGGTTGCCGTGCTGCTCGACCGGCGCGGTGTCGACGGTGAACCCGAGGTGGCGGAGGAACTGGACACCGGGGCGCCAGCCGACGGTCACCGTGGTGTGCACCCGCCGGATGCCCCGCTTCGCCGCCTCCTCGCGCAGCGCCTCCGCCAGTGCGGTCCCGAGCCGGCGCCGGCGGTACGCCGGCGCGACCAGGAACCCCCCGACGGTGCACTCGTCATCCGCCGGGTAGCCGAGCACGACGTCCACCAGCGCGCCGATCCGGCCCTCGACCTCGGCCACCAGCAGCCGCTTCTGCGAGACGTCACACCCCTCGGGCAGGGCGTAGTAGAGACCCTGCACGTCCCCGGGGCCGGACGGCTGGCCGGTGGCGAACTCGAACCAGTCCCGGCACTCGTCGAACAGCGCGAGCGTGGCCGCCTCGTCGTCGGGCTTAAGGTCCCGCACCACGGTGGGAGTTTCGAAGCCCACCGTCAGCCGCGTGTCGTCACCCGACACCACCGACCGCACCCGGCTACTCCGACGAGCCGGCGGTCTCGCCCGCCGACGCCGCGGTGACGTCGCCGATGGCGTACTTCTGCGCCGCCTCGGCCGGCATCGTGGCCGGCACCTCGCCGCGGCGGGCGAGCTGGCGCAGGGCCGCCACCGTGATCGACTCCGCGTCGACGTGGAAGTGCCGGCGCAGGGCGCCGCGCGTGTCGGACAGGCCGAACCCGTCGGTGCCCAGCGAGGTGTAGTCGCCCGGCACCCACCGCGAGATCAGGTCGGGGACCGCCCGCATGAAGTCGGACACCGCCACCACCGGTCCGGGAGCGTCGGCGAGCACCCGGGTGACGTACGGCGTGCGCGGCTCGGCGTCCGGGTGCAGCAGGTTGTGCTCCTCGCACGCCACCGCCTCGCGCCGCAGCTCGTTCCAGGAGGTCGCCGACCACACGTCGGCCGCCACGCCCCAGTCCTGCGCCAGCAGCTCCTGGGCCCGCAGCGCCCACTGCATCGCCATGCCGGAGGCCAGCAGCTGTACCCGCGGACCGTCGGCCCGGGACGCCGGCCGGTAGCGGTACAGGCCCCGCAGCAGGCCCGCCACGTCGAGGTCGGCCGGCTGCGGTGGCTGGATGACCGGCTCGTTGTAGACGGTCAGGTAGTAGAAGATGTTCTCCGGCTCGTCACCGTACATCCGGCGCAGCCCGTCCTGGACGATGTACGCGATCTCGTAGGCGAACGCCGGGTCGTAGGCGACCACCGCCGGGTTGGTGGCGGCCAGCAGGTGCGAGTGCCCGTCCTCGTGCTGCAACCCTTCCCCGTTGAGCGTGGTGCGCCCGGCGGTCGCGCCGAGCAGGAAGCCGCGCGCCAGCTGGTCGGCGGCCGCCCACAGGCCGTCGCCGGTGCGCTGGAAGCCGAACATCGAGTAGAAGATGTAGACGGGGATCATCGGTTCGCCGTGGGTGGCGTACGAGGTCCCCGCCGCCGTGAACGAGGCGACCGACCCGGCCTCGGTGATCCCCTCGTGCAGGATCTGGCCGTTGGTCGCCTCCCGGTACGACAGGAACAGCTCCCGGTCGACCGGGGTGTAGTTCTGCCCGTGCGGGGAGTAGATCTTCGCCGACGGGAACAGCGAGTCCATGCCGAAGGTCCGGGCCTCGTCCGGGATGATCGGCACCCACCGGTGCCCGGTCGCCGGGTCCTTCATGAGCTCCTTGAGCAGCCGCACGAACGCCATGGTGGTGGCCACCGGCTGCCGGCCGGACCCGCGCTTGAGACCGGCGTACGCGTCGGCGGGCGGCAGCGCCAGCGGGATGGTCGTCGCCCGGCGCGCCGGCAGGTAGCCGCCCAGCGCCATGCGGCGCTCCCGCAGGTACTCCATCTCCTCGGTCGCGTCGTCCGGGCGGTAGTACGGCGGCAGGTACGGGTCCTGCTCCAGGACCGAGTCCGGGATGTCGAGGTAGAGCCGGTCCCGGAAGGTCTTCAGGTCAGACAGCGTCAGCTTCTTCATCTGGTGGGTGGCGTTGCGGCCCTCGAATGTGGACCCCAGCGTCCATCCCTTGATGGTCTTGGCGAGGATGACCGTGGGCTGTCCGGTGTGCTCGGTCGCCGCCTTGTACGCCGCGTACAGCTTGCGGTAGTCGTGACCGCCCCGCTTGAGCCCCCAGATCTCGTCGTCGGTCAGGTGCTCGACCATCTTGCGGGTGCGCGGGTCGCGGCCGAAGAAGTGCTCGCGGACGTACGCCCCCGACTCGGCCTTGTAGGTCTGGTAGTCCCCGTCCGGCGTGACGTTCATCAGGTTGACCAGTGCGCCGTCGTGGTCGGCGGCGAGCAGCGCGTCCCACTCCCGCCCCCAGATCACCTTGATCACGTTCCACCCGGCGCCCCGGAACAGCGCCTCGAGCTCCTGGATGATCTTCCCGTTGCCGCGTACCGGGCCGTCCAGCCGCTGCAGGTTGCAGTTGATCACGAAGGTGAGGTTGTCCAGCTCCTCGCGGGCGGCCAGGCCGATGGCGGCCAGCGCCTCCGGCTCGTCGACCTCGCCGTCGCCGAGGAACGCCCACACCCGCTGCTGGCTGGTGTCCTTGATGCCGCGGTGGTGCAGGTAGCGGTTGAACCGGGCCTGGTAGACCGCGTTGAGCGGGCCCAAACCCATGGAGACCGTCGGGAACTCCCAGAAGTCCGGCATCAGCCGCGGGTGCGGGTAGCTCGGCAGGCCGCCACCGGGGTGGGACAGCTCCTGCCGGAAGCCGTCCAGCTGCTGCTCGGTCAGCCGGCCCTCGAGGAACGCGCGGGCGTAGATGCCCGGGGACGCGTGCCCCTGGAAGAAGACCTGGTCACCGCCGCCGGGGTGGTTCTTGCCCCGGAAGAAGTGGTTGAACCCGACCTCGTACAGCGAGGCGGCCGACGCGTACGTGGAGATGTGGCCGCCGACGCCCACACCCGGGCGCTGCGCGCGGTGCACCATGATCGCCGCGTTCCACCGGATGTACGCGCGGATGCGCCGCTCGAGGTGCTCGTCCCCGGGGAACCACGGCTCCCGCTCCGGCGGGATGGTGTTGATGTAGTCGGTGGTGGTCAGTGGCGGGACGCCCACCTGCCGCTCCCGCGCGCGCTCCAGCAGCCGGAGCATCACGTAGCGGGCACGCTTGGGGCCGCGGTGCTGGATGACCCCGTCCAGTGACTCGATCCACTCGTTGGTCTCCTCGGGGTCGATGTCCGGCAGCTGGCTGGGCAGTCCGTCGCTGATGACCGGGCGGCGCGCGGTGGCGCGACTGTGTTCGGTGACCACGGGAACTCCTCCGGGTGGTTCGGTCGGTTCTCGCCTCAATCCTGCCTGCTCGCCGCGCATCCGTCACATCTGGGGAGAGTTCCTCCGGTCACGCGCCGCCCCGGGCCGACGGTGCCCGCCGCCCGGGGCGGACGGTCCCCGCCACCCCGGGCGGGTGGGCCGGCCGGTTCGGGCGGACGGCACCCGCCCCGTCCGGCAGACTCGGGGCATGCGCACTGAAGTGATCACCGTCGAGACGGGCACCTCCCCGGTCGTGCGCGACATCACCGCGGAGGCGAAGGCGTTCGTCGCGGGTGAGAGCGACGGCCTGCTGCACGTCTACGTCCCCCACGCCACCGCCGGCCTCGCGATCATCGAGACCGGCTCCGGCTCGGAGGAGGACCTGCTGCGGGTGCTCGACGACGTGCTGCCCGCCGACGACCGGTGGCGGCACCGTCACGGCCCGGTCGGGCACGGCCGCGACCACCTCGTCCCGGCCTTCCTGCCCCCGTACGCCGTGCTGCCGGTGGTCGCCGGCACCCTCATGCTCGGCACCTGGCAGTCGATCTGCCTGGTGGACCCGAACCGGTCCAACCCCACCCGGCAGGTCCGGTTCTCATTCCTGCCGGCGTGAGTCCCGTTCCTTCCGGGGTGAGCGGCGGGGGTGCGGCGGCGCGGCCGGGCCGCCCGACCCGCGCCCGGCCGCCCGGCCGAACAGCCGGCGCACCTGGGTGGGCGTGCACCCCACATGGGAGCGCACCCCGGTGTCGGCGCCCGCGGCGGCGCGCAGCAGCAGCCGGTGCGCCAGGTGCAGCCGGGCGTCGACCGGCACCGGGCCGCCGGTGGCGTCCCCGCCGGACAGCTCCTGCCACAGCCGGGGCGAGATCGCGATCGCGGTGCACACGTCCCCGCCGGCCGGGTGCGCGAACCGCTGGTGCTCGCCCGGCAGCGACAGGTAGCCCAGGTCCGTGCCGGCCAGCACCGTCCCGAACCGGCCGGCGTAGCGGAAGCGCCCCGACCGGACCTGGACCAGCTCCGGCAGCCGGGGCGACTCCACCGGCGACCAGCGCGGGTGGTGGGCGCGGCAGACCACCTCACTGACGCACAGGTCCGGATCGCGGGCCAGCACCCGGGAGGCACGCACTCGGCCCACGCTACGGCCGGGGTGTGACATCCGCCGGGGTGTGACGTCGGTTGCGCGCCGGACGGTCCGCGCCCGGACCGGTCCGCGCCGGGCCGGCGGCTGGAACCGGTCGCAAGCATCTTCAAGCCGCCGCCTGCCGGCCCGCCCATCCTTGCCCCGTGCCCACTGCGAACCTGTTCCGCGGCCGGGGCGGCGGGCTGCTCGCCGTGCTGCTGGCCGGCCAGGCGATGGCCACCATGGACTCCTCCATCGTGTCCGTCGCGATCCCCACCATCCGCCGCGACCTGGCCGCCGGCGACGCCGCCATCCAGCTCGTGTCCGCCGGGTACCTGCTCGCCTTCGCGGTGACCGTGGTGACCGGCGCCCGCCTGGGCGACCGGTACGGTCACCGCCGCGTCTTCCGCACCGGCCTGGCCGCCTTCACCGCCGCGTCGGTGGGCTGCGGCCTGGCGCCCGAGCCGGTGACATTGGTGGTGCCGTCGGCCGTGGTCCTGGTGGCGGGCGCGCTCGGCCTGGACGGCTTCCGCCGGTGCGAGCGGTGGCTGGCGCGCCGGGGCGGTGCCCCGCTGGTCGAGCCGGCCGCCCTGCACCCGCCCGGGGTCCGGGCCGGGCTGCTGGCCTGCTTCCTGGTCATGGGCTGCTACCCGGCGTTCACGTTCACCGTGGCGTTGCACCCGCAGTCCGGCCTCGGGTTCGACCCGATGGCGGCGGGGCTGGCGTTCCTGCCGTACCCGGCCGGGTTCGCCGCGGTCAGCCTGGCCTCCCCGCGGGTGGCCGCGCGCCCGGGCACTCGCCCGCCGGTGGCCGGGCCGCCGGCGCCGGCCACGCGGCCGGGTTCAGCCCGCTGGTCGCCCGCGTCATGGCCCGCGTCGACCCGGCCCGCTCCGCCACACTGTCGGGCCTGGTCTCCACCGGTTCCCTCCTGGCCGGTGTGGTGGCGATCGCCACGGTCGGCAGCGTCTACTTCGTCGCGGGCGGGACCGGGGCGGCGGCCTCCGCGCGGGGCTGGCAGCGGCCCTGCTCATCCTGATGGCGGTCCTCGCCGCCACCGCCGGCGTCGCCGCCCGGGCGGTGGTCGCCGTCCCGGCGGCGGAGCCGGCCGCGACGGAGCCGGCCGGGGCGGCCCCGGCCGCGGCGCAGCGGTCGCCGGTCGCCGGCGGGCGGCCGTAGGGCCCGGGGTCCGGGGCATCGCACGAGCGCCGGAACCGGCGCGACGGTAGGTTGCGCGCAGAGCCGCCCGGCGTGAGAAGCTAGCCCAGGACCCAGGTAAGGAGGCAGCAGACCGTGAGCGGGAACGCTGGCGGCGCCGCTGAGCGCGTACGCAGCCCGGTGGACCGGTTCGGCATCGAGCCGGGCATGGTGGTCATGGAGATGGGCTACGACGACGACGTCGACCACGAGTTCCGTGACGCCGTCATCGACCGGGTCGGGGAGCTCGTCGACGAGGACACCGACGAGGTGGTCGACGTGGTGCTGTTGTGGTACCGCGACGGCGACGGCGACTTCGTGGACATGCTGGTCGACGCGCTCGGACCGCTGGCCGACAACGGGGTGGTGTGGCTGCTCACGCCGAAGGCCGGCCGGCCGGGCCACGTCGAACCCAGCGAGATCGCCGAGGCGGCTCCGACCGCCGGCCTGCAGCAGACCTCGACCCTCAGCGCCGGCAAGGACTGGAGCGCCGCCCGCCTGGTGGCCCCGCGCGTCGGTCGGGGCAGGCGCTGAGCCGCCCCGGGCCGGCGGACCGGGTAGGCTGACGGCCGGCCCGGGCGCGTAGCTCAGCGGGAGAGCACCCGCCTTACAAGCGGGAGGTCGCTGGTTCGATCCCAGCCGCGCCCACGGCGTGACCGGGACAGGGCCGTCACCGGGAGCCGCGCTCCAGGTGACGGGTACGGCAGGCCGGACACCCTGGAGCGCGACCCCCCACCGGAGGCCGGACGTGGACGAGTTGCCGATCGGCCGCCGCGTCGCCTACTGGCGCCGGCGCCGGCGGATGTCGCAGCAGGTGTTCGCCGACCGGCTGGGGAAGAGCAAGAGCTGGGTCGACAAGGTGGAGCGCGGCGTGCGCCGGCTGGACCGGTTCTCCGTCATCCACCAGATCGCGGACGTGCTGGGGGTGGAGCCGGCCACGCTGCTGGGCCCCGCGGCCGCGCAGCGCGGCGCGGCGTCCGGGCGGCCGGTCGGCGCCGTCGAGATCGAGGAGCTGCGGGCCGCGCTGGAGCGCTGCGACCGGATCGGGCTGTGGTCGCGCCCGGTGTCGTCCCCACCGGACCTGGGGGAGCTGCGCAAGGCGGTGCGGCACGCCTGGCTCACCTACCAGTCCGCCCGCGGCGGTGTGCTGGCCCGGTCGCTGCCGGAGCTGCTGCACCGCTCGCAGGCCGCGGCCGCGGCCCACCCGTACGGTGAGGAGGGGGAGCAGACCGCGCACCTGCTCGGCCAGGTCTACCAGATCACCTCGTCGGTGCTGCGCAACCTCGGCGAGTACGAGCTGGCGTGGCTGGCCGCCGACCGGGCGGTCGCGGTGGCCGTGCGGTCCGGCGACGAGCTGCTGGCCGGGGCCGCCAGCTTCCGCGTCGGGATGGCGCTGCTGGCGCTCGGCCGTGCCCGCTCGGCCCTGGAGGTCCACCTGACCGTCGCCAACCGGCTGGCTCCGGCCGACAGCCGCCAGGCCACGCCGCAACGGCTGTCCGTCTACGGCATGCTGCTGCTGCAGGGCGCCATGGCGGCGGCCCGCCTCGGCGACGAGGCGACCGTCCGGGAGCTGGTGTCCGCCGCCAGCGAGGCCGCCGACCGGCTCGGCGGCGACCGCAACCACTACTGGAGCAGCTTCGGCCCGACCAACGTGCTGCTGCACCGGGCCGCGGCCGCGGTCGAGCTCGGCGACGCGAAGACCGCCGTGGCGACCCACGAGCGGATCCGGGGACACGCGCTGTCCGGGTTGGTGACCGAGCGGCGGGTCCACCACCTGCTCGACGTGGCCCGGGGCTGCACCCAGCTCGGCGACGTGGCGCGGGCCGCGGCGCTGCTGATGGAGTGCGACCGGCTGGCGCCGGCGGAGCTGTCCTCCCGGCCGCTGGGGCGGACGGTCGTGGGCGAGGTGATCCGGCGTACCCGCGGGGAGCCGCCGCCCGTCCTGCGCGACCTCGCCACCGCGGCGGGGGTGGCGTGATGCGGGCGGGGGGCAGCCGGCCGCTGTCGCTGCCGCCAGGCGGCACCGCCCGTCCCGTGCCGCAGTCGCCTGCCCGTCCCCTGCCCTCGTCGTCGCCGGTCGACGACCCGCGACCGCTGCTGTACGCGGTGGTGTGCGGCTCACCGCCGGCCCGCCACGTCGACCGCCTGGTCCGGCTCGCGCAGCAGGCGGGCTGGCAGGTCGCCGTCGTGGCCACGCCGAGCGCGCGGGCGTTCATCGACGAGCCGGCCCTCGCCGCCCAGACCGGCTACCCGGTGCGCTACGAGTTCCACCAGCCGGGCGACCCGCTGCGCTCCCGCACCGCCGACGCCATCGTGGTCGCCCCCGCCACGGTGAACACCGTCAACAAGTGGGCGCAGGGCATCGCCGACACCCTGGCGCTGGCCCTGGTCGTGGAGGGTCAGGGGCTGGGCCTGCCCATCGTCACCATGCCGTTCACCAACTCGGCGATGGCCGCCCATCCCGCCTTTCTGGAGAGCCTGGGCCGGCTGCGGTCGTGGGGCGTGCGGGTGCTGTTCGGTGACGAGGTGATGGTGCTGCCGGCGCCGGGCACCGGTGCCCGGTACGCGTCCCGGTTCCCGTGGTGGCTTCCGCTGGAGGCGCTGGGTCCGCCGCGACCGGCCCTGCGGGCGGTGCCGTCGGCTCCGGGCACCGCGGCCGGTGGCGCGTCCGCCCCCGGTGCGGCGCCCGCCGCGGGTGGTGCGGTCGCGGCGGGCGGCAGGTCCGCCCCGGGCGGGACGGTCGCCCCGCCGCGCGCCCCCCGCCCGGCACCGGCGCTCACCCGCCGCCGGTGAGGCCCGTCCCACCGGCCTGCTGGTGCAGGTAGCGGGCCAGGTCCAGCAGCCGGTGCGCGTACCCCCACTCGTTGTCGTACCAGCCGACCACCCGGACCAGGTCGCCGGACGCGGCGGTCAGTGCGGCGTCGACCACGCACGAGGCCGGGCGGCCGACCACGTCCGCGGACACCAGTGGTTCGTGGCTGACCTCGAGGTAGCCCTTGAGGACGCTACCGGCGGCCGCCTCCAGGACGGCGTTCACCTCCGCCGCGCTGGCCCGCCGGGCCAGCCGCAGCACCAGCGTCGCCGCCGACGCGGTCGTCGCCGGCACCCGCAGCGCGGTGGCGGCGATCCGCCCGGCCAGCTGCGGCATGACCCGGCCTAGCGCGTGCCGGACCCCGGGGACGCCGGCAGGCACGATGGTGGTCGCGTTGGCCCGCGCCATGCGCAGGTTGGGGTGCACGCCGTCCAGCAGCGGACCGGGTCGGCTGCCGGCGGAGTACGCGGCGGTCAGCGTGCCGTCGCGGATCCCGTACACCTGGTCCAGCGGGCTGGCGATGGTGGCCACGCAGTAGGTGGTGCAGCAGGAGTTGGAGATCACCCGGTGGCGCGCGGGGTCGAAGACGTGCTCGTTGATGCCCATCATGAGGCACACGTCCGCGTCCGGTGACGCGGTCGAGATGACCACCAGCGGGGCACCGCCGGCCAGGTGACCGCGCGCGGCGTCCCCGCGGGTGAACTGCCCGGTCGCCTCGATCACCAGGTCGACCCCGTGGCGCGCCCAGTCGATCCGGTCCGGGGTGGCGTGTCCGGTGATCGGCACGGCGGTGCCGTCGACCTCGATCGCGTCGCCCAGGCACCGCACCGTGCCCGGGAACCGTCCCCGCACCGAGTCGTAGCGCAGCAGGTGGGCGATGAGCTCCGGGCGGGCCGTGTCGTTGACGGCCACCACCTGCATCTCGGGGCAGCCCAGGTGGACGGCGCGCCACAGGTTGCGGCCGATGCGTCCGACACCGTTGATCCCCAGCCGCATCGCCCCTCCTCGGCGGTTGCGGGAGCATCAAAGGAGTTGATGGTACGGCGAGTGACCGTACGATACACGCTGTGTTTGCGGCCCGCGGGCCGGAGGCCGCCCGCCGGCTGCGGTAACGTCTCGCTGTGGTCAGCGATCCCCGGTACACCGTCGCCGACGTGGCGGACGTGCTCGCGCAGCGGTACCCGCCGGAGTGGGCCGAACCGTGGGACCGGGTGGGGCTGGTCCTGGGGGAGCCGGACGCGCCGGTGCGGCGGGTCCTGTGCGTGGTGGACTGCGTGCCCGAGACCGTCGCCGAGGCGCGAGGGCTCGGGGTCGACCTCATCGTGGCGCACCATCCGCTGCTGCTGCGGCCGGTCTCGACCGTGGCGCCCACGAGCTACAAGGGACGGATCATCCACGACCTCATCCGCGCCGGCATCGCGCTCTACACCGCGCACACCAACGCCGACACCGCCAACCCGGGGGTCTCCGATGCGCTCGCCGCCCGGGTCGGTCTGGTCGACCTGCGGCCGCTGCGCCCGGCGGCGGACGCGCCCGAACGGGGCAGCGGCCGGATCGGCACGTTGCCGACCCCGGTCACGCTGGCGGAGCTGGCCGACCGGGTGGCGCACGCGCTCCCGCGTACCGCCTGGGGGGTCCGGGCCGCCGGCGACCCGGACCGGACGGTGCGCACGGTGGCGGTGTGCGGCGGTGCCGGCGACGGCTTCCTGGCCGACGCCGCGGCGGCCGGAGTGGACGCCTACCTGACCGCGGACCTGCGCCACCACCCGGTCAGCGAGCACCTGGCCGACGGCGGCCCGGCCGTGCTGGACGCCGCGCACTGGGCCACCGAGCGGCCGTGGCTGGACGACCTGGCCGCCGCGCTCGCCGCCACGCTCGGCGTGGAGGCGACCGCGTCCGATCTCGACACCGACCCCTGGACCGTCCACGCGGGCGGGACGACCGAGGAGCTGCCGTGAAGGCCGACCCCAACGACCAGCTTCTGCTGCTGGAGCTGCAGGAGATCGACACCGCCCTGGCGCAGCTGGCGTACCGGCGCGCCAACCTGCCCGAGCTGGCGGAGCTGGCCGCGCTGGAACGCGAGCTGTCCGCTCTGCAGGACGAGCTGGCGCGGGTCCGGGCCGACGCGGACGACCTGGACCGCGACATCGCCCGGCTGGAACGCGACATCGAGCAGGTGCGCGACCGCAAGGACCGGGACTCGGCGCGGCTGGCGGCCGGCACCGGCCCGGCCCGGGAGCTGGAGGCGCTCCAGCACGAGGTGGAGTCGCTGACCCGGCGCCAGACCGTCCTGGAGGACCAGGAGCTGGAGCTGATGGAGCGGCGCGAGCAGGTCCAGGGCACCATCGACGACCTGGAGGGCCGGCTGGCGGACGCCCAGCGGCGGCGCGCCGAGACCGAGCAGCGGCGGGACGCGGCGCTGGCGGAGATCGCCGCCGAGGAGGAGGCCCGCCGGCAGGCCCGCGCCCCGCTGGCGGCGCGGCTGCCCGCCGACCTGGTCGCGTTGTACGAGAAGATCCGCGACGACCACGACGGCGTCGGGGCGGCCCGGTTGCGCGGCGGCCGGTGCGGCGGCTGCCGGCTGGAGCTGTCCGGCAGCGAACGCGCCCGGGTGAGGGCAGCGGCGCCGGACGAGGTGATCCGGTGCGAGGAGTGCCGCCGCATCATGGTGCGGGACGCGGAGTCCGGCCTGTGAGCGCCGGCGTCCGGGTGATTGTGGAGGCCGACGGCGGTGCCCGCGGCAACCCCGGTCCGGCCGGGTGGGGTGCGGTGGTCCGCGACGCCGACACCGGACGGGTGCTGCGGGAGCGCGCCGAGCCGATCGGGACCGCCACCAACAACGTGGCCGAGTACGGCGGTCTGATCGCCGGCCTGCGGGAGGCCGCCGACCTGGGTGCCACCGAGGTCGAGGTCCGCATGGACTCCAAGCTGGTCATCGAGCAGATGAGCGGCAGGTGGAAGATCCGGCACCCGGGGCTGCGCCCGCTGGCGGCCCGCGCCGCCGAGCTCGCCGGCCGGTTCGAGCGGGTGACCTGGCGGTGGGTGCCGCGGGAGCGCAACCTGGACGCCGACCGCCTGGCCAACCAGGCGATGGACGTCGCCCAGCGGGGTTCGGGAAAAGCCGGACGGCCGCCGGCCGGGGCTGAGCCGGCGGCCGGGGTGGCACCGGCGGCCGGGCCGGAGCAGGTCGCGGTGCCGGGCCCGGGCGGCCGGTGGGCGCCGCCGACCGGGGTGCCGACCAGGCTCGTCCTGGTGCGCCACGGGGCGACCGCGCACACCGCCGAGCGGCGCTGGTCGGGGCGCGGTGACGTGCCGCTGTCCGACGAGGGTCGCGCCCAGGCGGAGGCGCTCGCCCGGCGGGTGGCGCAGGCGGCGCCGCGGGTGGCGGCCGTGGTCACCTCCCCGCTGACGCGCTGTGTGGACACCGCGGTCGCGATCGCGGCGCGGACCGGCGACCCGCCAGTGGTCACCGACGCGGACCTGGTCGAGTGCGACTTCGGACAGTGGGAGGGGCTGACCGTCGAGGAGATCGCCCGCCGCTGGCCGTCCGAGCTCGCGGCCTGGCATCGGTCCACCGCGGTCGCGCCACCCGGCGGCGAGTCGCTCCGGCGGGTCACCGCCCGGGTGCGCCGCGCCGTGACGCGCCTGCGGACGGCGTACCCGGGCGACACCGTCGTGGTGGTCTCCCACGTGACGCCGCTGAAGCTCATGCTGCGCGACGCCCTGGCCGCCGGAGACGGGCTGCTGCACCGGCTGTTCCTGGACCCGGGCGGGATCAGCGTGGTCGACTCGTACCCGGACGGTGCGGTCGCGGTACGGACGGTCAACGACACTGCCCACCTGAGCGCTGGCGCGGCGGCCGGCGGGGAGGCACAGTCGTAAGCGTGGGACGCGGCGACGGCTACTACTGGTGCCTACGGCACGACCGCGTGGAGTCCGGTGACGACCGGTGCCGGGCGGCGTACCGGCTCGGACCGTTCAAGACGGTGGCGGAGGCCGAACGCGCGCTGGAGACGGTGCGCGAGCGCAACCAGCGGTGGGACGAGGAGGACGCCCGCTGGTACGGCGAGGCCGACTGACCCCCTCCCCGCGCGCCGATCCCGCCCCCCGCGCCGATCCCGCCCCCCGCGCCGATCTTGGACTTGCGGTGGTGAATTCCTCGGACATGTCCGACGAGTCCGCCACCGCAAGTCCAAGATCGGCGGGCCGGGGCGACACCGGGGGTGACGGTGCCGGGTGGCGACGCCGACTGGGCGCGAGGGTGCCCGCGGCGTCAGGAGAAGGCGTCCACCAGCAGGATCAGGCCGACGACCGTCCCGAGGGCCACGATCGTCGCCTTCCAGATCCGGTTCGGCAGTAACCGGGCCGCCCTCGCGCCGCCGTACCCCCCGACGATGGTGGCGGGGGCGACCACCGCGACCGCGAGCCAGTCGACCGGCCCGAACAGGGCGAAGACGAGGACGGTAACCAGGCCGACCACCAGCGAGGTGAGGTTCTTCAGCGCGGTGACCCGGGCCAGCGACTCGTCGACGACCAGGGCGATGAGGGCCACCAGCATGACGCCGAGCGCCGCGCCGAAGTAGCCGCCGTAGATCGAGGCCAGCCCGACCGACGCGTGCAGGGCCAGGGTGCCGCGGCGGGGTGGCATCGTCGCCGGGTGGCCCACCAGCCGCCGCAGCCGGTCCTGGAAGGCGAGGATCGCCGCCGCCACCAGCACCAGGAACGGCACCACGACCTCGAACGACCGGGGCGGTGCCACCAGCAGGATCGCGCAGCCGGTGGCGCTGCCGACCGCCGCGGTGGCGAGCACCCCACGGGCGCGGGCCCCCTGGCCGGCCAGGTCGTACCGGCTGCCGATCACCGAGCCCAGGTAGCCGGGGGAGACGGCGATCGAGTTGGTGACGTTCGCCGCGACCGGGGGCAGCCCGACGGCGAGCAGGGTCGGGAAGGTCACCAGGGACCCGCCGCCCGCGACCGCGTTGACGGTGCCGGCGGCCAGGCCCGCGGCGACCAGTAGCGCGATCTCCCCCAGGTCCATGGCGGCGTCAGCCTACGGGGCCGCGCCGGCGCGGTGCCCACCCGGGGTGGCGGCGTACCATTGACGTGGCGGATGAGTCGGCCGGGCGGCCGCGTCGGCGGGGTGACCCGCCGCCGAGGAACGTCCGGACTCCGTAGGGCAGGGTGGTTGCTAACAGCAACCCGGGGTGACCCGCGGGAAAGTGCCACAGAAAACAGACCGCCGGCCGTACGGCCGGTAAGGGTGAAACGGTGGGGTAAGAGCCCACCAGCACCTCGGGTGACCGGGGTGGCTCGGCAAACCCCACCCGGAGCAAGGCCAAGAAGGGCCGCTGCGGCGGCCCGCGCAGGCGCTTGAGGATGGCCCGTCCGATGCCTGCGGGTAGGCCGCTGGAGCCTGCCGGTGACGGTAGGCCGAGATGGATGGCCGCCCACCGCGTCGCCGCAAGGCGCGCGGGGACAGAATCCGGCGTACAGGCCGACTCGTCCGCCACGCCCCGCCACGTTTCCCGGGGCGG
>DATGOE010000184.1:0-7347 GCA_035306365.1 Natronosporangium sp. | reverse complement strand
CGTCGGGACACGGCCGGACTGGTCGGCGCCTTCTGGGTACAGTCCGCGGTGGTCGCCAGCGACCAGGACCTGCCCGCTCTGGTCGGGATCTTCCGGGCGCAGGGTGAGGCGCCGTCCGACACCGCGGCGCTGCTGCCCGAGTTCCAGCGGGGCGTGGCCGCCGCACCCATGAGCGAGCAGGCCGTGGTGGCGTACAACGCCGGCAGCACCGAGGTCCAGCTGACCGCCGTACCGGTCGTCGACGCGCCGGTGCTCGACTTCCCGTACGCGGTCGTCGACCGCCTACCCCAGAGCGTGCAGACCGCGGCGGACATGTTCCTGGCCGCGCTGGCACGGGCGCCGGACGTCTTCACCGAG
The DNA here is from genome assembly GCA_035306365.1 of Natronosporangium sp. GTDB lineage: Bacteria > Actinomycetota > Actinomycetes > Mycobacteriales > Micromonosporaceae > Natronosporangium. Next base: position 6,990 of record DATGOE010000184.1, on the reverse strand, counting down.
CACGGTTTCCGCGCCCCCGACGGCACCGTGGGGCCGGGCTTCCCGACCGGCCACGGAGTGACCGCGGACCCGGTGGCGCCGACACCGGTCCAGCCGCCGGAACGGTTCGACCTGGCCCGCCGCATCTGGACCTCCGCCACCAGCCACGCCCGGGTCCTGAGCGTGGTCAACGTCAACGCCTCCATGCAGCAGGCCATGCTCATGCCGGACGGGACTCCGGTCTCCAAGCTGCAGGTGTTCCAGCAGGCGGCGAGGCGGGGGCTGGAGATGTTCACCGACGGCACCGACCTGGGGCACTGGGAGTACGCGGCCCGGCTGGACGGCGAGCGGGACTGGATCGAGGGGGTCCCGATCGAGCTGCTCGACGACGACCACAAGCAACGGATCATCACCGCGATCGACGGCCTGCAAACCGCCGCCACCAACGAGAGCGCGCTGTTCGAGACGTTGCTCGCCGCCTACCGCGCGATGAAGGAGGGCTACGACCCCAGCCGGTCCAACACGCTGGTGATGTGGAGCGACGGCGGGCAGAGCAAGAGCGGTGGTCTGACGCTGGAGGAGACGCTGCGGGAGCTGGAGCGACTGGCGGACCTCACCCGCCCGATCCGGGTCATCCTGCTCGGCCTGGGTCCCGACGCGGACATGGCCCAGCTCCAGGCGCTCGCCGACGCCACCGGTGGTGCCGCGTTCCAGATCCCCGATCCGGCCCAGATCGAGACGATCTTCCTGCGTGCCCTGCTGGCCCTGCCGCCGGAGCCGGTGAGCTAGGCACGCCCGCCCCGTCCATCACCCTCTGCGCGATCTTGGACTCACGGTGGGCAACATGTCGGGCATGTCGTACGAGTTCCCCACCGCAACTCCAAGATCGGCGAGGAAGGCGGTGACCGGCGGCCGGCCGCTCAGCGGTACTCGTCCTCGTCGAAGTCGACGACCACCGCCTGCTCGACCGCGTCCCATTCACCGACTTCCCACCCGCGACTGACCTTGATCTTGACCTCGTCCGGCGTGATCGGCTCGGCCTGCTCGGCGGCGTCCGCCGTCGGGGCCTCGATGTCACGCTCCTCGGGGGCGAGGTGGTCCTCTGGCGCGAGCTCGTCGTCGGGTCGGGTCATCTCCGCCTCCTGCGGACTCGGTGGGCCTCCCCGTCAACCGTACGGGTTGTGCCCGGTCGTGGCCCACCGGGGCGGGCACCAGCGGCGCACCGCCGCCGGCGCGCGCGACCCGTCGGCACGGACACGAAAAGAGCCCGACGGCGTGCACCGTCGGGCTCCTAACCGGGTCCTGGGGAGGCTCCGGACTTCCCTTTCTACTCGGCCCGGGCCGCCGGCACACCATCCATACGCGTGAGAGGGACATCGGCCGTTCGGTCATCGCGCCGCCCTCAGGCGGTGTCGGCGGCCGCGTCGTACACCCCCCAGGCGCCCGGCTCCACCCACCACGAGCGCGCCCGGGACACCTCGGCGGCCACGCCGTCGTCCAGACACGGCACGCTGCCGCCGGTGGGGTGGACGGTCACCGCCCTACCCCGGGCCCGGCGCACCTCCACCCGCACCCGCCGTCGCCACCGGTGCCGGACCGGCAGCGCCACGGCGACGTCGAGGGCGCCGTCGTCCGGGCGAGCGGTGGTGACCAGGGGCAGCCCGTCCGGCCGCGCGTACCCGCCGCCGTTGGCCACGGCCGCCGCGAGCAGGGGCTCGTCACCGTCGCTCAACCGGGCGTCGTCGACGTCCACCCGGGCGGTGAAGGCCACCGCCCGGCCGGTCCGGTCGGCGCCGCCGAGCAGCGTCCCGTCGACGGTCACCGAGCCCGCGTCGGTGCGCAGCAGGTCCAGGCGCCGGACGCGGCCGCCGAGCACGGCCGCGGCCACGGCGTCCGGCTGCCGCGGCAGTCCGAGCCGGTCGACGAGGTCGCCGCCGGACCGGGCCGGACCGAGCGGCAGCAACCCCACCGGCGGCAGGTCCGGCACGGTGCGGTCGCCCGGCAGACCGGGCGGCCGGCGCGAGGGCGGCGGCGCCCAGCGCCGGACCATCCGGCGCAGCACCGCCCGCAGCTGCGCATCGGTGGCGACCGCCACAATCAGCCGGGTGCGCGGGTCCGGGTCGGGCCAGGCGAGGCCGTCCGGCCGGGCAGGGCCGTCCAGGCGGGCGAGCACCCGGTCGATCTCCGCGTCGCTGGTGGCGGTCACCGGCTCCAGGGCTACACCGGCGGCCGCGAGCGCGTCTGCACAGGCGCGCACCGGCACCCGTACCGTGCCGCCCTCCCCAGGGTCGGCCAGGCTGAGGGCCAGGACGTTGACCACCGGTACGGTCCTCCCGCTTGCTAGCCTCACCTGTTGGGCGGCACTTCCCGCGCCCCGTGGAGGCGAGGTCATGCCAGCGATCGTGCTGCTCGGCGCCCAGTGGGGCGACGAGGGCAAGGGCAAGGTTACCGATCTGCTCGGGAGGCAGGTCGACTACGTGGTCCGCTACTCCGGCGGCAACAACGCCGGCCACACCGTGATCACGCCGGACGGGCAGAGGTACGCGCTGCACCTGATCCCGAGTGGCGCCCTGTCGCCGAACGTCGTGATCGTGCTCGGCAACGGCGTCGTGATCGACCCGAAGGTGCTGCTGGCGGAGATGGACGGCCTGGCCGAACGCGGGGTGGACGTGTCCCGGCTGCTGATCTCGGGGGACGCTCACCTGATCATGCCCCACCACCGGGCACTGGACCGGGTGGTGGAGCGGTACCTCGGCAAGGCCCGCATCGGCACCACCGGGCGGGGGATCGGGCCGGCGTACGGCGACAAGGTGGCCCGTACCGGCATCCGGGTGCAGGACCTGCTCGACCCGGGGATCCTGCGCCAGAAGCTGGAGCTGGTGCTCCGGGAGAAGAACCAGATCCTCGCCAAGGTCTATAACCGGAAGGCGATCGACGCCGACGCGGTCGTGGAGGAGTACCTCACCTACGCGGAGCGGCTGCGCCCGCACATCGCCGACACCAGGGCCGTGCTGTGGGACGCGCTCGACCGGGGCGAGACGGTGCTCATGGAGGGCGCCCAGGGGACGATGCTGGATCTTGACCACGGCACGTACCCGTTCGTCACCTCCTCCAACCCGACCGCCGGCGGGGCGTGCGTCGGCACCGGCATCCCGCCGAGCCGCATCAGCCAGGTCATCGGGGTCGTCAAGGCGTACACGACCCGGGTCGGGTCCGGGCCGTTCCCGACCGAGCTGTTCGACGACGCCGGGGAGCACCTGCTCAAGGTGGGCGGCGAGTACGGCACGACCACCGGCCGCGAGCGGCGCTGCGGCTGGTTCGACGCGGTGGTCGCCCGGTACGCGGTCCGGGCCAACGGCATCACCGACCTGGTGGTCACGAAGCTGGACGTGCTCTCGGGCCTGGACAGGGTGCCGATCTGCGTGGCCTACGAGATCGACGGTGAGCGGACGGACACGATGCCCACCACGCAGACCGCCTTCCACCACGCGGTCCCCGTCTACGAGTACCTCGACGGATGGTGGGAGGACATCTCCAAGGCGCGGACCGTCGCGGACCTGCCGGCCAACGCCCGGGCCTACCTGGAGCGGATCGAGCAGCTGTGCGGTGCGCCGGTCCGCATGGTCGGAGTGGGCCCCGGCCGGGACGAGAACGTGGTCGTCGAGCCGCTCCTGGCGAGCGACCGCTGACCCACCGCGACCGCCGGCCCGCCGCGACCGACCCGCCTCGTCGCCGGTGACGTCCGGTAACGCCGACGGCAGCCATTTGGTCACGCTCGGTAGTCACTCACCCGCGCTGAGCACAGAAGATGGTGAGTGCAGTCACGCTACGTAACGATTCTCTTGGAGAAACCCGGGCACTTCCTGCATCGTTGCCAGCGTTTGTTGGTCGTACCGCAACGGTGACCGTCCCCTGTAGCCCCTGTCGTCGCTCGGAGAATCCCGCCGCATGCCTCTGATCCTGACCCCCTTCCGCTTCTACAACTTCCGGCTCTGGACCTCCGCCAACGCCGTGTCCGTCACCGGCACCTGGATGCAGGTGCTGGCCGCCAACTGGTTGCTGCTCGTCTCGACCGGCTCGGCCGCACAGATGGGGCTGGGCGTACTGGCGCACGCCGCACCGTCGATCCTGCTCGGCCCGTGGGCGGGCGCGCTGGCCGACCGGCTCCCCGCCCGGCCGCTGCTGACGCTCACCCAGCTCGCCCACGCCGCGGTGGCGGCGACGCTCGCGGTGGCGGTGCTGCTCGGCGGCAACCTGCTCCCGGTCGTGTACGGGGCGATGCTCGTCGGCGGCGTGATCACGGCGCTGGAGGGTCCGTCGTTCGGGCGGTTCGGCTCCCTGCTGGTCGACCGCTCGCACCTGGGTGCCGCCCTCGCGGTCGGGTCCCTGACCAGTTCCGTGGGGCGCATCGTCGGCATGAGCGCCGGCGGCGTCCTGGTGGCGATGACCGGCCCGGCCACGCTCTTCCTCGCCAACGCGGCGAGCTTCCTGGTCGTCGTCGCGGTCATGTACCTGCTGCGGCCGATCGCCCCGGGGGCGGCGGTGGACGCGACCCCGGGGGACGCCGGGGACGCCGGGGCGGACGGTACGGCCGGCGACTCCCGCGCGCCGCAGGACGGGCCGGAGCCGGGCACGCCGGTCCCCACCACGGCCTGGGCGGGCCTGATCTACCTGCTGCGGGACCCGCGGGTGCTCATCACCCTGGGGCTTGCGCTGCTGCTGGGCAGCCTCGGCCGCAACTACCAGGTCACGATGGCCGCCATGAGCGCCGGGCCGCTCGCCGCCGGCCCGGACGGCTACGGTATTCTGTCCACTGTGTTCGCCGCGGGCACCGTCGCGGGTGGCCTGCTCGCGGCGCGGGCCGGGCGGGTCCGGCTGACGCAGCTCGCCGCGCTGGGTGTGGGCATGAGCGTGCTGCAGGGCCTGTCCGGTCTGTCGCCGTGGCTGTGGTCCTTCGCGGCCGTGCTCGTGCCGATCGCCGCCGCCGCGGTGGTGGTCGACACGGTCGTGGCCACCCGGCTGCAGCTGGACAACCCGCTCGCCCTGCGGGGCCGCGTGCTCGGCGCGGTCGCGTCCACGGGCGCCATCGCGGGTGCGATCGGTGCGCCGGTACTCGGCTGGCTCAGCGACCAGCTGGGCGCCAGGGGGGCGCTGGGCGTGGCCGGCACGCTGACCGTGGCGGGTAGCGCCCTGGCGCTGGTCGGCTACGCCGCCCTGCAGCGGCGCCGCGAGCCGGCGGCCGCGGCCGCCGACCACCCGCCGGTGCCGGTGCCGCGGCCGGCCGCCGCGACCGGAGACATCGACCGCGCGCCAACGGCCAGGGAGGTCGCGCACGCGCCCGTGCCGGCGCCGCGCCCGGCGGATCCCGGGTCGCAGCCGGTGGCGGCAGCCGGGGTGCGGGCACGGCCGCCCGTACCCCTGCCGCAGGCCGCCTGACCGATAGGATCGGCGCTCGTGCGGGTACTCCTGGTCGGCGGTGGTGGGCGGGAGCACGCGCTCGCGCTCGGTCTGGCAGCCGACCCGGCGGTCACCGGTCTGGTGGCCACGCCGGGCAACCCGGGCATCGGTGAGGTGGCCGAGCTCCGCCCCGGCGTGACGATCACGGATCCGGAACAGGTGGCCGGGCTCGCCCGGGAGGTCCGCGCCGACCTGGTGGTGGTCGGGCCGGAGGCGCCGCTGGTGGCCGGCGTGGCCGACGCGGTGCGGGCAGCCGGCATCGCCTGTTTCGGTCCCTCGCGCGAGGCGGCCCGGCTGGAGGGCTCCAAGGCGTACGCCAAGGAGGTGATGGCCGCCGCCGGCGTGCCGACGGCCGCCTGCCGGGTCTGCGAGGAGCCCGACGCGGTGGCCGCCGCCCTGGACGAGTTCGGCCCACCGTACGTCGTCAAGGCCGACGGACTGGCCGCCGGCAAGGGTGTGGTGGTGACCCGGGACCGGGATGCGGCACTGGCGCACGCCGCCAGGTGCGGCACGGTCGTGGTCGAGGAGTACCTCGCCGGCCCGGAGGTGTCGGTCTTCGTGGTCTGCGACGGCACGGCCGCGGTGCCGCTGCTGCCCGCGCAGGACTTCAAGCGGGTCGGCGACGGCGACACCGGGCCGAACACCGGCGGGATGGGGGCGTACGCGCCGCTGCCGTGGGCACCACCGGACCTCGTGGACACCGTGATGGACCAGATCGCCCGGCCGACCCTGGCGGAGATGTCGCGGCGCGGCACGCCGTACACGGGGGCGCTCTACGTCGGGCTGGCCCTGACCGCCCGCGGACCCCGGGTGGTGGAGTTCAACTGCCGCTTCGGCGACCCGGAGGCCCAGGTGCTGCTGCCGCTGCTGGAGACACCGCTGGCCGGGCTGCTGTACGCCGCGGCCACCGGGACCCTGGCCGACCACCCGCCACTGCGGTGGCGGCCGGGGGCGGCGGTGACCGTGGTGGTGGCGGCCGCCGGGTACCCGCAGACCCCCCGCACCGGCGACCCGGTCGTCGGCGCCGACCGTCCGGGGATCCTGCACGCGGGCACCGCCCGGCGCCCCGAGGACGGCGTGCTGGTCTCGGCCGGCGGTCGAGTGGTGGCCTGCACGGCGACCGGTCCGGATCTGGCCACGGCGCGGGAGGAGGCCTACCGGCTGGTGTCCGGGATCCGGCTCGCCGGGTCGCACCACCGCACCGACATCGCCCTGGACGCGGTGCGCGACCGGGTGCGGGTCCCGGTCGCGTGAGTGGCGACCGGCCGTCCGCCCGCCCGGAGCCGCGTCCCACCTGCTCGACGCGGCGCGGGCAGGGTTCCGGTGGTGAGCAGCGTCCGGTCCTCTCCGGCGCACGACCCGCGCGGCCGTGCCGGCGACCCACGAGAGGGCTGGCGTGCCTCAGCCCTCGGGGAGGCTGGAGGAGTCAGCCCGGGGCTGGAGGAGTCAGCCCTTGGGGAGGCTGAAGTAGTTGGCGATGTTGGCTGCCAGGGCGAGGTCACCCTTGGCCTTGAGCTTCCCGCTCATGAACATCATCATCGGGTTGGCGTTGCC
>DATGOE010000183.1:0-20965 GCA_035306365.1 Natronosporangium sp. | reverse complement strand
GGGCTTCTTCACCGACACCAGCGTGTGCATCGGCTGCAAGGCGTGCGAGGTGGCGTGCAAGGAGTGGAACCTGGTGCCGGCCGACGGCGGGCGGCTGCTCGACAGCTCGTACGACCACACCGGTGCCCTGGGTGCCGACACCTGGCGGCACGTGGCGTTCGTCGAGCAGACGGCCGCCCGTACCGGGCCGGTGGACCTGGGCATGCCGGCGAGAGGCACCCCGGCCGGGCAGACCGCCGCCGACCCGGACCGGGACGTGCGGTGGCTGATGATGTCCGACGTCTGCAAGCACTGCACCCACGCCGCCTGCCTGGACGTGTGCCCCACCGGGTCGCTGTTCCGCACCGAGTTCGGCACCGTGGTGGTGCAGCAGGACATCTGCAACGGCTGCGGCTACTGCGTGCCCGCCTGCCCGTACGGGGTGATCGACGTGCGTAAGGGCGACGGCCGGGCGTGGAAGTGCACGCTGTGCTACGACCGGCTGCGCGGCAGCCTGGAGCCGGCGTGCGCCAAGGCCTGCCCGACCGACTCCATCCAGTTCGGCCCGTGGGACGAGCTGCGGGAGCGGGCGGCGCGGCGGGTGGTCGAGCTGCGGGAGCGGGGGGTCGAGGGGGCGCGGCTGTACGGGGCCGACCCGGCCGACGGTGTCGGCGGTGCGGGCGCGTTCTTCCTGCTGCTGGACGACCCTGAGGTGTACGGGTTGCCGCCCGACCCGGTCGTGACCACCCGCGACCTGCCGTCGATGTGGCGGCACGCGGCCGCCGCCGCCGCGGTCGCCGCGGCCGCGGTGGTCGCCGCGTTCCTCGGGAGCCGACGGTGATCCGGCGGCGACGGCGGCGGACGGTCCCGGAGGTGCCGGTGCGCTCCTACTACGGGCGGCCGGTGATCAAGCCGCCGGCCTGGAAGAACCCGGACGTGCCGCTGTACCTGTTCCTCGGCGGGCTGGCCGGCGCGTCCGCCACGATGGCGGCGGTGGCCGAGGCGACCGGCCGGCCGGCGCAGGCCCGGGCCGGCCACCTGACCGCGGCGCCGGCCGCGGCCGCGGGCGTGCTCGCGCTCATCCACGACCTCGGACGCCCGGAACGGTTCCTCCACATGCTGCGGGTGGTCAAGCCCACCTCGCCGCTGAGCATAGGCTCGTGGCTGCTGGCGACGTTCGGCACGCTGTCGGGTGCGGCGGCCGCCAGCCTGGTGACCGGCCGGGCGCCCGCGCTGGGGCGGCTGGCGGGGACCGGCGCCGGGCTGCTCGGGCCGCTCATGATGACCTACACCTCGGTGCTGGTCGCCGACACCGCCGTGCCGGCGTGGCACGAGGCGCACCGCGAGCTGCCGTTCCTGTTCGCCGGTGGGGCGCTGGCCAGCGGTGGCGGGGCGGCGCTGCTGGCCACACCGGCCGGGGCGGCCGGCCCGCCCACGGCCGTGGCGGCGGCCGGGGTGCTGCTGGAGGAGGCGGTAGAGCGGCGGATGCGCCGCCGGCTGGGGATGCTCGCCGAGCCCTACCACACCGGCCGGGCCGGGGCGTTCCGGCGCGCCGGCCGGGTGCTGCGGGCCGCCGGTGCGGTGGCCGCGCTCGCCGGTGGTAGCCGGCTGACCGGCCGCCTGGCCGGGGTGGCGCTGCTGGCCGGAGCCCTGTGCGCGCGGTCGGCCGTGTTCGAGGCGGGGCGCGCCTCGGCCGCCGACCCCCGGTACACGGTCGGCCCGCAGCGGGAGCGGCTGGCCCGGCGGGCCGCGGCGGGCGCGCCGGTCACCGCACCACGAGGGTGATCCCCTCCCGGGGCGCCACCAGCTCACCGATCACCGGGTGGCCGGGCAGCTCGCCGGCGACCAGCAGGCCGCCGGAGGTCTGCGCGTCGGCCAGCAGCAGCAGCTCCTGCTCCTTGATCCCGTCGGCGGCCAGGTACGGCCGGACCCACTCGAGGTTGCGCCGCGTGCCGCCGCTGACGTACCCGTCCGCCACCGCCCGGCGGGCGCCGTCCAGGTAGGGCACCGCGCCGGCGTCGACCACCGCGGTGACGCCGCTGGCGCGGGCGAGCTTGTGCAGGTGCCCCAGCAGCCCGAACCCGGTCACGTCGGTGGCGCAGCGCAGGCCCGCGGCGACCGCGGCGGCCGCCGCGTTCCGGTTGAGGGCGACCATGGTCGCCACCGCCTCCGGGAACCGCTCGCCGGTCAGCTTGTGACGGTTGTTGAGCACCCCGGTCCCCAGCGGCTTGGTCAGGGTCAGCGGCAGCCCGGGACGGCCGGCGTCGTTGCGCAGCAGGCGGTCGGGGTGGACCAGCCCGGTGACCGCCATGCCGTAGCGGGGTTCGGCGTCGTCGACACTGTGCCCCCCGCCGACGTGGCAGCCGGCCGCGCCGGCTGCCACGTCGGCGCCACCCCGGAGCACCTCGGCCGCGAGGTCCAGCGGCAGCACGCCGCGGGGCCAGCCGAGCAGGTTGACCGCCACGAGCGGGGTGCCGCCCATCGCGTACACGTCGGACAGCGCGTTCGCGGCGGCGATCCGGCCCCAGTCGTACGCGTCGTCGACGACCGGGGTGAAGAAGTCGGTGGTGGCGACCAGGGCGGTGCCGTCGGCGAGGCGGACCACGGCCGCGTCGTCGCCCTCGCCGGCACCGACCAGCAGCTCACCGGCGACCGTCCCGGCGGCACTGCGGCCGGGCGACAGCCCGGTGACGATCGCCTCCAGCTCGCCCGGTGGGATCTTGCAGGCGCAGCCACCACCTCTGGCGTATTGCGTTAATCGCACCCTTTCACCCTATTAGAGTGGCGGCGGAGGCGCTCAGGTTGCTGGTGCTCCTCCCGGTCTTCAAAACCGGTGCGGTCCGGAAACCGGGCCGGGCGGGTTCGATTCCCGTGCGCCTCCGCCACACCGCTGACCGCGACCTTGGAGGGACGGTGCCGGTGCCGCCGACCGCCGACCAGCGGGTCTCGGGTCCGCGAGCCGGCCCACGCCCCGCGGATCCGCGGGCGTCCACGCCACGGGTCGCCGACCCGCGCCGGCGGGTGCCCAGGACCGACGTCGTGCTCGCCGATCCGCGCCTCGCCGCGGCCGCCGCCCGGCTCGGCCGGGATCCCGTGCGCGCGGCCGTCGCCGCCGCGCAGGAGGCGGCCCGGCGGGGGGTGGTGGATCCGGCGGACGTGGCCGACGTCGCCGTCGCCGCCCTGCCGCGGGCACCCGCCGGGCTACGGCCGGTGATCAACGCGACCGGCGTCGTCCTGCACACCAACCTGGGCCGGGCGCCGCTGTCACCGGCCGCGGTCGACGCGCTCGTGCGGGCCAGCGGCCACACCGACGTGGAGCTCGACCTCGCCACCGGCAAGCGGGCCGGCCGCGGGCGCAGCGCCCTCGCGGCGCTGGCCGGGGCGGTGCCCGACGCGCAGGCCGTCCACGTCGTCAACAACGGCGCCGCGGCGCTCGCGCTGACCGCGGCCGCGCTCGCCGCCGGCCGCGAGGTCGTCGTCAGCCGGGGCGAGCTGGTGGAGATCGGCGACGGCTTCCGCCTGCCCGATCTCCTCCGGGCCGCCGGTGCGCGGCTGCGCGAGGTCGGCACCACCAACCGGACGGCGCTGGCCGACTACGCCGCCGCCCTGTCGCCCTCGGTGGGCTTCGTGCTCAAGGTGCACCCGTCCAACTTCGTCGTCCGCGGGTTCACCGCCTCCGTACCCGTGTCGGCACTGTCGTCGCTGGGCGTGCCGGTGGTCGTCGACATCGGCTCCGGCCTGCTCACCCGCGAGCCGCTGCTGCCCGGCGAGCCGGACGCCACCACCACGCTGCGCGCCGGCGCGGCGCTGGTGACCGCCAGCGGCGACAAGCTGCTGGGCGGGCCCCAGGCCGGGCTGCTGCTGGGCCGCGCCGATCTGGTCGAACGGGTACGCCGGCATCCGCTGGCGCGGGCGGTACGGGTCGACAAGCTGACCCTGGCGGCGCTGGAGGCCACCGTCCGCGGCCCCCGCCCGCCGGTCTGGACGGCGCTGCACACGAGCGCGGAACGGCTGCGCGAGCGCACCGAGGCGGTACGGGCCGCGGCCGGGCGGGGGGAGACCGTGGCGACCACGGCGGTGGTCGGCGGTGGCGGCGCGCCCGGCGTCGAGCTGCCGTCGTGGGCGCTGGCGCTGCCCACCCGCCACGCCTCGGCCCTGCGCACCGGCGACCCGCCGATCGTCGGCCGGGTGCACGACGGCCGGCTGCTGCTGGACCTGCGGTGCGTGCCGCCCGAGCAGGACCGGGCGGTCGCCGCCGCGGTGGCCCGGCTGTGACCGGTGGGGGAGGCGGGCCGTGACGCGCGGCAATGACATGCACGTGGTGGCGACCGCGGGCCACGTCGACCACGGCAAGTCCACCCTCGTGCGCGCCCTGACCGGGATGGAACCCGACCGGCTCGCCGAGGAGCGGCGGCGCGGCCTCACCATCGATCTCGGCTTCTGCTGGACCACCCTGCCCTCCGGCGCCACCGTCGCCTTCGTGGACGTGCCGGGCCACGAGCGGTTCGTGCCCACCATGCTGGCCGGCGTCGGCCCGGTGCCCGCGGTCATGTTCGTGGTCGCCGCCGACGAGGGCTGGATGCCGCAGTCGGAGGAGCACCTGGCGGCCCTGGACGCGCTCGGCGTCCGCCACGGGGTGCTCGCGGTCACCCGCGCCGACCTGGCCGACCCGGCCGCCGCCCTCCGCGCCGCGCGGCAACGGCTGGCCGGCACCGCGCTGGCGGGCATCGAGGCGGTACCCGTCAGCGCCCCCACCGGCAACGGGCTGGACCGGCTGCGGGAGGCGCTCGACCGGCTCGGATCACGGCTGCCCCCGCCCCGCCGGGACGCGCCGGTGCGGCTGTGGATCGACCGGTCCTTCAGCATCCGGGGGGCGGGCACGGTCGTCACCGGGACGCTGCCGGCCGGGCGGCTGCGCACCGGCGAGGCGCTGGAGCTGTCCGGGCACGCCGGAGGGGTGCGGGTGCGGGCGCTGCAGTCGCTGGGACGCCCGGTCGGGGAGGTGGTCGCGGTGGCGCGGGTGGCGGTCAACCTCCGCGGTGTGGACCACCGGGCGGTCCGCCGGGGCGACGCGCTGCTGTCCCCGGGCCGGTTCCGCCTCACCGACCTCATCGACGTGCGCCTGCACGGCGACCCGCCGGACACCCTGCCCGCGGAGACCACCCTCCACATCGGCGCCGCCGCGGTGACCGCACGGGTGCGGCCCTTGGGTGGTGACCTCGCCCGGCTGCGGCTGTCCCGGCCGCTGCCGCTGCACCTGGGCGACCGGGCGCTGCTGCGCGAGCCCGGCCGGCACCGCGTCGCCGGCGCGGTGACCGTGCTCGACGTCGCGCCACCCCCGCTGGCGGGCCGCGGCGCGGCCGCAGGTCGCGCCGCGGAACTGGCCACCGTCGACGGACCCCCCGACGAGCACGCCGAGATCCGCCGCCGCCGGCTGGTCCGCCGCCGCGACCTGGCCCGCATGGGCGTGACCGTCACCGCCGCCCCGGTCGCCGGCGACTGGCTCGCCGACCCCGACTGGTGGGCGCGGCAGCGACAGCGGCTGGTCGAGGTGGTCCGCGCGTACGCCCGGGACCGACCGCTGGAGCCCGGCATCCCGCTGGAGGCCGCACGCCGCGCGCTGGACCTGCCCGACCGGCGGCTGGTCGCCGCACTGGCCGGCCCGCCCCTGGCGGTCCGCGACGGCCGGGTCTGCCCGCCGCCGCGGGCGCACCGCCTGCCCGATCCGGTGCGGGCCAGCCTGGCCCGGCTGCACGCCGACTGGGCCCGGCACCCGTTCCACGCCCCCGCGGCCGAGCGCCTGGCCGCCCTCCGCCTCGGACCGAGGGAGATCGCCGCCGCCGCGCGGGCCGGGGCGGTGCTGCGCCTGCGCGGCGGGGTCGTCCTGCCCCCGTCGGCGGACCGGCGCGCCGCCCGGGTCCTGACCCGGCTGCCACAGCCGTTCACGCTCAGCCAGGCCCGGCGGGCGCTGGACACCACCCGCCGCGTCGCCGTACCGCTGCTGGAACACCTCGACGCCCGGGGCCTGACCGTCCGCCTGCCCGACGACCGGCGCGTGGTCGCCGGCGGCCGCCCAGGTGTCGAGAGTGCACGCTCCCAGCCGGCGGGCGCGAGCCGGCGGGCGGGCGACGCGCGTGGCGCCGAGCCTCGCGATCATGCCGCCCCGCTGCGACGCCGTGGGACCCGGTCCGGTGACGGCGGCGCGCGCCCGGTCCGGCCGGGCGCCTAGCCTGGTCGGCGGGGCGCCCTCGCCCGACGGGCGGGGCGGGCGGCGGTGGGGAGGTTGTGGTCGATGGCGTGGCTGGTGCTGATCGGGTCCGGGCTGCTGGAGACGGTGTGGGCGCTCGCGCTCGCCGCCTCCAAGGGGTTCACCCGGCCGCTGCCGGTGGCGGTGTTCCTGGTGGCGTTGGTGCTGAGCATGGCCGGCCTCGGCTACGCCGTGCGCACCATCCCGGTCGGCACCGCGTACGCGGTGTGGGTCGGCATCGGCGCCATCGGCACCGCGGTGGCGGGCATGGTCCTGTTCCGCGAGCCGGTCACGGTGGCCCGGATCGCCTGCCTGATCCTGATCGTCGGCGGCGTGGTCGGACTGCGCTATCTGGAATGACCCGGCCGTCGCGGCCACCGGCCGCCGGCGGAGCCGGCCGGCAGAGCCCGCCGGCGGCCACGGCGGTCCGGCGCGCGGCCCGGCACCCGCTCGCCGCCCCGCCGACACGTGGTCCCGGGCGGAACGTGCCCCCGGAGGGGTCGTCGGGCGGAAAGCGCACGGCCTCCACTTGCCCTCACGGGCGGACAGCGGTTGACTGACTACCCACCGGCCCGGGTGCGCCCGTGCCCCGGGTCGACCCCGCGACCGCGGAGGTACTACATGCCCCAGATCTCAGTCACTGTCGACGGCACGCGTTACACCGACGACGTGCCCGCCCGTACCCTGCTGGTCCACTACCTGCGCGACCACCTCGGCAAGGTCGGCACGGTGGTGGGCTGCGACACCAGCAACTGTGGCGCCTGCACGGTGCTCATGACCGACCACGCCGGCGTGCCCCGGGGCGTGAAGAGCTGCACCGTGCTCGCCGTCCAGGCCGACGGACGGGAAGTTACCACCATCGAAGGATTGGGCGGTGACCACCCCGTGCAGCGCGCGTTCCACGAGCGGCACGCGCTCCAGTGCGGCTTCTGCACACCGGGGATGATCATGGCGGCGGTCGACCTGCTGCGCGACAACCCCGACCCCTCCGAGGAGGAGATCCGCGAAGGGCTGGAGGGGAACCTGTGCCGCTGCACCGGCTACCAGAACATCGTGCGCGCGGTGCGGGACGCGGCCGCGCAGATGCGCGCCGAGCCGGCCTCGGCGCCCGATGAGTCGGCCCAGCCGGTGGGGGTGAGCGGGACATGACCGCCACCGTCGCCGAACGCGAGGTCGGCCGCGCCCGGCTCCGCAAGGAGGACGCGCACCTCATCCGCGGCCGCACCCGCTGGACCGAGAACGTGACCGTGCCCGGCATGCTGCACCTGGCGATCCTGCGCAGCCCACACGCGCACGCCAGGATCACCCGCGTCGACGTGTCGGCCGCACTCCGGTCGCCCAATGTGGTCGCCGCGTTCACCGGCGCCGACCTCGCCGACCTCCAGGGCGTCCTCGCCTGCGCGTGGCCGGTGACCGAGGACATGGTCGCCCCGACGTACACGCCGCTGGCCACGACCGAGGTCCGCCACGTCGGCGAGCCGGTGGCCGTGGTGGTCGCCCGTGACCGGGCCAGCGCCGTGGACGCGCTGGAGGCGATCGAGGTCGACTACGAGCCACTTCCGGTCGTCCTGGACATGGAGCAGGCACTGGCCGACGGCGCTCCGCTGGTCCACGCCGAGGCCGGTACGAACAAGTGCTACACCTGGGTCTTCGACTCGGCGCAGGCCGGCACCGGCGGCGACGTCGCCCAGGCCGCGGCCGGCGCGGAGGTCACCCTGAAACGGCGCTACGTCCAGCAGCGCCTGGTGCCCGCGTTCATGGAACCGCGCAGCGTGCTGGTCGACCCCGGCCAGGACGACATCACGATCTGGTCGGCCACCCAGATCCCGCACATCCTCCGGTTCCTGCTGTCGGCCACCACCGGCGTCCCGGAGCACAAGATCCGGGTGATCGCGCCGGATGTGGGCGGCGGATTCGGCGGCAAGCTCGCCGCGACCCCGGAGGAGTGGATCGCGTTCGCGGTCGCCCGCAAGATCGACCGGCCGGTCAAGTACACCGAGTCGCGCTGGGAGACGATGGTCTCCGCCCACCACGGCCGCGACGTCATCCAGGACCTCACGCTGTACGCCCGCCGGGACGGCACGGTCACCGGGCTGGAGGTGAAGCTGACCGCCAACATGGGCGCGTACCTGGGCCTGGTGACGCCGGGCGTGCCGCTGCTCGGCGCGTTCATGTACAACGCGATCTACAAGATCCCCGCGTACCGGTTCGAGTGCACGGGCGTGTTCACCAACACCACCAAGACCGACGCGTACCGGGGCGCCGGCCGGCCGGAGGCGACCTACGCCATCGAGCGGATCATGGACGACCTCGCCGCCGAGCTGGGCATGGACCCGGTGGAGGTACGGCGTCGCAACTGGATCGCCCACGAGGAGTTCCCGTACACCACGGTCGCCGGGCTGGTCTACGACTCCGGCAACTACGAGGCGGCCACCGAGAAGGCCATGCAGCTGTTCGGGTACGAGCAGCTGCGGGCCGAGCAGCGGGCGCGGCGGGAGTCCGGGGACCCGGTGCAGCTGGGCATCGGCGTCTCCACGTACACCGAGATGTGCGGCATCGCGCCCTCGCGCATGCTGGGGGCGCTGAACTACGGTGCCGGCGGCTGGGAGGCCGCGCGGGTGCGGGTGCTGCCCACCGGGAAGGTGGAGGTGGTCACCGGGACCAGCCCGCACGGTCAGGGCCACGTGACCGCCTGGAGCCAGATCGTCGCCGACCAGCTCGGCGTGCCGTTCGAGGACGTGGAGGTCCTGCACGGTGACACCCGGACCTCGCCCAAGGGCCTGGACACCTACGGGTCCCGGTCGCTGGCCGTCGGCGGGGTGGCGCTGGCCATGGCGTGCGGCAAGGTACGCGACAAGGCGCGGCTCGTCGCCGCCCACCTGCTGGAGTGCTCGCCGGACGACGTGGAGTTCGCCGACGGGGCGTTCCGGGTGCGCGGCACCCCGACCGCGGCCAAGACCCTGGCCGAGATCGCGACCGCGGTCTTCACCGCGCACGACCTGCCCGAGGGGATGGAGCCGAACCTCGACTCCGACGCGGTGTTCGACCCGGACGCGTTCTCGTTCCCGCACGGCACCCACCTGTGCGCGGTGGAGGTGGACACCGAGACCGGACAGGTGACCATCCGCAACTACGCCTGCGTGGACGACGTGGGCACGGTCATCAACCCGCTCATCGTCGAGGGACAGGTGCACGGCGGTGTCGCCCAGGGCATCGGGCAGGCGCTGTACGAGGAGGCGGTGTACGACTCCGACGGCAACCTGCTCACCGGTTCGCTGGCCGACTACACCGTGCCCAGCGCGGCGGACCTGCCGTCGTTCACCACCGACCGCACCGAGACGCCGGCCACCACCAACCCGCTGGGGGTCAAGGGGGTCGGCGAGGCGGGCACGATCGCGGCCACGCCCGCGGTGGTCAACGCCGTCGTGGACGCGCTGCGCCCGTACGGGGTCGACGATGTCCCGATGCCCTGCACCCCGGAGCGGGTGTGGCAGGCGCTGCAGCAGGCCAAGGAGGCGGCGGCATGATTCCGGCGACGTTCGACTACGTGAAACCGACCACCGTGGACGAGGCGGTGGCGGCCCTGGCCGGTGCGGGCGACGACGCGAAGGTCCTCGCCGGCGGGCACAGCCTGTTGCCGGTGCTGCGGCTGCGGCTGGCGGCCCCGGGTCTGCTGGTGGACCTGGGCGGCATCGAGGAGCTGCGCGGTGTCCGGCTCGACGGGGGCGCCCTGGTGGTGGGTGCGATGACCACCCACGCGGAGGTGGCGGGCGACCCGCAGGTCCGCGACAACGCGGCCCTGCTGGCCCAGGCGGCGGCGTGCATCGGTGACCGGCAGGTGCGCCACCGCGGCACGATCGGAGGCTCGCTCGCCCACGCCGACCCCGCCGGTGACCTGCCGACGGCGGCGGTGGCGCTGGACGCGGAGCTGGTGGTGGCCGGACCGTCCGGCCGGCGGACGGTGAAGGCGCGGGAGTTCTTCGTGGACTACTTCACCACCGCGCTGCGCCCCGACGAGGTGCTGGTCGAGGTGCGGGTGCCGGCCCTGCCCGGGTGGGGCGCCCACTACGCCAAGGTGTCCCGGACCGCCCAGGCGTGGGCCACGGTGGCGGTGGCCGCCGCGGTCCGGCGGGACAACGGCACCATCGGCGAGGCCCGGGTGGCCCTGACGAACATGGGGCCGACCCCGGTGCGGGCCACCGCCGTGGAGCAGGCCCTCGCGGGCGCCGGCCCGGACGGGGTCGCGGCCGCGGCCGGGCACGCGGCGGAGGGCACCTCACCGCCGAGCGACACCACCGCCTCGGCGGCCTACCGCACGCACCTGGCCACCGTGCTGACCCGGCGCGCCGTGGCACGGGCGGCCGGGTTCATCGCCGTGGACGGCGTCCCGTCGCCACGCGGCGGGACCGAGTAGGCCACGACGGTCCGCCATCCGGTGGGGCCCCGCCTCCGGCGGGGCCCCACCGGCGTGTCCGGCCCGACCCGTCCCGGGTGGTCCCGGCGGGGCGCGGGCGGGCCGCGGCTCAGGGCCGCGGCCCGCCCGCCAGCAGGTCACGGAGGAACGCCAGGCCCTGCGCGGCGAGCGCGTCGCGGCTGTCGGCCAGCGGCCGCCACACCGCCATGACCGTCTCCAGGCCCTCGGCGGTGAACGACTCGATGACCAGCGGGCCGCGGTAGCCGACGTCCTCAAGCGCGCGCCGCAGCGCCGGCCAGTCGAGGTGGTCGGCTCCCGGAGCGCCGCGGTCGTTGGCGCAGACCTGCACGTGCGCCAGCCGGTCGCCGGCCGCCCGGAGGGCGGCGGCCGGGTCGCGCTCCTCGATGTTCATGTGGAACGTGTCGAGCGCGATCGCGCACCCGGGCGACCCGACCGCGTCCACCACCTCCAGGGTCTGCTCGACGGTGTTGAGCAGGCTGGTCTCGAAGCGGTTGAGCGGCTCCAGCGCCAACGCCACACCACGGGCGGCGGCGTGGTCGGCGACCGGCCGCAGCGCCTCGCCGAGGCGGGCCACGGCGCGCCGCCGCGCCGCCGCGTCCATCAGCCACAGCCGGCCGGGCGGGCTGTACAGCGGGCCGGCGACCACCCGCGACCCCACCGTGGCAGCGGCGTCCACCGCCGCGCGCAGGAACCGGCCGGTACGGTCGCGCGTGGCCGGGTCGTCGGTGAGCAGGTCGTGGTGGGGACGCAGGCCGGCACAGACGGTCACCCCGAGGCCGTGGGCGGCCAGCAGCTCCGCCGCGCGCGCCGGGTCCCACGAGCCGGGTTCCTGGAACGGGAGCTCGATGACGTCGAACCCCATCGCCGCGACCTTGGGAACCAGGTCCGCCAGCCGCTCGTCGGTCAGCGGCGCCACCCACACCCAGGTGTTGACCCCGATGTCCAGCACTCGTCCTCCCGTCAGGTCGCGTGGTCGAGGCGTCGGCTCTCAGAACGCCAGCCGCGCCGCCTGCTCCGGCAGGGCCGCGGCCGACCCGAAGCTCAGCACGGCGGCCGTCGGCGGCACCGGCAGCTCGGTGCCGAGCAGCTGCCCGAGCAGCAGCGCGTCGCACCTCGCCGCGGTCGGCATGCAGAGCTCGACGCGGCCGTCGTCCAGGTCGACCAGCACCATGTGGTGGGCGGACGGGAAGGTGGTGGACCCACCCGAGGATTGGAACGGGTGGAAGAACTCGATGAGAACCCAGCCGTCGGCCAGCCACGTCGACGGCCAGGGGAACAGCCTGAACGGCGGGTCGTCCGTCCTCGGAAGCTCCGGCACCGGCACCTGGACCACCGGGAACGGGCCGGACGGGCTCGCGAGGTCGACGGCGGCCACCTCGAGCAGGTCCGCGCCCGCGTGGCGGAACAGCATGTGCCGGCCGTCGCGGACCAGACCCGTCGGTTGCCAGGCCTGATCCGGTGTCTGCCCGTCGTTGTCGATGGGGAACTCCCGCACCACCGCGCCGGTACGGTCGATCACGGTGACGGCGATCGGCACCCGCCAGCTCACCGGTGCCAACCGCAGGAACAGCTCAGGGTCGACCGGGACCGAGGTGTCCACCGTCGGCACCGCCAGGTGGTCCGGGTCCACCCAGTAGGCTCCGTTGCCGACGGCGTACCATCCGGCCCGCTCCGGCGGGAAGTCGATCGCGACCTCGCTGATCTGGCCGGTGTCGACGTCGACGAGCACGAGGCGGGTGTAACCGTCCCGTGTGTCCGGCTGCGGCGTGACCGCCAGGGTCCGGCTGTCCGGTGACCACGTGATCCCCACGACGCCGCTGTGCAGGTCGAATGTGCGCACCGGGCCGCCGCCGGTCGTCGGTTCGACGATGACCGTGGGTCCGGTCGACCGCGCGGCGTGGCGCAGGTCCGGAGAGATATGACCCGGTTCGCGCAGCCAGAAGTCATACTCGCCGGTCTCCGGGTTCAGCACATAGGTGCCCTGGTCGTGGTAGCTCGTCACGATGGTGAGGCCGGCGAGGTCCACGGCCGGTGCCGGGTCGCCACCCTCGTCGACATCACCACCATCACCGGCGACGAGGACCACCGCGCCGGCCAGCACCACCGGCACGGCGGCGAGGGCGCCGGCCCGCACCAGGCGGCGTCGGCGTGCGCCCGACAGGGCGAAGTCTCCCAGGTCGACCGGCCGTCCCCGGCCGCCGGCCGGCGGCGGCGCGGGCGGTTCACCGGTGCCGGTCCAGCGGCGCCACCACGGCAGGCTCCGCCGTCGCAGGAGGCGCACCACGTACCCGTACGGGTCGGTGGTGCGGCCCCAGCGCAGCGCGAGGCGTTCCAGCGCGGACTGCAGCGACCGCTCGGCCTTGTCCTGCCGTCCGGTGACCGCGTACGCCACCTCGAACAGCTCCGGTGTGCGCGCGGTGACGAACCGCCGGAACTCCTCCCGCTGTGACTCATTCATCGGCACCTCCGCGGGCGACAAGCTCGACTCCGTATCGATGGACGCTCGAGCCCTCCCGCGAGGATGCCAGACCCGGCGATTGCCCACCCACCCGCCGGGCCGGCCGCAACACCTCGCTGTGGGGCAGCTGGACGCCTTCACGCCGGAGGTGCCGCTGGCCGACCCGGAACGCACGCTGTACCAGGCGTACGCGACGTGCTTCCACTGGCTGCCGGTCGGGACGGTCGCCCGCTCGACCGGGTGCCCGCGAGCGTTCCCAGTGCGGGCGGCGTCACACCCTCCGGTGGTCACGCCGGCCCCGGCGCGCCCGTCCGGTTGTCGGTGACACCGACGTCCGGCCCGGTGGCCGGGGGAGGAGAGTGGAGAGGTGAGAGTGCTCGTTGCGGGAGCGACCGGCGTGATCGGCAGGCGTCTGGTCCCGGTGCTCGTCGCCGCCGGCCACGAGGCGGTCGGGGTGGCGCGCACCGGGGGGGGCGCCGGCCGGCTGGCCGCGGCGGGTGCCACCGCGGTGATGGCGGACGCACTCGACCGCGGGCAGGTCGAGCAGGCGGTGCGCCGGGCGCGACCGGACGCGATCGTCACCATGCTGACGGCGGTCCCCGCCCGGGTCAACCCGCGGCGGTTGGCCCGCGACTTCGCGCTGACCAACCGGCTGCGCACCGAGGGCACGCGCCACCTGCTCGAGGCGGGTGCGACCGTGGGTGTGCGGCGGTTCATCAGCCAAGGGCTGGCGTACGCGTACCAGCCCGCGGAGAAGCTGGCCGACGAGGACGCGCCGCTGTGGACCCGGGGCACGCCCCGCCAGTTCGCCCCGGTGCTGTCCGCACTGCGGGAGCTGGAGCGGCTCACCGCCCCGGCACCCGGCGGGCTGGTGCTGCGCCTGGGGCACCTGTACGGTCCGGGCACGGCCTACGCCCCCGACGGGTCGTTCACCCGGCAGGTGCGCGCGGGTAAGGTGCCGCTGGTCGGCGGCGGGAACGCGGTGCCCTCCTTCACCCACGCCGACGACGTGGCCGGCGCGGTGGTCGCGGCGCTGGACCGCCCGGACGTCACCGGCGTCCTCAACGTGGTGGACGACTCGCCGGCGCCGTTGCACGAGTGGCTGCCCGCGTTCGCGGCGATGCTCGGCGCCCCGGCGCCGAAGCCGGTGCCCGCCGGGCTCGCCCGGCTCGCCGTCGGTGGCTGGGGCGCCGCGTTCCTGAACCGGCTGCGGGGCGCGGACAACGCCCGGGCGAGGCTACGGCTGGACTGGCGGCCGCGGTACGCCTCCTGGGCGGACGGTTTCGCCGCCGAGCTGGCCGTGGAGCGGAGGTAGCGGGTGAGGGCGACGGACCCGGCGACAGCGGACCCGACCCGGACGTTCGAGCGGTACCGGCCGCTGCTGCTCGGCCTGGTGTACCGGCTGTTGGGCAGCGTGTGGGACGCCGAGGACGTGGTGCAGGAGGCGTACCTGCGGTGGCTGCGGACCGACCGGTCGCAGGTGCGCCAGCCGCGCGCGTTCCTGGTGACGGTCGCCTCCCGGCTCGCGCTCGACCAGCTCCGGTCCGCCCGGGTCGCCCGCGAGGCGTACCCGGGTCCGTGGCTGCCGGAGCCGGTGGCGGACACGTTCGGTCCGCTGGAGACCGCCGAGCTGTGCGACACCCTGTCCTACGCGACCATGCACCTGATGGAGCGGCTGTCGCCGCCGGAGCGGGCGGCGTTCGTCCTGCGGGAGGCGTTCGAGCTGCCGTACGACGACATCGCAGCGATCGTCGGCCGGCCGGCGGCGACCTGCCGCCAGCTCCACCACCGCGCGCGCGGCAGGCTGGCCGGCCGAGGCCGGTTCCGGCCCTCGGCCGCGGAGCACGAGCGGTTCCTGAACCGGTTCATGGACGCGGCCCGCAACGGCGACCTGGCCGCCCTCACCGAGGTGCTCAGCGAGGACGTCGTCGCCTACACCGACGGCGGTGGGAAGGTCCGCGCGGCGTTGCGCCCGGTCGTCGGTCGGGACAAGGTGGTGGCGTTCGTGGTCGGGCTCGTGTCCCGGTACCCGGTCGGGGACGTCCACCCGGTGACCGTCAACGGTGAGCCCGCGGCGTGGATGGTGCTCCGCGGAGCGCCGCAGCTGCTCGCGGTGGGCGTCCGGGACGGTCGCATCGACGCGCTGTTCGGCGTGCTCAACCCCGACAAGCTGGCACATGTCGGTACGGTCGGGTCGCCGCCGGGCGGTGGGGGGCGCCGGTGAGGCTCGCGGCCCACGGCACCGGAGCACCCCACCCTGCCCGTCGCCTCCCGGAGCCCGGCCAGCCTGCCCGGCACGCTGACCGGCCACGCCGCCCACCGCGCGACATCGCGACATAGCGCTCAGGTGCGCGCGATGATACCCGGCCAAGGGGGCGCACGGGGTAAACCGAGCAGTCCAGGTGTATACCGCATATGCCGCGTCCGTGGTTTACTGGGCAGGTAACCGGGGAGAGGCCCGACCGGACCGCCCGCCGGCCACGACGGAGAGCACGGCGCACCTATGACCCATCGACCGGTAGCCCGCACGCCGCACGACGGCGGCGCCGTCCGCCGGTGGATCGGGCGGGGTTGGCTGCTGTGGGCGTACCTGGCGCTCAACGTGCCGCTGGTCACCGGGATGATCCTCACTTCCGACGCCCCCACCTACGCCTTTCGGTCGGCGATCGCCGTGCTGGCGGTGGTGGCGCTGGCGGTCGGAGTGTGGTGGCAGCGGCCCGCCATACCTGACGGGTGGTGGCTGCTGGCCGCCGCCACGGTCGCCACCGCCGGCGCCGCCTCCGTACAGGTAGCGACGCTGCTGTCCGGTTCCCCGAACGGCTCCAGCGTCACCTGGGCGCAGGACCTGTTAGTGTTGTCCCTCATCCTGCTCATCGCCGGGCTGACGCGGCTGGTGAGGCTGAGCGGGGGTGCGTCCGCGACCGACACGCTGGACGCGTTGCTGGTGGCGCTGGCGACGTTCCTGGTGCTCTACTGGCTCGTCATCGGCTCGATCAGGGGGCCCAGCGGCGTCAGTCTGCTGGCGGAGGTCGTCTATCCGCTCGGCGCCATCGCCCTGTTCACCATGGCGGTGCTGATGCTCCTGAGCGTCGGCGTTCCCACGGTGGCCATCGGGCTGCTGCTGGTGTCGGTGGTGGCCAGGGTCGCCACCATCGTCAGCCTGCTGGTGCCCGCGTTCACCACCGGGTCGCTGCTCGGCGCCGGCTACACCCCCTACCTCGGCGCGGCCGCCACTATCCTGTTGGGCGCCGCCGCGCTCCACCCCTCGCTGGCCGCCACCCGGGTGCGGCGGGAACGGCGGGAGAACCTGGTCGCGCGACCCCGCGTCCTGCTGTTCGTGGTGATGGCACTGGCCGGCCTGACCGCGCTGGGCGCCAAGGTGATGGAGGGCGAACAGGGCAACAACCCCACCGACGTGGCCGTGCTGCTGGTCGGCGGCTCGGTGCTGCTGCTGCTCATCGTGACCCGGCTCGGCGTGACCGCCGGCATCGCCCAGCGGTCGGCCACGGAGCTCGCCCGGCGCAGCGACGACCTCGCCTCGGCGGTCAGGGAACAGGAGGCCCTGCAGCGACAGTTGCGGCACCAGGCCATGCACGACCCGTTGACCGGGCTGCCCAACCGGGTGGTGCTCGTCGAGCGGCTGGAATGGGTCCTCACCCGGCCGGGCCACCGGCCGCTCATCCTCGCCGCCATCGATCTTGATCGGTTCAACGACGTCAACGACACCTACGGCCACCTCGTGGGCGACTCGATCCTGGTGAAGGCGTCCCACCGCCTCCTCGACGCGACCCCGGGGCAGGGGATGCTCGCCCGGCTCGTGGGCGACAGGTTCGCGGTGCTCCTGGAGGACACGGGCCTGGACGAGGCGCGACAGTGGGCCGAGCGGGCGCGGCAGGCGCTGCGCCAGCCGTACCGGATGGGCGACCAGGAGCTGTTCCTCGAGCCGCGGGTCGGGTTGCTGCCCATCGGGCCACCCCGGCCGGCGCCCACCGCGACCCAGGCGTTACGCGACGCCGACCTCGCGCTGCGGGCGGCACGCAACAGCGGCGACCGGGTGGCGGTCTTCAGCCCGGAGCTGCTCACCGCCCAGACGTACTTCAACCGGCTGAGCAACGGCCTGCGGCGGGCGCTCGCCCGCGACGAGCTGACGTTGGACTACCAGCCGGTCGTCGACCTGGCGACCGGGCGCGTGGTCTCCACCGAGGCGCTGCTGCGGTGGAACCCACCGGGCGCGCCGGCGACCCCGTCGGAGTTCATCCCCGTCGCCGAGCAGACCGGCATGATCCGGCCGATCGGCGCCTGGGTGCTGCGAACCGCGTGCCGGGACGCGCGACCGTGGTACGACCGGTACGGGGTGGCCGTCTCCGTCAACGTCTCCGCGTCCCAGCTCGACGAACCCGGCTTCGACAACCTCGTCGAGGAGGTGCTGAGGGAGTCCGGCCTGCCCGGGTCGGCCCTGATGCTGGAGATCACCGAGAGCAACCTGATCGCGACCACGAGCGCGCGGGAGGCCAGTGCTCGGCTGGAGCGGATCCGGTCCCTGGGGGTACGGGTGGCGATCGACGACTTCGGCACCGGCTACTCGTCGCTCTCGTACCTCACACGCCTGCCCGTGGACGTCGTGAAGATCGACAGGTCGTTCGTGCAGCAGCTCGACCCCGGACACGGACAGCGGCAGTGGGCGTTCATCCGCGCCATCCTGCACCTGGTCGAGTCGATGGGGCTGCAGGCGGTCGCCGAGGGCGTCGAGACCCGCGAGCAGGCGGCGGCCCTGCGCGAGCTGCGGTGCCCGTGCGCACAGGGGTTCCTGTTCGCCAAGCCGATGCCCGCCGACGCCTTCGCACGCACGCTGACCTCCCCGGCCCTGCCCGAGGCACGCGCGCGGGCCGGGCCGTCCGGGTCCGCTTCCCGCAGGACCGCCACCAGCCGCCGGGCCGCCTGACCCGCCACGCCGGCCGTACCGGTGCCGCGGGTGTCCTGACTGGACGGCGCGGGTGAGGGTACGCCTAGGATCGGGGCGGTGGGAACCGTGTTCGCCAGCGCCGTCGCGGTCGCCGGGACCCTGCTGGGAGTCTGGGTCAGCCACGTGCTGCAGCGGCGGAGCAGTCACGAGAGCGAGGACCGGGCACGGGCCGAACGCAGGCGGGCCGAGCTGGTCGACGCGTGCAGCGGGTTCGCGGAGGCGGTCATGCAGCTGCGGCGCGCCCAGCACGCGCGGTGGGTGGGTCGGCGGCGCGCCGGTGAGGAGCCCGTGCTGGCGGAGCCCCGGGAGGAGGCCTACCGCCTGCGGGCCACGGCGTGGCACGCGTACTTCCGCCTCAAGCTGCTGTGCGGGGACGAGGGCCTGCTCGCGAAGGCGACCAGCGCGGTGGAGGCCGCCGCGGGGATGCACGAGGCCCGCGACGACGCGGAGCTGCGCTCACGGGGTGAGACCGCCAAACGGCTGCTGGACGACTTCGTCACCGCGGCCGCCGCACTGCTGCGCTGACAGCGCCGGTGACCGGCCGGCCACGCGCCCGCCCGCCCGGGACCCGCCGCCGATCCTCGCCGATCTTGGAGTCGTGGTGGCGACTATGTCGGGCATGTACGGTAAGTCCACCACCAGAACTCCAAGATCGGCGGGAGACGGGGCCCTGGGTACGTCGCCGGCGGCTACCCGTCCCGCCGTTCGCGTTGTTCCTCGAGGCGCTCGGCCTCCTCCTCGCGTTGCTCCTCGAGGCGCTCCCACTCCTCCTCCCGCTGGTCGTGCAGTTCGGGCAGGTAGTCCTCGAGCGCCGGAAGCCGGGCACCGACGACAAGGATCGTCGCGACGACGATGAGCGCCGCCCCCACCAGTGAGCCGACCACCTGCGCCAGCCGCCAGGTCGGTCGGGTCCGACCCGCGCTCATCCGGCGCCCACCAGGAACGCGCCGGCCGAGCTGAACCACGTGACGAACAGCAGCGACAGCACCGTCACCCCGAGCAGCGGCAGCAGCCGCTGCGCCCGGCGCCACCAGTGCAGCACCGCCAGCTTGAGCGCCAGCACCCCGGCCAGCGCGAAACCCGTCACCACGTGCAGGGTCACGCGGCCGTCCGGACCGGGTGCGCCGTCGCGGACGCTGTCCTCGATGCCGTAGTACGCCAGACAGGAGGCGCCGATCACCACGACCAGCACCAGGATGGTGTCGCCGACCGTCCGGTGGGCCACCGACGCGCTGGCCGGTGACAGGAACGGCGGCCGCACCTTCCCGTAGCCCACCGCCATGAGCAGCACCTGGTAGACCGCGAGGGCGAGCACCACCGAGGTGAGCACGATCTTCACCGCCGTGACGTGCCCACCCGTGACGGCCTCGATGAGATCGTCCAGTGCCGCCTCCGTGTCCTCGTGCCGGGAACCATACCTCCACGGGTGCGGAGGCGTCACGAACCGTTCGTCGGCCCGGTGGCTATGATCGACGTCCCACCCGTGGCGCCCGAACTGGTCAGGGGGTCATGCCTGCAACCTCGCCCTTTCCGGAGCGGGCGTCCGCCGCCCGGGGTGCTCCCCGGCGCCCTGGCCGGCGCACCTCGCCCGCCCGCCCGGCCGCGTCAGGGCTCGCCCCGGCGGTGGTCACGATCGTCGGCATCCTCCTCGTGGCGGCCGCCATGCGGGCGCCGATCACCTCGGTCGGTCCGCTGCTGGAGACGATCCGCGCCGACGTGGGCCTCTCGGCCACCAGCGGTGGCGCGCTGAGCATGCTGCCGCTGCTGGCCTTCGCCGGGGTCTCGCCGCTGGCTCCGGCCCTCGCCCGCCGGCTCGGTCTGGAGCGGGCGCTGGGCACGGCGCTCGTGCTGCTGGTGGTCGGCACACTGCTCCGCTCCGGACCGGGCACCGCGGCCCTGTTCGGCGGCACGGTGCTGATCGGCGTCGGGATCGGGCTCATCAACGTCCTCCTGTCGGGTCTGGTCAAACGGGACTTCCCACACCGGGTGGCGGCCCTGACCGGCGTCTACACCACCGTCATGAGTGGGTTCGCCATGATCGCCTCCGGTCTGGCAGTACCCGTCGCCACCGTGGCCCCCGGCGGCTGGCGCACGTCCCTGGCGGTGTGGGTGGGATTCGCCGCGGTCGGGGCCGCCGTCTGGCTGCGCCGCCCCGCCGGCCAGGGCACGCCGCCGGCCGTACCGGCCACCACGGCCGGTGCGGCAGCCGGCGCGGGTACCGGCGGTCCGGGTACGGCCGGCATGGGTACGCCCGGCGGCGCTCCCGCGACCGCCGGCGCCGGTCGCCCGCCGCGCAGTGTCTGGCGCTCCGGACTGGCGTGGCAGCTGACCCTCTTCTTCGGACTGCAGTCGATGGGCTTCTACGCGGCGATCACCTGGCTGGCGGCGATCCTGCACTCTCGCGGGATGAGCATGGCCACGGCCGGGTGGTACGTCGCCCTGATGCAGCTCACCGGTCTGGTGACGTCGGCCGCCACGCCGTTGCTCATGCGGCGGCGACCCGACCAGCGGCTGCTGGCCGCCGGCGCCGCGTTGCTGGGTATGGCGTCCTACCTGGCCCTGGTGGTGGCGCCCGGGCCGGCGCTGCTGTGGAGCGCCACGCTCGGGCTCGGTCAGGGGGCGAGCGTCACGCTGGCGCTGTCCTTCTTCGCCCTGCGCGCCCGCGACCCCGCCCAGGCCGCGGCGCTGTCCGGCATGGCACAGTCACTCGGCTATGTCCTCGCCAGCCTCGGCCCGCTGGTGTTCGGCGCGCTCCACGACCTCACCGGCGACTGGACGGTACCCCTGCTGCTGATCAGCGGGCTGATCGGCCTCCAGGGGGTGGTGGCGCTCGGCGCCGGCCGCGACAGGTATGTCCGGTGACCGCTCGCAGGCCCGGCGTGG
>DATGOE010000182.1:0-5911 GCA_035306365.1 Natronosporangium sp. | reverse complement strand
CAGCTGGCCGCCTGGCTCACCGGCCGGACCGCCCAGCCCACCGCCCTGGCGCCCTGGCTGTGACCGGGCCGCGAGCGGCCGCCCTAGCCCGTTATCGTCCTATGTAGATCGCATCTGCGGGTGGTGCGGACCGGCGCGCGGCTCAGATCAGCCCGGCGCGCGACCACAGCAGCCGACCGGGTCCGGCGATCAGCCCCAGGTCGCCGAGGAAGGTGCACACGCGCTGCGCCGCCCAGCGCAGCGAGGCGCGGAAGTGCGGGTTCGCGCGGGCCGCGGCACGCCCCACCCGGGGCGGGATGCCGACCGCGGCGTACACCCGCGGGTGCACCAGCCGGTTGGCGATCGACCAGGCGGCCCGCCCGATGAGCAACCGGTCGTACGCCAGGCGCGGCCGCCCGGCCGCCGCCATCTGGCGGACCAGCTCCTCGCGGGCGAACCGTACGTGCCGGGCCTCCTCCACCACGTGGATGCGCGCCACCATCCGGATCAGGGGTTGCAGCGACTCGTCGGCCATGATCTCGCGCTGGTACGTGTCGAGGACCTCCTCGGCGATGAGGATGGCCGCGTACATGTGCGGCCCGGTCGCGGTGGCCTTGAGGAAGCGGCCGAGCAGGTGGTCCACCCGTCCCGCGGGATAGACCGGGCACCCCATCGCCTCGATGAGCCGGCCGAACATGACCGAGTGGCGGCACTCGTCGGCCACCTCGGTCAGCATGTACTGGGCGTGCCGGCTGGTCGGGTCGGCGTCGTAGTAGTGCCGGATGAGCATCTGCATGAGGATCGTCTCGAACCACACGCCGGCGGCGGCGGCGCTGGCCACCTCGTGCTTGGTGAGCTCCACCCGCTGTGGATGGCTGAGCCGCTCCCACAGGTCGGTGCCGTACAGGCTGCTGCGCTCCGGAGGCAGCCAGTACGCGTCGGGATCGTGCGCGGCGTCCCAGTCGATCTCCACCATCGGGTCGTAGCTCAGCCGTACCGACGCACTGAGCAGCCGCTCGGCCACGGCCTCCCGGTCGGACAGGCCCATCAGGTGCGCGTCCATAGCCGACCTCGTTTGACGTTACTACGGGTAACAGTTACGACTAGTAGCATGCGAGCCCGACAGGCGGAAGTCAACGGGTCGGCCCCTGCCGCCGCACCGGCCGAGCGCGCCCCCGGCCGCCGCGCCCGCTGGGCGGATCACCGTGAGCGGCGACGCGAGGCACTGGTCCGCGCGGCGACGCGGGCGGTGCTGCGCCACGGGCCGGAGGTCGACATGGACCAGGTGGCCTCGGTGGCCGGCGTCAGCAAGCCGGTGCTCTACCGCTACTTCACCGACAAGACCGCGCTCCTGCTCGCCGTCGGTGAGCACCTCGCGGCGAAGGTCGTCACCGCGGTGTCGCCGGCGATCGAGCGGGTACGGGAGGAGCGGTCGGTCGTCGCCGCCGCGATCGACGCGTACCTGTCGGTGATCGAGCGGAACCCGCGGCTGTACCGGTTCGTCATGGGCGGGTACGCTGCGCAGCCGGCCGTGCGGGACGCGCGGCAGCAGGTGGCTGCCGGCCTGGCCCGGGTGATCGGTGAACGGCTGCGGTCGCTGGGGCTCGACGCCGGCCCGGCCGAGCCGTGGGCGCACGGGCTGGTCGGGTTCGTGCAGGCGGTGGGCGACTGGTGGATGGCCCGGGGACGTCCGGTGCCCCGGGCCGCACTCACCGACTACCTGACCACGCTGCTGTGGAGCGGTGTCGACGGGGTGCGCCGCGGCGCCGGCCAGCCGGCGGGTGCGGCGGCCGTGGACGGGAGGAGGCCGTGAGCTACGACGGTCCGGCGACCGTCGCCGGCGTACCGGTGCGCCTGCGCGGCAGCGCCCGTTTCGAGCCGCACGACGGCCGGTTCCACTGGACCGCACGCATCGCGCCGGAGCCGCGGATCGCCGCGCTGGTCCGCGCCGGCCGGCGCGAGGTGACCGTGGTCATCGCCGGCCGCCGCGCCCCGGCCCGCCTCGGTGAGGTCGACCCCTGGGGCGGGGTACGCCTCACCGGCACCGGCGGCCCGCCGTGGCCTGCCGCCAACGTGGACGGCACGCCGGACCTGTCCGGTGAGAGTCACAGCGGACGGTTTGGCTAGGGTCCGGGGACCACCGCGCGACCGGCACCCGCCGCGCCGTCGCGCCCCGCCGTGGGTTCGGCAGCCGCCCTGCGCGCGGGCACGGCGGCGCCGGCCGGGAACCGGACCGCGCCGTAGCAGGCGGCGTCCGCGCCGGCCAGCAGGGCCCAGTAGCGGTCACCGTACGACCAGTGCCACCACTCGGTCGGGTAGTTGATGAACCCGGCACCGGTCATCGCCCGGGACAGGATCCGGCGGTTCTCCCGGGCCTGCGGCGGGATGCCGGGCGCGTCGGTGAAGCAGGCGTTGCCACTGGCCTCCGGGGTCGCGTCCACCGGCGTGCCGAGGTCCAGCTCCACCCCGTCGTCCGTACCGAGCGTCAGGTCGACCGCGCCGCCGGTGCAGTGCGGCGCCACCTCCACCGGCGAGACGAACTTGCACGTCTCCACGAACAACCGCTCGCCGGTCCACTCCGGATGCGCACGGCGCAGCTCCTCCCGGTAGCCGTCGAAGATGGCGCGCTGCCGCCGCGGCGACCGGTAGCCCTCGACCACCAGCAGCCGCACACCCTCGGGCAGGGCGGCCTGGGCGGCCAGCAGCCGCTGCGCCACGCCCTCGCGCACCAGCGACCCCACCCCGGCGCCCGTCGGCGCGACCATCCGCAGCTGCGGGACGTCCCGCAGGTCCACCAGCGGCTCCCCGCAGTCGGCGACGGCCACCGCGGGCACCCGCGGGTCCGACAGCAGGATCACGGTGCCAGGCTCCGGGCCGCCCGCCGCTCGTGCCGCTCGAACGCCAGGGAGATGAGCCGGTCGAGCAGCTGCGGGTAGGCCACGCCGGCGGCGCCCCACACCTTCGGGTACATCGAGTGGGCGGTGAACCCCGGCATCGTGTTGAGCTCGTTGACGTAGACGCGGTCCGCCGCCTCGTCGTACAGGAAGTCGACCCGCGCCAGCCCCCAGCAGCCGACCGCGCGGAAGGCCCGCACCGACAGGTCCCGGATCCGCTCCGCCACGTGCGGCGGCAGGTCGGCCGGCACGATCATCGGATCCCGGTCGGAGTAGTACTTCTGCTGGTAGTCGAACCAGCCGCCGCTGACCGTCACCTCCCCTACCGCGGAGGCGGCCGGGCTGAGCCCGCCGAGCACCCCGCACTCGAGCTCGCGGGCGGTCACCCCCTGCTCCACGACCACCACGTCGTCGTACCGGAACGCCTCGGCGACCGCCGCCGGCAGGCCGTCCTCGTCGGTGACCCGCGAGATGCCGATGGAGGAGCCGAGGTTGGCCGGCTTGACGAACCACGGGCGCCGCAGATCACGCACCCGCGCGACGCGGTCACCGGCGGCGTCCCACTCCGCCCGGTCGAACCAGACGTAGGGCGTGACCGGGATGTCCTCGGCCCGGAACGCCCGCTTCATGGCGACCTTGTCCATCCCCACGGCCGAGGCGGTGATGCCGCTCCCGACGTACGGGACGCCGAGGGCCTCCAGGAAACCCTGCAGCACCCCGTCCTCGCCGAACGGGCCGTGCAGCACCGGGAACACCACGTCCACCTCGGCGAGCACCTTGTCCGGCGTACCGGCGGGCGTCACCAGGGCCAGCGGTCGCGGCCGCCCCGACCTCAGCTCGATCTGCTGTCCCTCGGCCACAAACCGGTCGTCGATGGCGCGGGCGGGCGCCGGCTGGTCGCGCAGCCGGGTCAGCTCGTCCTCCGGTACGAGCACCATCCCGCCGTCGCGGGTGACGCCGACCGCCACCGCCTCGTACCGGTCCGGGTCCAGCCCGCGCACCACCGACAGCGCCGAGGCGCACGACACCTCGTGCTCCGCGGACGGTCCCCCGAACATCACCGCCACCCGTACCGGGCTCACCGCACTCCCTCCTCCGCCACGGTGGCGGCACCGGCCAGCGCCTGCGCGAGTACCGCCGGTTCCACGTTGCCGCCGGTCAGCACCACGCCGATGTCGCGGTACCCGCCCGAGGCGGCGATCCGCAGCGCCCCCGCCAGGCCGGCGGCCGCCGACGGCTCCAGCACCAGCGCGGTGTGGAGCGCGGCGAGGACCATCGCCCGCACGATCTCCGGGTCGTCCACCCGGACCACGGTCGTGCCCGACCGGGACGCGATCTCGAACGGCAGCTCTCCGACGGTCGACGGGCGCAGGCCGTCCGCGAGCGTGGGAGCCGGTGGGACCGTGACCCGGTGGCCGGCGTCGAGGCTGCGCCCCAGCGAGTCGCACCCGACCGGTTCCACGCCGACGATGGCGAGGTCCCGGCCGGTGGCCGCCAGGCACGCGCCGGCGATCCCGCCACCGCCACCGACCGGCAGCACCAGCGCGTCCAGCCCGGCGCCGCGCCGCTCCACCTCCCGGATGAGCTCCAGCGCGGCCGTGCCCTGACCGACCACGACGTCCGGATGGTCGTAGGCGTCGACCACCGCGTACCCGTGCTCGCGGTGCAGCCGCTGGACCTCCTCCAGCCGTTCTTCGACGGTCGTGCCGCGGCGGACGACCTGCGCCCCGTACGACTCCACCCGCGCGACCTTGTTGGCGGCGGCGTCGGCGGGCAGCACGACCGTGGCGGCCAGGCCGTAGGTACGGGCGGCGGCCGCGACCGCGATCCCGTGGTTGCCCGTGCTCTGGGCGACCACGCCGCGGTGGCGGCCCTCCCGGGCCACCCGGTCCACCGCCCGCAGCGCTCCCCGGTACTTGTACGAGCCGGTCTCCTGCAGGTTCTCCGCTTTCAGCCACAGCCGCGCCCCGGACAGCCGGTCGAGCGCGGGTGACCGCACCACCGGCGTGGCCACGGTCCGGCCCGACAGCCACGCGGCCGCCTGTTCCACGTCGGCACGCCCCGGAGCGCCGACCGCCGTGCCCGAACCACCGCCGGCGGCCGGGTGAGTTGTCGCCGTCACACCGCCATTGTGACCGGCCACCGCTATCCGGCGGTACGCGCCCGGGCCGCGGGCCCGTCACCGCGACGCGAGCGCGCACGGCGTGAGCGGGTAACCACGCAGCGACACACCATCGTCATCACCGGTCAGGCCACCGACTCGAGGTAGCGCGTGGCGGTCTCCTCGTCGACGACCTCGGCGTACTTGGCCTGGAGGTCGAACAGGTTCGCCTCGTGCGGCCCCGGGTCCCGGTCGCCCACGGCGTCGCGGACCACCAACGGTACGAACCCGTGCTGGCAGGCGTCGACCGCGGTGGCGCGCACGCAGCCGCTGGTGCTGACGCCGGCGATGACGGTGGTGTCCACGCCGAGGGAGGTCAGCGTGGACGCCAGGGAGGTGCCGAAGAAGGCGCTGGCGTACTGCTTGACGACCACCGGCTCGCCCGGCCGCGGCGCCACCTGCGGCATGATCTCGCCGTCGGGTGAGTCGCCCACCAGCCGGGCCAGCGCGCCCACCTTGCGGAAGAAGACGCCGCCGTCGGTGCCGCCCTCGGCGTAGCGGACCCGGGTGTGCACCACCGGCACCCCGCCGCTGCGGGCGACCGCCAGCAGCCGCGCCGCGCTGGCCAGGCAGGCGTCGCCGCCGAGGTAGAGCTCGCTACCGGGGGTGAAGTAGGCGCGGACCAGGTCGACCAGCAGCAGGGCCGGCCGGCGCCCGGGTTCCAGGCGCCGGCCGAACCCCGCGGCCGCGTAGTCCGAACGCAGCCGGTCGTCGCTCACAGCGGCTCCGGGGGCTTCGGGGCCGGCAGCCCGGTCTCCTCCAGCGCGCGCTCGAGGATGACCTCCAGGGGCGGACCCATGTCGAACACCGGCAACGGGTCGGGCCGGGACGCCCGGATGGAGGCGCGCAGCTCGGCGGTGGCCGCCTCGTCGACGTT